>JANWWR010000181.1 GCA_025055835.1 Gemmatales bacterium | reverse complement strand
ACAACCACACCGAGTAACCGTTCCTGAGCGTAAGCTTCGAGGACTGCTTGCAGCTCGGTCAGGTCGATCATGCCGTCGTTGTTGCGGTCCCACCGGGGGATTTCGTCTTTCAGGCGTTGCGTGGTCTGAAGCTCCTGAGCGCTCAGCTTGCCGTCGCCGTCCCGGTCGTAGAAGCGCATGAGTCGTTCGGCATCGCCGACGCTGCGGCGGGTCAGTTCAGCCATGCGTTCGTGAAAGGCGCGCAGGAAGGCTTCGCGGGTAAGTTTGCCATCGGTGACGCCGGCTCGGCGAACGAACTCCTCAAAGCGAAACAATGCCCTTCGGTCAGGGAGTTCGTCGCGGGTCACGACGCCGTCGCCATTGCGATCCCAGCTGTCAAAGATGACGCCCGGGTCAAAACTCGGCGTGCCTGAGCGGGGCATGTCAGGCCGCAAGGCAGGCTGTTGACCAAAGGCCGCAAAAACCGCCGCGCCTAAGCCGAAACAAGCCAAGACCGTGCGAATGGCCGAAAGCTCCATGAGCCTATCTCCGCGGAAACGACGTGCAATCTCAGCATACCCCGCCAATCAGATCTTGCCTAGTCAATCGTCACAAAGGAAGGCTCAACGGCCATTCCTGTGCAAGGGATTGTCGGCGGAGGTGAACGATAACCGCGGGACTGGAGTCGTGAACAGTCTGGAAAGTCGGGCCGAGTGGATTCGAACCACCGACCTCCTGAACCCCATTCAGGCGCGCTAGCCAAGCTGCGCTACGGCCCGAGCATTTACATTTTACCGAGCAGACTCATCCAGGCCAGACCGCTCCACGGAGCCAGGAACCTTTGAAACTGCCCTTTCTTCTTCGCTCGCCGTCGTGGCATGCGTCACGAGGTCCGTGTTCCCGGCCGGTTCCAGCAGAGACTCTGGCGGAAAATTGGCGGCCAGGACGAAGCGTGGATTCCGGTCCCAGACGTAAAGTTGCAGTCCCTCGTACTCATGCCACCTCTCTGAAGCAATAAGAACGAAGATCCGCCCGGGGCCACGGAGGAAATCGGCCAGATCGTCGGCAGTGTGCGTTCGCCAATGCAGAACGACGCGCTCTCCGGTGAGGAAGTTCAACCCCAATTCGTGGACGTGGCAAGTCACGATGACGTTGGCCCGATGACGGCGAATCATCTCTGCCGCACGTCGTACGGGCTTCCGCAAGAGCTCGTCTACCGTCGGAATAACCGTGAACGCTGCCGTCAGGTAAAAGCCAAGGGCACCTAAACTCAGGAGCGTCAAGGTCGCGGTCATCCGGTGTCGTTGATCAGTGAGGACGGCTAGAAGGCTCAGAACAACGAGCAGACCAGCCAGCAAGCGGATTTGCCAGATCAGCCGCGCATCCCGAACGACATCCGGCAGGTGTTCCGCCCTGAGGAACACACTTCCGATGCCCAATAGCAGAGCAACCGTGAGAAAGACCCACAAGGCAGGTCGCATCGGCTTGGCGTCTGTTGACGAGTTGCCCACACGATCCGCGATCCATCGGCCGATCAACAAAGCGAGCGGCGGCAGCATCGGCAAGGTGTAGGTCCAGACCCGCGTCCGGCTCAGGGTGAACACAACGAACACGAGAGCGGCTTGCCACACGAGTAACAAAGGCAAGGCATCTCGGAACGGTCCTCGAAGCGATTGCCTCAAGGCATGGCGAACGACCTGCGGAAGCAGCCCGGCCCAGGGGAATGTCAGAGGAATGAGGATCAGAAAGTACAAGAACGGCGGGGCGTCGTGGGGATTGACGTTGGTTAGGAACCGGCCCAGGTTTTCCGTCACGAAGAAATGGCGGCTGAAGTCGCCCTCGGTCACGATGTGAGCGGCCAGATACCACGGCCCAGCCACAATCAGGAGGATCATCAAACCCCGAAGGATCCGGGATTCTCGCACGGTGGCGAGCAACTCCCCTCGTACCGCCAGCCACGGAACCAGAAAGGCGAAAGGCAGGAGGTAGGCAATCGGCCCCTTGGTCAGGAACCCGAAGGCGAAGGCGGTCCACATGGCCAGATACCAGGGGCCGCGCTGCGGAGGCTCCCGCAGTTGAGCGACATAAAAGGCACCCAGCCCGGCTTGCAGGAAAAGCAGCAGGACGATGTCGGTCATGACCATGCGGGAGAGCAAGACAATCCCGGCCATGACGGCGAGGACGACGCCGCTCCACCATCCGGCCCGCTGCCCCCATACTTGCCCCGCCACGGCCGCCATGAGAAGGACGAGCAAGGTTCCCGCTACAGCCGTCGGCAACCGGGCCGACCACGGCGAGGAACCGAGGATTCCCTGGGCAGTCGCCTGGAGCCAGTAGAACAGGATCGGTTTTTGATAACGGGGATACCCGTTGTACTCCGGCACGACCCAGTCGCCGCTTTCGACCATGCGTCGGCCCGCCTCGGCGTAACGCATTTCATCATCGGTGAGCAAGTCGTAGCCGGAAGCCCCGGTCAAATAGAGTACCAGACACCCGGCAGCCAAAGCCGTCAGGGCCAGGCACCAACGCGTCTCGTGGTGACTGAATAGAAAGGAAGCAAGGCGGTGAATAGCTCAGCCCTCCCTGGCTGACCTGGGACCCACTCGGTCACTGGGCAAACGCGGGATTATAAACGGCTCACGGATTTGGAGAAGCCGGTTCGCTGAATCGGCCGAGCATGTCACGGCACGCTTCGGATAATTGCCGCAGCCGTGGGTCATCGCTTTCGCAAGCAGCGATGACCTGCCAGGAATGCTCCAACCGTTGTTGCCGGGGCGCGTTGAAACGCTCCCAGACCGCGGGACCGAGCTGGCGTTCTTCGAGCCAAGTCATGTGGAAATTGTCCAACAGATCGGCCAACGCAATGGCTCTGGCCTCGACCGAAGCGTTTCGCAGCTTGTCGAGCTTCTCTTGTTTGCGCAAGGCCCAGGGAATGTGGTTTCCGTGCTTGTCGGTTTTGGTTTCGCTGACCGCCTGGACCATCTGGGCAATCCGTTCGCCAAACTGTTGCTTCAGTTCCTCAAACGTTGTCGGCGTGTCCTCAAGAACGTCATGCAGCAAAGCCGCCGCCAGCACCTCCTCGTCAAAGCCGAGCCGGTCCAGGATCGTCATGACCAGGAACGGATGGGTGATGTAGGGAATGTCGGTGCCCTTGCGGAAATGCCCTCGATGGGACAAGGCCGCGAAAACTACGGCACGATGCAGAAGTTCCGAGGTCAGTTGATGCACCATTTTCAAGCCCTGGAGTTCTCAAGCCCTACGTTTTCTTCGTTTCGCCGTGCAACCATTTTACGTCATCTCCTGGGCATGGCGGGTCGGCTGGACCGGAAAGCGATGTCCAGCTAGCATGGCAAACCCCGAAATGCGGAACTGGCGAGAACGGGAGAAGTGATGCGCATTTTGATGTTGCTGCGGCCCGACTGGCGCGATCTGCCTGGCGGCGACGTCGTGCAGTTGCAACGCTGGGCCGTCTGGCTTCAGGAACTTGGGCACGATGTCGAGGTCAGCGACGAGGTCCGACCTGACCTCCGCGGCGTGGACCTCGTCCACTTCCACAACTTGAGCCGAGCAAATGTCCTGTGCGAAACGCTGGAACACTGCCGCAAGGCCGGCGTGGCCACGGTTCTTACACCGCTCTACTGGCCGACCGACGAGTACGACTGCCTCGGCCGACCGGGATGGCATGGTCTGGCTGCCGCCGTCCTTCCAGCCAATCTCCGGGAGCGGGTCAAAGCTGCCCTGCGAGTCCGGAAACAAGGCGGGAGCCTGTGGCGGTCCCTGCTGACGGACGTGCTCGAAATTAGCCGACGCTTCCTCGCTGGCTTTGATGTTTTGATCGCCAACAGCCTCGCCGAGGTGGACGCCCTGCATCGCCTTCTGCCGACGTTGCCGCCGACCTGCATCGTGCCCAGCGGCGTCGACGCCTTCTACTGGTCAGACGACCGCTCCCTGTGGGCCTTGGAAGGCGACTGGCTTTTGCCCGACGGAAACCGCCTCCGCGCATCCTCTGCCGATTTCGAAGCCGCTCGGCCGATTCCCGACTCACAGCGGGAAGGCGTGCTCTGCGTCGCTCGTTTCGACCCGCAGAAAGCCCAGCATTTGCTCATTCAGGCCCTGAAACCGCTCCAGGTGCCGCTCACCCTAGTTGGCGGCGACAACCCGAATTACCCGGACTATCGCTCCTATTGCCGCCGGTTGGCGGGGCCGGAGGTCCGCATTCTGCCGCGTCAACCCGTCGGCAAGCTTAAGGAAATGTACCAGGCCTGTCGCGTCCATGTTCTCGCCAGTTGGTACGAGACGACGGGCTTGACGGCCCTGGAAGCCGGTTGCTGCGGGGCGCGGTCGGTGGTCACGTCCCGCGGGGGAACCCGCGAGTATTCCGACGACTTGGCTTGGTACTGCCATCCCAGCGATCCACGCTCCGTTCGGCGGGCCGTCGAGCAAGCGTTGCAGGCGGAGGCGACTCCCGATCTACGGAGCCGAGTGCGTCGCGGTTTTACCTGGGAACACAGCACCCGCAGTCTGCTTCGCATCTACGAAGCCGTCGCCGCCGGACGGATCAACGAGTTCACGACGATGGCTTCTCCGCCGGCTTGTCCGGACGAGTAATGGCCCGAAGACGGTTGATCACATGGGCGGGCAACCGCAGCTTCGCTGTCGGCAGGTCGTGCTCGTCCTCAATGTCGCCGACGATCTCTTCCAGCACGTCTTCCAGCGTCAATAATCCGAGCGTTTTGCCGTTCTCGTCTCGCACTATGGCCATCGGACGATGGCTCTTCTTGAACAACCGCAGGGCGTCGGCAATGGGCTGATTCGGCTTCAGAAACAACGCCGGGTAGAGAGCATCCTGAAGCACGACCACGCCGCGGAGGCTGAACAAGTAGAACAGGTCTTTCGTGTTAACCACGCCGACGATGTTGTCGAGGTCGCCATCGTAGACCGGCAATCGGGTGTGAGCGCCGAGGCGAACGATCTCCAGCACTTTTTCCGGCGGCGTTTGTAATTCAAGAGCGGCCATTTTGTCCCGTGGTACCATGCAGTCGGCGACCCGCTTCGTGGACAGGCGGAAGACGTTTTGCACATACTCCGCCTGGTCCGGCGTCAACAGTCCGGCTTCCTCGATCTGATCCACAAGCATGAGGATTTCCTCGACCGAGTGCAGCATCTGCTCGCCGCTGATGGCTCGGAAGCCGAATCTGCGGACGATCCAGTTGCCGATGCCGTTCATGACCACGACCACCGGCCGAGTCACGAATGTGAAGATCTCCAGCGGAATCGCCACCCACAAGGCGACGTGGGCCGGTCGTTGGAGGGCGACCGCTTTGGGAGCGAGTTCGCCAAGGATGACGTGCAGAAACGTTATCACAATGAAGGCGATGGCGACGGCGACGGAATGACGAGCGATGAAGTCCCACGGCCCCGGAAGCATCTCGAACAGCGGCATAAGCAGCCGAGCGAGGGCCGGTTCACCGACGAAGCCCAGACCGATGCTGGCCAGGGTGATGCCCAGTTGCGTGGCGGCGATGGCGTGGTCGAGATGCTGCACCTGCTTTTTGAGTGAAGCCGCGCCCCGAAGGCCCTTGCGGAGCATCTCCTCGATCTGCGTTCGCCGCACCGCCACTAGCGAGAACTCGGCGGCCACGAAGAAGGCGTTCAAGGCCACCAGTGCCGGCACGGTCAACAGCAGAAGCCAGTTGTATTCCCAACCTGGATCGTCAAGGATTTCTTCGACGTGGACGGCCACGGCCCAACCTGTGGGCATCAGTGTTTCCTCACGGATAGAGACTTCAAGCGCGTTGTTTGAGAGTATAGCAGGCGGAGAAAAGATGAGGTCACCGAACCGCTCCGCCATTGACACGGATGATCTGCCCGGTGACGAAGTCAGCATCGGAGGAAGCGAGCCAACAGACCGCCCCGGCCACATCGTCCGGCTGGCCCCAGCGCTGGAGCAGGGCTTCACCGACGGCCCGTCGCTGCCACGTCTCCGAGGCTCCTTGCCCCCACGCCGTGCGAATCCATCCCGGAGCCACGCAATTGACTCGCACTCGGGGAGCCAGCGACGCTGCCAGGCTCTTGCTGAATGCCGCCACCGCCGCCTTCACCGCCCCGAACAGCTGCCCGCTCTCGCCGGCCATGCCGATCTCGGACTGGTCCCAGCCCATGTTCACAATCAGCCCCCAGCCCTGTTCCGCCATCCGCTTCCCCACCTCCCGCGACAGCCAGATCGTCCCGCACACATCTGTCTCCCACAGCAAACGCAGCTTCTCCTCAAAGGACAGTCGGGCACGGTCGCCGGTGAGGATGTCGGCCCCGGCATTGTTGACCCACACATCCAGCCCTTCGAACATTTGCCAGGCCATCTCAACCAGCCGGGCACATGCCGCCGCATTGCGGACATCTGCTAAAAGCACCTCGGCCCGGACGCCTTCCTTGCGAACCTGCTGGGCGGTCTCTTCGGCTTGATCCCTGGAGACATGAGCATGGACGATCACATCCGCACCCCGCTTGCCCAGGGCCAACGCGATCGCCCTGCCGATCCCGCTCGATGAGCCAGTCACGACGGCCCGCTTGCCCAGCAGCGGCCGATGACCCAGCGATGCCAATAGCTCGGCAATCGTTTTGTTGAGAACAGGATGGACCACCTCGGGAGCAATCTCCGCCAGAGGTCCCAAGACGAAACTTCGCAGATGCATCCGCGGATGGGGCACGGTCAGGGAGTCGCTTTGCAGCACTTCCTTGCCGTACAGAAGCAAGTCAATATCCAGCGTGCGAGGGCCGTACTTCTCCCGGCGAACCCGCCCGCACCGCTCCTCGATCTCCAGGCAGATACGCATCAGTTCCGTCGGGGAGAGAGCGGTTTCGACAGCAACCGCGGCATTGAGATACCTGCCCTGACCGGGCGGCCCGCCCACTGGTTCCGTCTCCCAGAAGCGGGAAACCTTGATGATTTGAAGTCCCTCCTGCTCGCGCAGCAGACGTATGGCCGTGTCCAGATGGGCCGAGCGGTCGCCGACGTTGCTTCCCAAAGCTAAATAAGCTACCGTGGCCATCCGCAACAAAGCTCCGGACCGACAGCATGACGCTCCTTTTGGTCAGTGTACGCTCCGTGGAAGAAGCTGCCATCGCCCTCAGAAACGGGACCGACATTCTCGATGTCAAGGAGCCTCAACGCGGTTCCCTGGGACGGGCCGATGACGAGCTTCTCCTGGCTGTAGAGAAGTATGCTGCAAATCGTGTCCCCGTCACCGCGGCCCTCGGCGAGGTGTCGCAGAATCCCGCACCACCGCCGTGTGGTTTTGGGGGGCTTGTCAAAGTCGGTCTGTTTCATTCCAATGTCCGGCTCATCAAGAACTGGCTGGCTGACTGGCCCTTGCAAGAGCGTACCGTGCCGGTCGCTTATGCCGACTACCTCCGGGCTGGCTCACCGCTTCCCGAAGCGGTCCTCGATCTCGCCGCATCCTACGACTTGTTTGGTGTAGTCGTGGACACCTGGCACAAGGATGGCACACGGCTGCTCGAATGGCTTTCCCCAGGGCGGTTGCGATTTTTGATTCAGAAGGCTCATCGCCTGGGTCTCTTCATCGCCTTGGCGGGTTCGCTGCGACTTGATGATGTGCCAACCCTCCTGAGGCTGGAACCGGACATCCTCGGGTTCCGCGCGGCAGCCTGTGTTCTCGGCCAACGCGGCTTGACAATGGATGCTGAGGCCGTGGCACGCCTTTCGGAGGCCGTTCACGCTTCCGCCTGCTCATCCGACCAAGTCCGAAAATTGATGACTCGAACGCTCTGTAACCGTCGAATGGCCCGCGGAAACCACGAATCGACCAACCCGGTCGCAGCCCAGTCGTTTGGCGTCGCACCGTGAGGTGGCGAAGTGGACTTGAGAAGGACCAGGGTATCGGCCCCAATCAGTTCGGCGAGGCGAGCGGCCACGCTGTCGCTGGTCACGTCCCAGCAGTGCGGTAAGGCGTTCGGTTGGCCTTCGTCTTGAGTGAGGAAGGCGAAGGGGTCGAGGATCGGCGTGTGGTTCGTCGCCCAGCATTCCTGGCAAGCTGACAAATCGCTGACGACCACACAGCCGGGCACCAGGCTGGCCAGCAAGTGACTATTCAGAGTCAATGCCCGCAGTGCCAGCCAATGCGAAGGCACGTCGCCGAGATGGAATCGCTGATCGAAGTCCCGCACGACGTCCGCCGTGAGTCCGCCACCGATCACAAGAGCCGTCTGCGGAGGAGTGTATCGCTGGAGGAAGACCTGCAGTCGCCGTCCCAAGTCGTCCAGATCGAAGAGACTTCCGCCCACTTTGACGACCCAGCGCGGGTCATCCCAGGGAGAATCACTTCGATTGTGCTTCCGGGCATCACGCATTGCTGTTTTCATCCGGATTCATCGGGTGCCTTCCGCTAGCACGGCCACGGCGTAAGCACAAATGCACTCGGACACCGCAGGACCGAACCGCTCACTCAGAGCGACAACTTCGCTGAACTCG
Source organism: Gemmatales bacterium (assembly GCA_025055835.1). Taxonomy (GTDB): domain Bacteria; phylum Planctomycetota; class Planctomycetia; order Gemmatales; family HRBIN36; genus JANWWR01. Next base: position 1,459 of record JANWWR010000181.1, on the reverse strand, counting down.
AGGCCAGATTCCTCTACGACCCGCCGGGCAAGGAACTCGCCGGATCCGCAAAGGAACGCCTTCGGCTTGCTTCCGGGCAACGACCGGGCCATGACCCGCCAGAGGGCGTTTCGCAGCTGCCGACACATGGCCGCATCGAATTGCCGGGCCAGGTCGAGCAAGTCGGCCTCGTCATGCAGCCCGGCATCGGTGCCGACCATCCGGGCCAGACGCTGAAGGGCGAATTGGCGGGTGGCCGGACGTCCATCGGCTGTCTCGGTCTCGTGCGGCCGTTCGGGCAAATCCCCCAAAACAAGATAGACATCCTCCGTGGTGGCGAAGCGTTCCGCCATGATGTTTGTGAATCTGCCTTGGAAGAAAACGTGCTCGGCCAAGGCCATCAATGGCGTGCGTCGAATGCCGCGGTAGATCAGTTCGCTGGAGCGAAGCCGTTCGAGGTCACTGCGGCCAAATGGGACCGGCGTACCGCCTCGGATCGGTGTCAGGTCTGTAGTTGTCGAGCCGATGTCAATGACAATGGCGTCCTCGCCAGATGACAAGAACCGACTGCACAGATGAGCCGTGGCGAGCCAGTTGGCCGAGGCCACTTCCAGCGGCCGGACACGAGCTTGATCGAAGGTCAGAAAATCCCCCCGACTTGACCAGACCAGCTTGGAAGTATCAGGAAATACCCGATCGACCGCCTCGAGAATCGCATGCACTCCTTCGGAGCGGCTCGTGAAGCAGTCGCACAGCTCACCGGTCATCGTGATGGCGAGGACATCCCACTTCGCGTGCCTTCCGGAGATTCGGTCGAGCTCCGAGCGTAAGACCGAAAGGCGGGTAGCTAGCTGGTGCGGTTCTCGCCACAAGGCGAAGGGAAGGGAGCAGGCCCGGCCGCAGCCATCCGCCGCCTTAAGATTCGCCCCGCCGATATCCAGTCCCAAGGACTTGTTGCAAGCCATTGGCTTATAGAAGTTGAGGAGGCAGGGGGCATCCGGCATCGTGGGCGGCTTCGCAAAGGCCTCGAACGACCCGGCGATGGGTGATTCTGGTCAGCCCGAAATCGAAGTTGCCGGTCAGCCCTTGCAGGATGCGAAACCAAGGCCGATCGGAGATTACGAGCAGGCGCGATGGGGCACCGCCAATATTCCCCACGAGTTCGTACTCAAAGTCTTCGTCGACAGATGCACGGATGTCCTTTATGAGGAACCACCAACCTAAATACACGGGACTGGCAGGCTCATCCGTCACTCCAATGACCCAAGCCACGTCCCCACGGGGATCTACCAGTCCAAAGTATTTATTCGTGAGCAAGCTGTATTCACGAGCGGGATTCGCGGGTTGCCCCTTCTTTTTCGTGTTCTTGCCCTTCTTGGAAGGACGTGGCGGAGCGAAGCACTCATCGATTCCGTAGCCCATCACTTCCGGCGTGTGATACTGGACCCAGTGCTCGCGTGGCATAACGCACACCTTCGTG
>JANWWR010000126.1 GCA_025055835.1 Gemmatales bacterium | reverse complement strand
TGCAACAAAAAGTGAAACTAATTGACGGGGAGGTGTGTTTTTGTCCGGATGGCTTTGAAAACCAGTTAACTATCACATCGGGTGATGCCGCGCCAGGAAGTGTACGGCCGATTACTGCCCCCAAGGGGATTCGAACCCCTGTCTTAGCCTTGAGAGGGCTATGTCCTAGGCCCCTAGACGATGGGGGCAAGCCATTCTCACGATATGCCCGGCTGCCCGTGCCGTCAACCGGCCCGGCGGGGGCATGGCTGCGCGGAAATAGCCACCGCTGCGTCCAGGGCATTTCCGGGAGAGATGTCCCCCCTCCTTTGGCTGAGGTGCCGGAGGATTCGAGTCCACCGCTCACGGCTTTCTTCCCGCGTACAGCAGCCAGTAGGTCACCGGAATGACGAACAGGGTGAACAGGGTCGAGGCGACCAGACCGAAGATGATCGACCAACCCAGGCCCGAGAAGATGGGATCAAGCGTGATCGGGATGCTGGCCAGCGTGGCAGCTCCGGCGGTCAGCAGGATCGGTCGAAGGCGAACCACTCGGCTTTCCATGATGGCATCGAACAGGGTTCGACCGCGGTGAACTGCCAGCTCGATGAAGTCCACGAGAATGATCGAATCCCGCGTGACGATGCCGGCCAGGGCGATCATGCCGATCATGGCCGTGGCCGTGAAATACACGGGATCGGCATATCCACCCACTGTCTGGCCCGCCACGGCATTGAGCAGCCAGAAGCCGGGCATGACACCCAGCAGTGTCAGCGGAATGGCCAGCATGACGATGACGGGGATCAGAAACGATTTGGTTTGAGCCACGAGAATGATGTAGATCATCACCAGCGCCGCCCCGAAAGCCAAACCCAGGTCCCTGAAGACGTCGAGCGTGATGTCCCATTCGCCTTCGCCAGCGAACTCAACTCGGATGCCTTCGGGAACGGCCCAGGCGATGCCGCTCCCGTTGCGGAAGTAGGTCCGCTGAGCCACGGGGCGAGGCGAGGCCGACGAAAGCCACCCGCTGCCGACCCGCTCAATTCCCGACGCATTTCTCGCATCGGTGTCTGGCTCGGCGAGGCGATCCGCCATCATATCCACGATGCATTCGGCGGGAGGTCGGCCGGCAGTTTCGGCAAGGACATAAACGACCCGTTCCAGGTTTTTGTGATAAATCGTTTGATCGACGCGCATCGTTTGCCATTGTCCCAACTCAGCTAACGGAACCACATGGCCGGTTCTCCCTTTAACCACCAACCGGGAGAGATCGGCGGCGCTGGATCGGGAAACTCGCGGGAGCCGGACCACGATTCGCAGGGGGTTGCGTTCGTCTTCCAAGCGTAGTAAGTCGTTCCGGGTGCCGTCCAACCCGATGCGCAGGGTTTCGGCGATGTCGGCCACGCTAACCCCGTGAAGGGCGGCTTTTTCCTGATCGGGGACGAAGATGAGCTTTCGTTGGGGCGCTTCGCGGATGTCATCGACATCGGCCAGTCCCGGTTCCCGGTTCATACGGGCGGCGACGGTCTCGGCGGCGGCCAGCAGGTCGTCGTAGCTATGGTCGGGACGGCCGTAGACCTCGGCAACGACGCTGGCCAGCACTGGCGGACCGGGCGGGATTTCAACGATCTTCAACTTGGCCTGATGGCGCTGAGCCAGAGCAGTCAGATCGTCACGTACGCGCAGGCCGATGCCGTGACTTTGCTGGCGACGAGCCTTCTTCGGAGCGAGGTTGACCCGTATCTCAGCCAGGTGCGGAGCCTGACGCAGATAGTAATGCCTGACAAGACCGTTGAAATCGATGGGTCCCGGCACGCCGACGTAGCTGGTGAAGTCCGTGACTTCAGGAACCTGAGCGAGATAGCGTTCAAACTCCCGCACCGCGGCGTCGGTCCGTTCCAGCGTCGTGCCTTCGTCCAAATCCAGAACCAGCAAAAACTCGTTCTTGTTGTCGTAGGGCAGCATCTTGAGCGGCACGGACCGAGTAGCAGCCAGGGCAACGGCGGCAATCGTCAGCGCCGCCATGACGCCGAGGAACAGAGCGGCCCGCAGCCGAGACGACAACAACGGGGCCATGATTGGACGAAACAGGCGGTACAAAAAGGTCTGCTTGACGGCCTCCGGGTCGTACACTTCGGCGACGTTGTGATCCTTTTCCGTTCCGACCGGAGGCCCTGCATGCGGTCCGTGACCAAACTGCCCCTTGAGAACGTGATAGCTGAGCCAGGGCGTGATGGTGAAGGCGACAACCATCGACATCACCATCGAAACCGGGACATTGAGAGCCATCGGGGCCATGTAGGGGCCCATCATGCCGGTGATGAAAAACAGCGGCAAAAAGCTGACGATGACGGCCAGGGTCGCGCTGATGAGCGGCGGTCGGATTTCGGCGACAGCCTCCAGGACGATGCGGGGGGAGGCGGTCCGGCGCATTTCAAAATGCCGCTCGATGTTCTCCACGTCCACGATGGGATCGTCCACCAGCAGGCCAAGGGCGACGATCAAGGCGAACAGCGTCACGCGGTTGATTGTGTAGCCGAACAGGAGATTCACCGCCAGCGTCAGCCCGAACACCACGGGGATGGCGATGGCGACGACGAAGGCGGCCCGCCAGCCCATTGCCAGCGTCAACAGGGCCAGGACGATAAGGATCGCCAAGCCAAGATGCTCGACGAGTTCATTGACTTTTTCATCGGCGGTCAAGCCGTAGTTCCTCGTGATGATGATGTCCACGTCGTCGGGGATGACGCGATCCCGTCGTAGCTGCTCCGCCTCCTTCAAGAGGGTCGCGGCGAGGGTGACGGCGTTGGTTCCTTTTTTCTTGGCAAACGCCAGGGTGACGGCGGGATAAGGCTCGGTCGGGGAAGCGTGCTCCTGCCCAGCCTCGGCATGAAGACCGGCGCCGAGCAGGGTTCCTGGACTGCCGTGGTGGGCGGCGAATCCGCGTGCTGGTCCCCAGCCATGTCGCACATAATTGGCGACTTCGGCCGGGCCATCCCGCAGCGTTGCCACGTCCTTGAGGAACACGGGACGATCGTCGAACACGCCGACAACCAGATTGGGAAGTTGATCAGGCCGGGTGAACCCGGTCCCCGCCAGAACCCGGAAGGCAACGTCGTTGCGGGTGAATTCCCCCCCAGGAATGCTGGCGTTGGAAGCGGTGATGGCTCGGCGTACTTCCAGGGGAGTGAGTTGGTAAGCCTGGAGCCGATCCAGATCAAGCTCCACCCGGACTTCGCGCGGTTCGCCGCCGATCGCGTAAGCCCGCGAGATTTCAGGAATCACAGCAAGACGCTGGACGACCTCCTCCCCGACACGGCGGAGCAGGAAGCTGTCGGCGGATCGGGTGTCCGATTGCCGAGAGTCCGAGGATTCCTTGGGGGCCAAAGTCAGGGTGACGATGGGCACGTCGTCGATCTCGACTGGCTTGACCACCCAGCCCGATACTCCCGGCGGAATGATATCCAAGTTCTCATTGATCTTTTTGAAGAGCTTGACCAGGCTGCGTTCCCGATCCTGACCGACGTAGAAGCGCACCGTGACGATGGCCAGGTTTTCCCGCGACATGCTGTACACATACTCCACGCCGTCGATCTGGAAGAGCAAGCGTTCCAGCGGCGTGGCGACCAGGCGTTCCACGTCCGAAGCGGAATGGCCTGGGAAGGTCACGAACACGTCGGCCAAGGGGACGACGATCTGTGGGTCTTCCTCGCGCGGCGTGACCAGCAAGGCCCCGATGCCGAGCAGGAGCGAAAAGACGATCAGAATGATGGAAAGCTTGGACTCCAGAAAGATGCGGACGATGGCGGTCAGCCAGTCTTCCTGTCCATGAAGCGGCTGATCGGATGCAGCGGACGTCATCGCTGAGACACTCGCTTTCCTTGCTGAAGAACGACTTTTTCTCCGACTGCCAGTCCTGCCAGCACCTCACGTAGGACCAAACCTTGCGCTCCGGAATCAGGGGCAGCCGTCGCGTCGGCAGAATCGAAGCGTCGGCCTAATTGGACGCTGCGTCGCTGCACGGTGCGGTCGGTCAGGACATCCACCATGTCGAGTTGGCCGACTTTGACGACGGCGGCTTCGGGAACAACCACGATCTCTTCCTCGTCGAGCGGAATGTAGATGCGGCCGAACATTCCGCTGTACACACCGGGTGGACAGGGTCCGGTCACTTTGACCGTGAAGGAGCGGCTGGCGGCCTGCGCTTCCGGCACGATCTCACTGACCGTGGCATCGCACTCATAACCGAGAGCTTCGAGCCGTCCCCGCACCTTTTGCCCGACCTTGAGCCGCTCGGCCAGCGACTCCCGGACCGTGACCACCATCTGCATCCGCGTGGGATCGTAAATCGTCAGAAGAATCTGACCGGGTGCCACGGTGTCACCGGCTTCTACACGCTTGTCGATGACGATGCCAGTCATCGGGGCACGGATGGTGGCGTAGTCGAGAAGGACTTTGGCCTCCTGCACAGCCTGCTGGGCGCGTTCGAGGTTCGCCGTCGCCGTCCGCAGGGCGGATTCAAACTGGTCGTACTCGGCCCGGGCAATGGCTCGGTTTTCCAGGAGTTGCTGAGCGCGGCGGAACTCGATGGAGGCGAGCTCGTGGGCGGATTTGGCGGCGGACAAGGCGGCCTCGGCCTGTTTGAGACGAGCCTGCAACTCGGCGTCATCGAGACGGACCAGAACTTCGTCCCGAGTGACGGCCTGACCCGCCTTGACCTTCACTTCAACAACCCGGGCCAGCAACTTCGAGGCGACCGCGGTTTCGTACACCGGACGGACTGTGCCGACTGCGGTTTCGTACCGGGGCAGCCGAATCTTGCGGACCTCCGCCACGGGCTGATCGGCAATATGGAATGGCGGGGGTTTCGCTGTTTCCATCGGTACCTTGCCATGAAACACCCCGGCCAGGGCAAGCAGCATCAAGGTCACGGCGGCGACCAGGACCGCGGCCAGAAGCAGTTTGCCGACGAGGGCGTAAGAGCGTGTTAAAGGCCTTGTTCCTGCCGGATTTGTGGTGGTCATGACTCCGCCTGGGTTGCGGGCAGCCCGAGGGCGGCTTCTCGATTGCCTCGAGCATTCCAGCGCTGGTGAATGTGGTCGGCCAGTTCCAGGGCCATCTCGGTGCGCGTCTGCGGAGGAATGATGTAAAAGCCATCGGCCGTTTCGATCATGCCGTCAATCAGTTCCTTGCAGATTTCGAGGCCCATCTGTCGGCCCGCTTTGCCGCTAAGCCCCTTCATGCGCTGTCGCACAGCTTCCGTCAAGGCGATGCCTGGCACTTCGTTATGGACGAACTCGGCATTGCGTTCACTCAGCAGGGGCATGACACCGACGAAGATCGGAATGCCCAGATCGGCCGTCTCCTGCCGCATCTGGCGATAGCGGTCGAGATCGTAGATCGGCTGGGTCATGGCAAAGTGGGCACCGAGGGCGACCTTCTTTCGCAGCCGGGCCACCTGGGCGGTCAGGTTGCGACCATTGGGATTGAACGCGACGCCGATGGTGAACTCGGTCTGCCTGCCCAGGGGAAGCCCCGCATTGTTGATGCCGCGGTTGAACTTGGCGATCAGTTCGATGAGGCCGAAGCTGTTGAGGTCGTAAACGCTGGTCGCTCCCGGCTGATCGCCGACGCGGGCCGGGTCGCCGGTCAGGGCCAGAATGTGATGGAGTCCCTGGACGTGGGCCGCCATGAGGAGCGACTGCAACCCGAGAAGATTGTGGTCCCGGCAGGTCAGATGCACGATCACGGGCAGGTCGGTTTGTTCCTGCACGATCTGGGCAAGGGCCATGTTTCCCATGCGGAGCGTGGCCACGGTGTTGTCGCCCATGGTGATCGCATCCACGCCGAGATCGCGGAGTTCCTGGGCACGGCGCAGCACTGGCTCGTAGTGCAGATCCCGGGGCGGATCGAGTTCCACAACGATGAAGGGTCCTGCGGAACGCCGCCGCAGCATCGAGTTGTTTGGAAGACCGACCGGCATGGCCGTGGTTGGGACCACCACCGGGCGGGAAGGAATGGTGACGCGCACGGCCGGTTTTCGTTTGCCGAGCCGCTCCCGCAGTCGAGCCACATACGCCGGCGTCGTGCCGCAGCAGCCGCCGATCAGGTTCACGCCCTGTTCGACCATCGCCACCGCCTGATCGGTGAGGTAGGGCAATGGCGCACCAAACAGGTAGCGGCCATCCACGTATTCCGGCAGCCCGGCGTTGGGATAGGCAGCGACGGGCAACTCCGTGGCCGAGGTCAAAACCTTGACCGCGTGGACGACGCTGCGAACGCCTCGGCCGCAATTGGCTCCGATGACATCGGCACCGGCCCGCAAAAGACTCTCGACCGCGCTGGTGACGTGGACGCCGGAGTAAGTGTGCCCCTTCTCGTGAAAGGCCAACATGCACACAAGAGGCAGATCGCAGACAGAGCGGGCCGTTTCCAGAGCAAGCAGGAGTTGGTGCAGGTCGGTAAAGGTTTCAAGCATCAACAGGTCGGCCCCGGCGTCCGCCAAGGCGACGATTTGCTCGCGGAAAATGGCTCGGACTTCCTCATCGGTCAGTGGAGCGGTTTCCCGACCGGCGTGGCGGACGGATAACGGCCCGACCGATCCGGCGACGTAAGCCCGATCTCCAGCGACTTCACGGACCAGGGCGACGCCAACCCGATTGATGTCCGCGACTTCCCCGGCGTGCCGTTCACCCAGCTTGGTGCGGTTGGCGCCGAAAGTGTTGGTTTCCAGGACTTCGGCCCCGGCGTCCAGATAGGCCTGGTGGAGATCGCGGAGGATTTCAGGGTGGGTGAGATTGAGCCGCTCGAAGCTGCTATCCCGGCCGAAGCCCCGTTCACTCAGCATCGTACCGATGGCCCCATCGCCGATGAGCACTTCTTCACGCAACCGGGCCAGAAACTCACGACCGCGCATGCCTGGCGTCTCCTTCGGCCAGCGTCGGCCGGGTCAGAAGAGCTTGGCGAATGATGCCCAGGATTTCCTCCCGTTCTCGACCGACCAGCGGCAGGCGCGGCGGTCGAACGGTTTCCGATCCGAGGCCGGTTTCCGCCATGGCCAGCTTGATGTACTGCACGAGCTTGACGTGGGTGTCGAGGTGCAACAGCGGCGTGAACCAGCGGTAGAGCTTCAGTGCCTCCTGCCAGCGGCCCGAGGTCGCCAACTCCCAAAGCACCACACTTTCCCGCGGAAAGGCGTTGACGAGTCCGGACACCCAGCCGCACGCACCCAGAAGCACGCTTTCCAGCACAAGATCATCCACGCCGACGAAGATCCGATAGCGGTCGCCCAAGGCGATCTTGATGTCGGTGATGCGACGGACGTTTTCGGAGGATTCCTTCACGGCGACAAAGCGCGGCTCGTCGGCCAGTTCCGCCAGAGCCGCCGGAGGCAGATCGACCTGATAGGCGACGGGATTGTTGTAGATCATGATTGGCCGATCCGAAGCGGAAGCGACGGCCCGATAGTGGGCAACCGCTTCGCGGACGTCGGCCTTGTACACCATCGCCGGCAGGACCATGAGGCCATCCACGCCGAGACGGGCGGCATCTTCGGCGAAGCGGCAGGCAAGGCGGGTAGAGCACTCGGCCACGCCGGTCAGGATCGGTGCCCGACCGCGAAACCGATCGATGACGGCTCGCAACAAGTCGAGCTTTTCCGCGTACTCCAGCGAGCAGTTTTCGCCGACGGTGCCCAGCAGAATGAGACCATGCACGCCGTCGTCAACTAGTCGGCCGATAAGTTGAAGCGTCGCCTCGGCATCAACCGAGGCATCCGCACGAAACTGCGTGGCGACCGCAGGAAAAACACCCTGCCAGGAAACATTCATCCGTTCCGCCCTCCGAAGAACGCTCAGGACCGTTGTAGGCGGAACCGCGGGGCGTGGGGAGTCCCATCGAAAATACCGAAGCGACGTGAATTTGTAGCGACGGGACCACGGATGAGGACACTGCCAGTTGCACGAATCGCGCCGAAGCCGGGTGTGGGGTCTTGACAAGAAACCTGCCGACGTTCCTTGCCAAGTTTCCAACATCGGGCAGACTTGCCACGACATCCTCAAGAGCGCAACGCGGACCTGGGTCGGGTCGCGCCGTGATCGCTCCAGGAAAGCTGGGAACAGTGCAACACCCAATGAGGAGGCAGAACATGAGTCTGAAGGTCATGCTCGCCAAGGTGACCGCCCTGCTGGTGGTCGTCGGCTGCGTGAGCGGCGTGCAGGCTGGCAATTGTGGGGCCGTGGCGGCCTCGCCCTGCGCTGCCGATCCCTGCTGCACCCCGAAGCTGCGCTACAAGACCTGCTACCAGACGGTCGTCGAAGACCGCATCAAGACGCAGTATCAGATCGTCCAGAAGACGGTCGAGAAGGAGTGCCGCTACATCGTCTGCAAGCCGGTTTATGAGACGGTCGAGAAGGAAGTCAAGAAGATCGTCTGCAAGCCGGTCTGGGAAGAGAAGCAGGTCAAGGTCTGCACGGGCGAATGGAAAGAAGAGCAGTACTACTGCCCGGGTCCGGTCAAGGCGGTTCGTCATCGCACCCCGGCCACCTGCTGCTTCGATCCGTGCACCTGCAAGACGATCCGCATCCCCGGCCAGTGCTACACCGAGTACGTGCAGTGCCCGGGCACCATCAAGTGCCGCAAGGTGTGGGTGCCGCGTGAAGAAATCCGCACCGTCAAGGTCTGCAAGATGGTGCAGGAAGAGGTCGTCGAGAAGGTCCAGGTGAAAGTGTGCAAGATGGTCCAGGAAGAAGTCGTCAAGAAGGTTCCTGTGACCGTCTGCGAGAAGGTGCCGGTGCAGGTCGTTGAGAAGGTCTGCAAGCGGGTTCCGGTCAAGGTCGCCGTCTGCGAATGCGAGGCCCCCCGCTGCTTCGACCTCGGCGGTCTGGGCTGCCACCTGACCAGCCTCAAGGATCGCTTTACCGGACTCTGCGGCCGGTTGCTCGGGCATGACGATTGCTGCCATGCGGCTCCGTGCGACTGCGGCGGTTCGGCGGCCCCGGCGGCCCCCGCTGCCGAGAAGCTCGAAGCTCCCAAGGAAGCCGGCAAGTAACCCTCCGCTCCTGACGCCAAGCTTCTAGCGAGCATGGCTTTCCCTTCCCGCGGGCCGTCTCTGGAAACAGAGGCGGCTCGCTTGCTTTTCCCCAGCTGCCGTTGACCCCGCGGCAACCGCGTTGGCGTGTCGGCCAGGGCACAGACTACAATAAAGCTGCCCAGCGATCCCAAGGAGAGCGGATCCCATCTAGTCACGGAGCGAGGACGAAACGATGGCCACTCTGCTGCCGCGCATCCAGTCTCCCGCCGACCTGCACTCCCTGAGCGACGTGCAACTGGAGCAACTCGCTCAGGAAATCCGCGACGAACTGGTCCGGGTGCTGAGCCTGCGTCCGGCCCATTTCGCCAGCAACCTCGGCGTCGTCGAACTGGCCATCGCCCTGCATTTGACCTTCGATTTTCGCCGGGATCGGCTCATCTGGGACACCGGCCATCAGATTTACCCGCACAAGCTGCTGACGGGACGCTACTCCCAGTTTCACACGATCCGCACCAAGGGCGGCCTGATGGGCTATCCCAATCCGACAGAAAGCCCCTACGATTTGTTCATGACGGGCCATGCGGCGTGCAGCATTTCCTGCGGATTGGGTCTGAAAGTCGGCGACGACTTACGCGGCGAAGCGGATCGGCATTGCGTCGTGGTTATCGGCGACGGGGCGTTGCCCTCCGGCATCGCCTACGAGGCCATGAATAACGCCGGCGGGTTGCACAAGAACCTGCTCGTCATCCTCAACGACAACCAGATGTCCATCTGCCCGCGGACTGGTGCTCTGGCCGCAACTTTGGACCGGGCACGGCTGACCAGTCTCTATCAGGACGCGCGGGACATGGCCCAGGCGCTGGTGGGACGCTTGCCCGTGTTCGGCAATCTTGCCAATCAGGCGGTCAACCACATCCGCGACGGCATCAAGGCCCTGCTCAACGGCGGCATGCTCTTCGAGGAACTGGGCCTCCGTTATTTCGGCCCGATTGACGGCCATGACCTTCCCGGGCTGCGCCGCTGGCTGCGGAGCGTCAAGGACCAGAAAGGCCCGATTCTGCTGCACGTCCTCACCAAGAAGGGGGCTGGCGTTCCTCAGGCCTGTGAAGACCCGGTCACGTTCCACACGCCGCCGGTGTTCGAGAAGGTCGGACCCCAGCGGACCGTGCTGGCATTCAAGAAAAGCAGCAGCCGGGCTTACACCGACGCCGTCAGCGCCGCCATCTATTCAGCCATGAAGGCCGATTCGCGAGTGGTGGCCATCACGGCAGCCATGTGTCAGGGCAACAAGCTGGAAAAGGTCCGCAACGATTTTCCCGACCGATTCTTTGACGTGGGCATCTGCGAGTCCCACGCCGTCGCCTTTGCCGCGGGGTTGGCAAAGTCCGGCCTGAAGCCAATCGTCGCCATCTACTCGACCTTCCTTCAGCGGGCCTACGATCAGATCTTCCAGGAAGTGGCGTTGCAGGATTTGCCCATCGTCTTCTGCCTGGACCGGGCTGGGCTGACCGGACCCGACGGGCCGACGCACCACGGTTGCTTTGACATCGGCTATCTTCGCATCTTCCCGAACCTGGTCGTGATGGCTCCCGGGGACGAGGCCGATATCGCCCCCATGCTTCGCTTCGCCCTGGACCACAACCATCCGACTGCCCTCCGCTATCCCAAGGCGAACCTGGAATGCATCCCCCGGCCGTTCCAGGAGGTGGAACTAGGCAAAGCCGAGGTCTATTGCTGGGGCCACGATGGCGCTTTGATCGCGTTGGGCAACCTGTTCCCGACCTGCGTGGAAGCGGCACGGCGGATGAAGCAGGAAGCTGGGCTGGATTTGGCCGTCATCAATGCCCGCTTCGTCAAACCGCTCGATCACGACACGATCCTGCGGGCGGTTCAGGAACTGCCCTTCGTCGTGACGGTCGAAGAAGGGGCGCTGGCCGGCGGCTTCGGCAGTGCTGTTCTGGAAGCCGCCAATGAAGCCGGGCTGGACACGAGCTCCATCATCCGCCTCGGCATCCCCGATCGTTTCATCGAGCACGGCGAGCGGCATGAACTGCTGCGGGATCTAGGACTCGATGTCGAGGGCCTTTGTGCCCGGCTGCGGGAGTTGGCGGAGTTGCACGGCGATCGGCTGAACCGCTCCTGGTCCGCGGGCCGCTCGGCGTGAGTCGGTGTCCTGTTCGCTGTGAGCTTTTCCCCGCCAGAGCAAGCGCACCACTCCGATCAGAAGTAGAATCGTGCTCCACGTCACTCCGCCGTACCACATGGCCAGGTTGGCCAGGTTCGGCCCAGCGAGGTCTTTGATCGTCAGCATCCCCGTTAAAGTGGCCAGGACGAGAATCGCCCCGCTGATGCAATCCCGATGCCGAACGGCTTGTCGGGCGAGAATCCATGCCGGTAACAGAAGCACGAAGAAATGGGGCTTGCTGGACATGGGCGACAGTAACACCATGAGCGTTAACACGACCGCACATTCAATCGCCACCAAGCGGACATTTTCATTTAAAAGATCCAAGCGCAGGGCGTCATTTGAAGGACCCGAGCGGAGGGCGTCGTTCGAAGGATCCGAGCGGAGGGCGTCAGCCCTCCGTGCAACCGCGCCTTCACCAGGCAGCCCACGCTGCCCGCTCGCCCTCATGAAACAAATACCCTCCTCGCTTGCCGTCACGAAACAATGACCCTGCCCGCTCGCTATCCCAACGATTATTGCGATCACTGCTAATTCACTGCCGTACACCACAAGCTTCATCGCCATCGGCGTCAGCAACGGTTCCACGGTGACAACCCGCACGCCGCCGGTATCCCAGGTCCACGTCGTCGCCAGCCAGCGATAGACGGCCCCCGACCATGATTGGTTCAGGGTCACCGCACTGCCCCACACGCCCGGATGGTGGTCCGAACGGGCCAGCAGCGACAAGTACCGCTCGATCCATTCACCAAACCACAGACCACCGTCAGGAGGTGAGGCGGTCAGGTTCGGCAGCAGATTCAGGACCACGGCTAGGACGCCGACTCCCAGCCCCGCTGCCCAGCGGCCCCGCCCCACGAGATAGGGAGCGAACAGGAGCGGTGTGCATTTCATGCCGGCCGCCAAGCCCAAACAGCCGACAGCGAGCGGCAACGAGAAACGGCTTGAAACGCAGCACGTCAACGCAAGCTGCCGGCATCCGGCCAGGACCAGAGCGATAACGACGATGTCCGTCTGTTGGTTCTGAAGGCAGTCCAAGCCATACCGCAGGGCACAAAGCAAACCGGCCCACAGGATCAGATGCTCCTTCCCATCGTTTCCGCGGAAAACCGAAGCGCCGCCGGACAGCTTCCAGGCGGTTCGCAGAATGTACCCGAGACCGGCGAGATTGATCCCAAGCCAGATCACGCGGGCTGTTTGCGGCGAAAGCCACGTCAGCGGGATGGCCAGCCAGGCCATCAACGGCGGATAGAGATACCCGTCTTCGAGCGGATAGATGTCCTGCCCGGCCTGCATCCGCTGGGCGGCTCGCAGGTAGACATTGTCGAATTGGCTGTCGGTTTTGCGAAGGAACGGCACAGAAACGGCAACGGTCAATCCGACGGCCGCGACAAGATACAGACCGAGTGCCAGACGATTCAACCGTGGGTTCGCCATCAGCATCCTTGCCTTTCGCGCCGGGAGTATGGCACATCGAGGCGGAATCTGCCAAGATCACTTGCATCGGCCGATCACAAGGGGGGTCAGGCATATAATGCCATCCTTGTCTGTCCTACCCTCGGGCCGGGAGATGCACTGCATATGAAGGCCGTGATGAAGGCAGCCGCCGGGCCGGGACTCGAATTGCGATCCGTTCCCGATCCCACCCCGGCGGCGGATGAGGTGGTCATCCGGGTCAAAGCGACTTCCCTGTGCGGCACCGACAGCCATATCTACCAATGGGATGACTGGGCCCGGAGCCGCATCCGGCCGCCGCGAATCCTCGGCCACGAGATGTATGGCGAGATCGTAGAGACGGGGCGGAGCGTGACAGCGTTCAAGGTCGGCGATCTGATCGCCGCGGAGTCGCATGTCACCTGCGGCAAATGCTTCCAGTGTCGCACTGGAAACGCCCACGTCTGCAAGAACTACACGATCCTGGGCATCGACCGCGATGGGTCGTTTGCCGAGTACGTCAGCCTGCCGGAAAAAGTCTGCTGGCGGACCTCGCCGGAAATCCCGCCGGAATTGGCGTGCCTTCAGGAGCCGTTGGGCAACTCGGTGCATACCGTCCTGACCGAAGACGTCACCGGCCATACGGTGCTGGTCACGGGCTGCGGTCCGACGGGGCTGTTCGCCATTGCCGTGGCCCGCACCGCGGGAGCAGCCTTGATCGTGGCCACCGACGTCAGCGAATATCGCCTCGAGCTGGCCCGCAAAGTTGGAGCGACCGCGGCGTTGCCGGCCCAGGCTGACGTCCCCGGACGGATTCTCGACTTGACCGACGGCGAAGGCGTGGACGATGCCTTCGAGATGTCCGGGCATCCCTCGGCGGTCCATCTGTGCTTCCGCTGCGTAAAAAACGCCGGTCGAGTGGCCTTGTTCGGCATCCCGAATCGGGAAGTGCCTCTCGACCTGGCCAACGAGATCATTTTCAAAGGATTGCGCATCTACGGAATCACCGGCCGACGCATCTTCGACACCTGGTATCGCCTCGGTGGCTTGTTTCAGGCGGGGTTGGATATTCGTCCTGTCGTGACCCACACGCTGCCGCTGGAGGAATTCAGGACCGGCTTCGAGTTGATCCACAGCGGTCAATGCGGCAAGGTGGTCCTGATTCCGTGAGTGCGGCCCAATAGTCAGGCGATGCTCCAGCCACATCGGCGGGAGGAGACATGAGCGAACGATTCCTTCAGCATTTGCGGGAAACGCTGGATTCCATCCGAGCGAGCGGTTTGTACAAGAACGAGCGGGTACTCGAAAGTCCGCAAGGGGCTGAGATCGTTGTCCATGGCCGCAAAGTGCTGAACTTCTGCGCCAACAACTATCTTGGCCTGGCCAATCATCCCGAGGTCGTTGCTGCCGCCCACGAAGGACTGAAACGCTACGGCTACGGTCTGTCCTCGGTGCGCTTCATCTGTGGCACCCAGACAGTGCATAAGGAACTGGAAACGGCCCTGGCCCGCTTCCTGAACAAGGATGACGCCATCCTGTACACCTCGTGCTTCGATGCCAACGGCGGATTGTTCGAGACGCTCTTGACCGATCAGGACGCGGTGCTCAGCGACGAATTGAATCATGCCAGCATCATTGACGGTATTCGGCTGTGCAAAGCGCAGCGGCGGCGTTTCAAGCATTCGGACATGGCCGACCTGGAAGCTGGATTGAAGGAGACACAATCGGCCCGCTTCCGCCTGATCGTGACCGACGGCGTGTTTTCGATGGATGGCGACCTGGCGCGCCTGCCGGAGATTTGCGATCTGGCTGACAAATATGACGCGCTGGTCGTGGTGGATGACAGCCATGCGACGGGCATCCTTGGCCCGACGGGACGCGGCACCCCGGAGGAGCTTGGCGTCCTGGACCGCGTGGACATCATCACCAGCACTCTGGGCAAGACGCTGGGCGGGGCCGTCGGCGGCTTCACCTGCGGTCCCAGGGAAGTGGTCGAGCTGCTGCGAAACCGCTCCCGGCCGTATCTGTTCTCGAACTCGCTGCCGCCGTTCGTCTGCCACGCGGCCCTCAAAGCTCTCGAATTGGCGGGAGGCAGCGGCGAGTTGCGCCATCGTCTGCACGACAACGCGGCCTATTTGCGGGAACGCTTGACGCGGGCCGGGTTCACGCTGAAGCCGGGCCGTCATCCAATCCTTGCCTTGATGCTTGGCGAAGCGACTTTGGCTGCCCGCATGGCGGATCGGATGTTGGAACGCGGCATCTATGTGATTGGCTTCAGCTACCCCGTGGTGCCACAGGGACAGGCCCGCATCCGCATCCAGTTGTCCGCCGCTCACACCCGAGAGCATCTGGATCGCGCTGCTGAGGCGTTTATCGCCGTCGGTCGGGAACTGGGAGTGATTTCTTGACGGCATGTCCGAAGCGCCTGGGGAAATGGTCGCACGGCGATTACGAATGAAGGGTGGACAGACGATTTTGAGCGTGCATCGAGGACCGCAGTCGTCCCCATGAACGAAACCGCTGGACCCCTTCAATCCGTTTGTCCCTCGTGCAATCGCAGCCTGCCGATTGCCGATGCCGCGTTCTGCCCCTTCTGCGGCAAGCCGCTGAGCGACAAGACCAGTATTGTTGGGCTTCCGCAAACTCCCGTCGATGCTGAAGCGCCGACGCTGCCCGCAGTCCCGGGTACTACGCAGCAGGCAGGCTTTCAGTCGGCTCCCCCGACGAAGGTCGGCAATTTCCAATTGCTCCGCGCTCTGGGCCGCGGCGGCATGGGCACGGTGTACGAAGCCGAGGATTGCCAGACAGGCCGACACGTCGCCCTGAAGCTCATCGCTCCGGAATTCGCCGCGTCGCCGACCACCGCCGAACGCTTCCGCCAGGAAGGACGCCTGGCCTCCGCGATCAACCACCCCCGCTGCGTCTTCGTCCATGCCGCCGAGACCCAGGGCGATCAGCCGTTCATCGTCATGGAACTGATGCCCGGCGACACGCTCAGAGACCTGGTCGAACGGCAAGGTCCGTTGCCGGTGCGGGACGCCATCGCCAAGATCCTCGACGTCATTGACGGCCTCATGGAAGCACATCGCCTCGACGTCATCCACCGCGACGTGAAACCGTCCAATTGCTTCCTGGATGCTCAGGGGCGGGTCAAGATCGGCGACTTTGGTCTGGCGAAATCACTGGTCAAGAAAGGCTCTTCGCACCTGACTCGGTCCGGAACTTTCATCGGCACACCGTATTTCGCCTCGCCGGAACAGGTCCGCGGCGAACCCCTGGACGCTCAGACCGACGTGTACTCCGTCGCCGCCACGCTCTACTACCTGCTGACCGGCCGACCGCCCTTCGCCGGTTCCGATCCGGCTTCGACGCTGGCCAAAATCGTCAGCGAAGACCCCGTACCGATGCGGAAGCTGCGACCGGACATTCCCGCCGCCTTGGATCGCATCGTCCTCAAGGGTCTCCAGCGCGACCGGCGTCGCCGCTACCAATCGCTCGCCGAGATGCGGGACGACCTGGTTCGCCTTCTGGCTGCGGAAGCACGTCTGCGTACGGTCGGCTTCCGCTTCGCAGCGGGGGTGATCGACCTGCTCGCCCTGCAACTTGTCGTGGTTGGATTGGAAATCCTCGGCGTGCTGGTCTGGTCCTTGTCGGGGGTGAACGTCGCCGATGCCTGGAAGGCCGTGGAACCGGTTTCCGAGTTGCTTTTGCTGATCCTGTATCTGTCGTACTTTTGGTTGACGGAATCCTATTGGCAGGCGTCGGTGGGCAAGCTGCTTCTGAGCTTGCGTGTCACGAATGCAGACGCCGAAGGTCCGGCTTCTCCCCTGGCGATTCTGCTGAGGACAGTCGCTTTCGTGTTTATCATCGAAGCCGGTTCGCTGATCGTACTGGCCCTGGACGCGGCTCGTTTCGTCGGATGGATGCCTGCCCTGGAGGCGGAGCGACCGTGGTACGAAAACCTATTTCCGCTGTTGGGCTACGTCGGTGGCGGTCTGGTTCTGGCCTCGACCATGCGCCGGGATAACGGCTACCGCGGACTGCACGAACTGGTCAGTGGGACGCGGGTCGTGCAATTGCCTTGGCTGAAGCGACGACCAGCCCCGATCAGCACCCTGGGCTGGTTTCTCTACCTGAAGCGCACTCGGCAGTTGCTCGGCGAGGGAAGCAGCCAACTGGATGATTTTCCCTCGACCATCGGCGGATTCAGCATCCGAGGCGGCGTCCGGCTGTCGCCCACGACGACGCTGCTGCTGGGCGAGGATTCGAGTCTGGATCGCAAGGTGGCAATCCTTGTCCGCCCCGAGGATGCCCCGCCGTTGGAGCCAAAGCGGCGGGAAATCAGCCGCACCACGCGGCCGCGCTGGGTGGCTTCCGGTACCATCCCCAAACGGCGATGGGATGCGTTTCTCGCCCCCCAGGGTTGTCCGCTTCCCGATCTCATCGCCAGCGAGGGCCGCCTGCCCTGGAGCGAAGTGCGGTCCATCCTTCAGCAGCTTTCCGATGAGCTTCTGGAATCGCTTCATGACGGCACGTTTCCCCAGCCGCTGCGACTTGATCACGTCTGGATTAGCCGGGATGGCCGGGTCCAGATCGCTGACTGGCCCGCCGCCGACGTGGCGTCTCCGTGGGTGATTCCCGACGACCGGCCGCCGGAGCGGCAAGCCCTGGAACTGCTGCGGCGCGTCGCCGTCCTGACGTTGGAAGGCAAACCGCGGGACGACTCCGCCCCGCCATCACCGATCCAGGCACCTCTGCCAGAGCACGGCCGACGCATCCTCGACCGCCTCCTCGGCGTCCAGGAACCAACTTATCATTCGCTGGAGGAAATCCACGACGACCTGCTTCGCACCCAGGACGCTCCCTCTGAAGTGGATGCGACGCTCCGCATGGGTCAGTTGGCCATCCTGGCGTCCGGCGTCATTCCTTCGCTGGTGCTCATGTTCGGTTTCGGCCTGGGTATCATCAGCGTCGCTGAAGAAGGCGATCCCTATCCCCGCATCGCCCTGTTGACGATCCTTGCCACGCTGATCATCGTCGCTGGCTGGATCGTCTGGAGCATGATCTTTCGTGGCGGACTCAGCTTCGGAATGATGGGGTTAGCCCTGGTCGATTCCCGAGGCCGACCCGCCTCCGTCTGGCGCTGCGGGCTGCGCTCGTTGATCGTCTGGGGACCCATCGTGCTCGTTCTCCTGCTCAGCCTCTGGATGCCGATGTTGATGGACCCGGAAAGACCTCATGGTTGGCTGGAAAAATCGTGGATCACCGGATGGGGCATCGTCGTCGCTCTGCTGCTCGTTTATGGGGCTTTGACCCTGAATTACCCCAGTCGCTCCGTGCATGATTATCTGGCCGGGACGTACGTGGTCCCGGAATAGCCTGCAAAGGGCGGGGTTTGCCTCGTCGGCATTTCTGCTTTTCGTCAGGCCGTGAAATCTTGCTCGCGGCGAAATGGTTCATTTCGGAGCAAAGTCCACCCGAAAAGAAATATCGCCGTGGCGCTGGACATCGGCGATTGACGTGCTAGTTTTGCATCGAATTATCGGACATCCTGTCCTGGGGCGAGCAACTGCTGCCTCGGACTCGAAACGCCAAACCCGTCGCGAGGCGGGGACGGAAAGCCACGAGCCTCCGCGAACTGCGGAGGTAGTCGGGTTGCCGAAAGGATGAGGTCCCATGTCTTGCTCCCGTCGCATCGTTTGCTCTGTCTTCCTGCTCGTCATCCTGTGGCCTGGCGGATTTGGAGACGCTGGCGAAAGTCAGCGGCACACGCCGATTGTCGAGGCCGTCCGCAAGGCCCGTGGCTGCGTGTTGACGGTGCGAGCCGAGAAGCGGTCGCAGTTCGGCAGACCCGGCGAGTCCCTGGGCACGGCCGTGATCGTGGACGAACGCGGCTACGCTATCACGAACCGCCACGTCATCGCCGACGCTGTCAAAGTCCAGGCGTTTTTCGAAGACGGGACGGCGGTCCAGGCGGTCGTGGTGCGGGAGGTCAAGGAACACGATCTGGCCATCCTCCAACTGAGCGGCCGACCCTCCTTCAAGGCCATGCCGCTTGGTCCCAGCAGCGATCTGGAGCAGGGCGAGGACGTGATCGCCATCGGCAATCCCTACGGTTATAAGAACACAGTGACGCGGGGCATCGTCAGTGCCGTCGGCCGGGACATCGTGCTGCCCAGCGGCGACAAGCTCTGCAATCTGATCCAGATCGACGCCGCCATCAATCCGGGCAGTTCCGGCGGCCCGTTGTTGAACATCAACGGCGAACTTATCGGCATCAACGTCGCCATGCGGGACGGCGCGCAACTGATCGCCTTTGCCATTCCCTCGGACACGGTCAAAGCGATTCTCATCGAACACCTCAGCGCGAAGCAGGTTGTAGGCATTGATCACGGTCTGGCCTGCACAGAGGAGGTGGTCAAGCCGGAAGGTCCGAATCGCCAGCGGGTCAAGGTGACGGGCCTGGCATCTGCTGCGAAAACGGAAGATGCTATCCGACCCGGCGATTACATCGTGCAGGTGGCCGACCGCAGCGTCGCCAACCGCTTCGACCTGGAACGTGCGCTGTGGGACTGCAAACCGGGAGCGAAAGTGCCCGTGGTCGTGGACCGCAATGGCCAGATCGTTCAGGTCCACATCACCTTCGCCGAGCCTCGTGGCGTCCAGGTCAGCGGCCGGCGGTGAGCGGTCAGAAGGAGTAGCAAAACAGGTTCCGCCCTTCCTCCAGGTTCTGCTTGGCCAGCTTGACCAGGTGCCGATGGTGGGTGAAGATGAGCACTTGCGTCTTTTTGCCAAGCTCGGCCAGACACCGCAAGGTAGCTGCCGCCCGCTCGTCATCAAAATTGACGAGGATGTCATCCACGATGATCGGCATGGGACCGTGGCGGGCCAGGTGCTGCTCGATGCCCGCCAAACGCAGGGCCAGGAACAACTGATCGCGGGTGCCGTCGGAAAGCTCTTCGACCGTCAGAAATTCCTCGTCGCGGTCCTGGGAAGGGCTTCGCACGGCCACGAGCCGGTTGCCGTCCTCGGTGTCGTCCACTTCGAGACGGCAGAACGAGTCGCAAGTCAACTTGGCAAAGTAGGCCCCGGCCGAGTCCAGCAGGGTGCTTTGATTGGACTGCCGATAGCGTTCAACGGCCCGTCTCAGGAGGGCCTGGGCGACGGTGTAAGCCAGGTAGTCCGCCACGTCCTCCGTCAGTTCCGCTAACAAGGCTTCGCGCTGCTGCCGCTGTTGGGCGGCGGAGTCGCTGGCCTTTCGCCATTCCTCAAGCTGTTTTGCCCTCGCTCCGACCTTCTTGCCCAACAGCAGGATTTCCTCGTTAAGCTTCCTGCTTTCCTCACGCAGTTGCTGGAGCCGTGCGCTGAGGCCATCCGCATGCGCCAGGACCTCCTGGCAATACTCGTCCAGCGAACGCCCCTCGGCACGCTGCTGAAGTTCCTCCGTGAGATCGGCTTCTTCCTGGGCCAACTGGCTTCGCTGCGTTTCCGTGGTTCTCGCCTTGGTGAGTCGAGCCTGCAAGGCGTCCACTTCGCGGATCATAGTGTCCGAAGTGGCCGGGGCGGTCTCGGGACTGAGACGCTGGAGCACGGCATTGAGACGCTTGAGGAATTCCTCCCGATCGTGCTCAATGTCGGCGATCCGCTGATCCAAATCGCGAACTTCGCGCAGCAGGCCGAGAATGCGGTCAATCTGTTCGAGGCGCTGCTGAGCGAGGCCGGGCGGGGCGTCCTGGTCCAGCCCCAGACCCTCCACGGCCGACCTCCATTCCTCCACCCACTCACGCAGCTTCTGCGAAGCGGAATTGGCTAACTGACGGGCCTCCGCTAGCCGACGGCGGGCTTCCTCCCGCTGCTGCTCGAGCTTTTCCTTCTCCTTGACTTGGCGTTCCGCGTTCTCGATGCGTTTTTGCGCGGCAAGGATCAGCTCCTTGAGCGATTGGCTGTCTTCAGTTCCCTCGGGGTACAGCAGCGCGGTCAGACGGGAACGGCATGAGGCGATCTCCTCCCTCAGCTGATCGGCCCGATGGGAGAACGAGCGGAAATCCGGCATCAGATTCACAAGCTGTTCATGGCTTTGAAGCCATCCCAGCATTTCCACAGGAGATTTGGGAGAGATTCCGCATCGGGCCCATTCGGATTCCCACGCGGTTTGACAGGCAATCTGGCGAGCTTGCAGATCGGTTAGCTGTTGCTGAAGCTGTTCGAGCCTTTTTTCAGCTTCGCGTTGTTCCTGGGCATACCGTTCCCGTTGAGCGACCCGATCCGCCTCGCGCCGCAGTTGATCCACCAGTTCGTCGCAGTGTGCCACGGCTCGACGAAGCCGAGCAATCAGTCCCTTCTGAACTGTCTTAACCTCTTTACCGGAGGCTTGGACCCGGCTTGCAAACTGATCCGGCTCGCATAATGCTCGGCCTACCCGTCGTACCAGCCGATCACGGCGAAGCCGCGCTTCCTGAAGTGCCTCTTCGGTCGGAATCGGTCCCGAGGTTTCCAAGGCCTGGATAGCTTGTTCCGCCCGGGATTTTCGCTGTCGCTGCTCCTCGGCTTCCTGCGTTAGCCGTCGTTGCTCTTCGGTCAGCGTCCTGAACTGTTGGTTAAAGCGATCCACGGTTGCAGCCGAGGGCACGACGAGTCGGACCGCTTCCTCCAGCGTGGCTGAAAAGCACACAGCGAGACGGTTTAAAAGCGTCTCGGCCTTTTGCAAACATTTGTGCCGTTCCGCTTCCACTTCGGTAAGGCGATCTTCTAACGGACCGCGGGATACCACGGCATCATAGACCTGCCGCAAGGCAGCCACCTCGATCATCGGCGGCAAGTGGTCAAGTCGCTGCTCTAAATTCTCCAACTCGGCTTGGTAGCGAAGGACCGCCTGACGTGCCTGCTCCTCCTGCTGGCGACATGCCTGATACTGCTGCGCCAATGCAAGAATCTTTTGACGCACACTCGGATTGGGCTGTAATTCGGCAGCCTTTTCCAGGTCGGAGTGTTGGAAATGCTGTTGCAGGAGTTCCCGGGCCAGGGCTTTTTTATTCTCCGAATCGCGGCGAAGATTCGCCTGATCTTTTAAGGCTTTCTGAATGGCACCCAGGACCTGACGCAAGTCGTCAATGGTCTGCTGCTCGTCGAGGATGGGATCCCTGCCCGGCAATTGCGCCAGGTCGCTCATAATCCGCTGCCGACGCCGGATGTGCGATAATGCTGATTCATATCCCGTAAGCCGATCTAATTCATCCTGCAATGCCTGTCTTCGGTCCTTCAATCGTTTAAGCCGCTTTCGAGCACGGCGGTAGGAAATCTCGACCTTCTTATAGCGGTCGATATCCAGCATGGCCTGCTCTTCCAAGCTGCGTGTTTCCGAAATTGCTGCCAGCGTGGCGTTGATACGAGGTTTTTGCCCCTGGGGCTTATAGAGTTCTTCTCGTTTCTGCTCCAGTTCCTCCTGGAGGTCGTTTAAGCCGGTGAAACCGGCTCCGGCTGTGAAGAGGGCCTGACCAAGATCGCCCTCCCCTGCGGCGATTTCATGTCCGCCTTCTACCAGTTGGGCATGGTCCAGACCGAAAAGCATGTCGAACTGTTCCTTGGTCAATCCGTGAAGGAATCGGTCCAGAGCGTCGTCATCGAGCGGTGTCTTGCCATCGGCCTCGCGAAGTTGACTTCGACCCCGCACACGGACGAAATGCAGCCGCTTATTGCGTTCATCACAGATCACGGCCTCGAGGGCCTGATGTCGAGCATCGAAGGCAAAATCATCCACTGCCTGAC
Source organism: Gemmatales bacterium (assembly GCA_025055835.1). Taxonomy (GTDB): domain Bacteria; phylum Planctomycetota; class Planctomycetia; order Gemmatales; family HRBIN36; genus JANWWR01. Next base: position 34,179 of record JANWWR010000126.1, on the reverse strand, counting down.
GTGAAAAGCCAAACAGGAGGCATTTTAAACCGCGCAAAGCGGTGCTCTTACCCGCCTCATTGGGGCCGTAGAAGATGTGAACGCCTTTGGCACCGTTATTCAGATCAAACTCTTTTTCCTCGAAAGGCCCATAGCAGCGGTAGGCCAGGCGAATGAAACGCATGTTGGCTACTCCTCGACTCCGAGGTTGAGGATGGCTTCCGCCCGCTCGAGGATTTCGCGTATTTCCTGCGACTGCGGATCGTTAAGTTTTTCTGCGTGGTCGCGCAGTTCCCGAGGCAGGCTGCGCAACAATTTCTCCCAACCCTCATCGTGCATGAGTTCTTGGAGAGAAGTGCCGCCTTTCATGAGTTCCTGCAATTCCTGCTGGATCAGGGATCGGGCATCTTCGCCGAGTGTCGGCACCGGTGCGGCGTCTTCGGGCCTCTGCGTTCGCACTTCCAGTTTTTCAATGGCAAGGCGGTCGGCATCGACATCCAAGGCGGCCGCGCGGAAATCGTCCCGAAAATCCTGTTGGCGGGCTTTGAGCTCGTCATGGAAGGGGCAGGCTCCTGTTAATACGATGCGGGCAACGAGCAAACGTCCGTCGGCGTCTTCCAGCGCTTCCTCGAGCTGTTCCTTGACACGCTCGATCAAGTCCTCGGCATCGCCAACCTCCTCGCAATCCACCTCGATTCTGGCCCAGCGGCAGATATCGAGCGGATGAAACTCTGGCGTCATGGTCCGGTCGCTGTCCACATGCACGATCAGACAGCCTTTGGGACCCAGTTCTCGGGCGTGTCGGCCCTGAATGTTTCCAGGAAATTCGATCAGGGTGCGGGAGTTGGACGACACCGACTCGCGCTGATGGACGTGGCCCAAGGCCCAGTAGTGGTAGCCGCAGCGCAACAAATCGTCGGGAGTGCAGGGAGCATAGCGGGCATGGCCTTCCCGCCCATCCAGCCCGGTATGCAACAGGCCGATGTTGAGCGAACCGGCCACCGCAGGAGGATACTTTCGCGCAACATTATCGTGAAAGGCAGCTTGCGGATAACTTTGCCCGTGCAAAACGACCGCCACGTCGTCCAGCGTCATGGAAATCGGCTTGTCTGCCGGGAACATATGCAGGTTCTTGGGATAGGGCAAAGACCGGGTCATGCGGTTGGCGGCGTCGTGGTTGCCCGAAATGACATAAACGGGGATATTCTGCTCGCTGAGTCGAGCCATCTGCTCAACAAAGAACAAGCCGGTGTTGACATCCGGCCAGTCGCCGTCGAACAGATCGCCGGACAGGACCACGAATCGGACGCGCTGTTTAATCGCCAGCTTGACAAGGTTTTCTAATGCCTTGCGGCCCGCCTGGCGAATCCGCTTGGCCGGCAGGCCCTGGTATTGATCCAGGCCCTGCAACGGGCTGTCCAGGTGAATGTCAGCGGCATGCAGGAAGCGCAACATTTTTACGATCCTGTCATTATGGCAGTTGAGCACGGAATTTCAGGTAGGAGACGAGTCGAATTATCGAATTATATCAAACAGTCTGAGCAGATGTCAACTCACTCGGTCACTTCACGGAAGATACGGTCGAACTCGTCGGCACATTTTTGAAAGGCGGTCAGAAGGACCGGGTCGAAATGCCCCGGCGAGGCCTCCAGTATGACCTGCAAAGCGGAGGAATGGGACAGGGCGGGCCGGTAGGTCCGGCGGCAACGCAGGGCGTCGTACACGTCGCAGATAGCCACAATGCGGGCGGCCAGCGGGATGGCGTTGCCGGAAAGGCGATCCGGATACCCGCGGCCGTCATAGCGCTCGTGATGATGCCGGGCGATGTCAATGGCCATCTGCAAAAAGGCCACGGCGCTGCCATGCTGCTTGGCGACTTTTTTGAGGGTCTCGGCCCCGATGATCGTATGGCTTTGCATAATGATCCGCTCATCCGGGTCGAGTTTGCCAGGCTTGAGCAGAATGTGATCGGGCAAGCCAACCTTGCCGATGTCCTTCAGGGGAGCGCAGCATTCCAATAAATGAACGAAATGCGGGTCGATCTGGTTAGCAAAGGCCGGCATCGAAGCCGCCTGCTCGGCCAGGCAGCGGACGTAGCGCTGGACCCGGTGCAGGTGAGCGCTGTTGGCCTCGGCGTCACGGCGGAGCACGAGTTCGGCCAGAGCCAGGATCAGCGCGTTGCGGGCATGGATCAGGTCGCTGTCCTTGACGTTGATGCTCTGTTCCAGTTGATGATTAATGGCCAGCAGATTGCGGGTCAGGAGGTCGGTGCGGTCCTGTGCGGCTTTGAGACGCAAAGCCGTTTTAACCCGGGCCAGCAGATGGCTGATGGTAAATGGCTTGGCCAGGAAATCATCGGCTCCGGCAAGCATTTCCTGGGCCAGATAATCCGCATGGGCTTCTCCGCTTAACAAGATAATTTTAAGGTTTGGACAGGGCGGATGCTGTCGGAGACGGTGGCAGACTTCCCGGCCACTCAGGCCAGGCATGTGCATGTCCAGCAGGACCACGTCGTAAGGCTCGCTGCCAATCATGGTCAAGGCCCGCAATCCGTCGTCTGCCTGATCACAGAGGATTTCTTCTTTGCGCAAAGCCAGGCAGCATAGATTACGGATTGATGAGTCGTCATCCACCACCAGAACGCGCTGCTGGTGTAAACAGGCATTGCTGTCAGTTGATCGCAACACGTTGCTGAGGCCCTGCACCCCGGGCCGGAGGTTCACACTGCCTGGCTGACCATAAAGACTCTCTCGGCCCTCGGCATGAAGGAACGGGCCAAGAACCTGAACGACTGCCCGGGGGGTGGCGTAGCGGTCGTCGGGATTAACAGCCATCATGCGGGCCAGAACCGCATCGAGTTCCGGGGGCAAATCGGTCCGGTATTTTCGAGCGGAGGGCGGCGGCTGGGTCTGACGGCAAACCATTTCCTGGGCGAGGTTGGACTTCGGCTGGAATGGCGGACGGGCGGTCAGGCACCAAAACAGCGTCGCGCCCAGGCTATAGATGTCGGCACGGATGTCCACCGTGCTGGCGTCGATGGCCTGCTCTGGGGCCATGTAATCCACGGTGCCCAGGATCGTGCCCGGTTCCGTGACTCGGTTGCGAAACTCGCGGACCAGTCCGAAGTCGAGCAGCATCGCCTTGCCGCCTGGAGCTATGAGGATATTCGACGGTTTAATGTCGCGGTGGACAAGATTATGCTTATGAGCTTCTTCGAGGGCGCTGGCGATCTGACAAATAATGTCGCAGGCTTCCGCCGGATGCAGCGGGCCTTTGGCTCGAACATGATCTTCCAGGTCCCGCCCATCGATGTAATCCATGACATAATAATGCAAAATCGGTCCGTCCTTGTCGGGACTGACGACCTCGCCGGCGTCAAAGGCCCGAACGATGTTCGGGTGATTCAATTGTGCGATCGCCCGGACCTCAGCGTAAAAGCGGAGGAGGTTTCGGGCCGATTGGTCCCGTGTCATGAACAGAGGCAGGACTTTGATTGCCACCGTTTGCCGCAGGCGGATGTGTTCGGCCTTGAACACGATGCCCATGCCCCCGGCCCCGATGCGTTCCAGAACGCGATAATGCCCCAGGATCAGACCGAAGGTTTTGCCCGCGGCGATGCGGTCCGACTGGTACGGCGTCAGTAACCCCCGATCCACGAGCATGTCCAGCAGTTGCGAGCGGTCCCGACAGCTGGTGACGAATCCGCGATCGGAGGCCGAGAGTTTTTCCCAATCCTCGGCCAGAACCAGATTGGTTTCCAACAATTCCTGAAGCAGTCCCTGCGTGGGATACGTTTCCACGGTGACAGCGGGGGGACGACTGCCGGTTTCCGAGGGAAAACGGCTGAGAATGTTGGAGGAAGTCATGGACGGGTTCCTTGGCTGGACCTCATGGGCGCTAAAGATGCCGGGCCATGACGGCGGAGGATACTGGCAACAGTTCGACTCCTTGCCGTGCCAGGGCCATGCGACACACAACTGCGAGCGCTGAAATCTAGCCCACGACGAACGGGCAAGCAAAGCAGCACGTTTGCCGCTTCTTTATGCCTGTAATGAGTTTGCGGTAAGAAGTTTAAGTTTGAGATGCCAAACAACAAACCTTATCTGCTGAGGACAGAATGTTTATCTGCTGACTAAAGCGACGGGCTACGGGAATACCGCTATGCCCCCCGCGATGACGGAGGTCTGCAACGCCGCACCCTTCCAGCTGAAAGGCGGAACGTAAAAGTAATACGGCACGGGATCGCCGGGCAGGAAATAGCCAGCGTTGCACTCGCAGGCCCACGGCGGCAGGACCCCGACGTTGTAGGGGAAGATCAGGACGTCCGCGTAGAACGCCCCGGTGGACACGATGGGTTGGAAAATGGACCAGTCCCAGCCGTACCGCTCCGTGTTTTTCTCCTCGAAATAGAGCGGATGATAGCAGACGTAATTGGGCACGATGCGGACGACGCCGACGTGCCAGGGCCGACCCGGACGATAGGGACGGTCCTGGTCCGGCAGTTCCACGGGAGGAGGAAAGATGGCTCGTTCGCCACGGTCCCGGGCTTCCTGGCGGACCCGCTCGATCAAGGCTTGTTCGGACTCCAGGCGGAAGAGCCGTTTGGGTCCGGGCGGTTCCAATTCAATGGGATATTCCTGCTGGGGGTCATAACGGCCGGCAGGCTCCTGGGCGAAGGCTGACAAGGCACCTGCCAGAGCCAGCACGACAGCCAGGATGCCGGACAGGCATCGGAACGCATGAAATAGCAAGCATTTCGGGTGATTGGCGTCAGGCGTAATCGTTGGCCCCGTAGTCCGCACTGACGCTGTAATTCGGTGCTTCCTGCGTGATGGCGATGTCATGGGGATGGCTCTCCTGCACCCCGGCGGAGCTAACCAGGATGAACCGGGTCTTGGTCCGCAGTTCTTCAATGTTCCGCGTGCCACAATAACCCATGCCGGCACGCAAGCCGCCGACCAATTGGTAAACGAACGGAGCCAGGGGCCCCTTGTACGGCACCCGGCCCTCGACGCCTTCGGGCACCAGCTTGCCGGTCTGGGCGCCGCGTTCTTTGACGTCCTCCTGGCGATAGCGGTCGCTGGAGCCGGACATCATCGCCCCGAGCGATCCCATCCCGCGATACGCCTTGAAGCTGCGGCCTTTGTAGATGATCATCTGGCCGGGACTCTCAGCCAATCCGGCGAAGAGGCCGCCGATCATGACCGAGTGCGCACCGGCGGCGATGGCCTTGGTGATGTCCCCCGAGTAGCGGATGCCGCCGTCGGCAATGATCGGCACGCCGCTGCCTTCCAGCGCCTGGGCCGCCTGGAAAATGGCCGTGATCTGTGGCACGCCGACACCCGAGATGACCCGGGTCGTGCAGATGGAACCCGGTCCGATGCCGACCTTGACCGCATCCGCTCCGGCCCTGGCCAGGGCCAACGCCCCTTCGCGCGTCGCCACGTTGCCGGCGATGATCTCGACCTTGGCGCTGCGCTTCAACTCCCGCACCGTCTCCAGGACGTTGCTGGAATGCCCGTGGGCCGAATCCACAACCAGGACATCCACCCCGGCCCGGATCAGCGACTCGGCCCGTTCGTAGTCCCGCACCCCCACCGCCGCTCCGACCCGCAGCCGACCCCGGCTGTCCTTGCAGGCGTTGGGGTAATTGTGCATCTTATCAATGTCCTTGATCGTAATCAGACCCTTCAGTTTATAGTTTTCGTCCACCAGGAGCAGTTTCTCGACTTTATTCTCCATCAGGATCCGTTCGGCCTCTTCCAGCGTGGTGTTTTCCGGGGCCGTGACCAGGTTCTCCTTGGTCATCACCTCCGAAATCCGCTGGTTCTGATCAGTCAGGAAACGCAGGTCGCGGCGGGTCAGGATGCCCTTGAGGTAGCCGTTCACCGTGATGGGAATGCCGCTGACTTTGTACTGCTCCATGACCCGGCGGGCCGTTCCGACCGACTCATCCGGCGGCAGCGTGACCGGATCGGTGATGATGCCGTTCTCCGACCGTTTGACCTTGTCCACTTCCCGCGTCTGCTGCTCGATGGACATGTTCTTGTGGATGATGCCCATGCCGCCTTCCTGGGCCAGGGCGATGGCCAGTTCGCTTTCCGTGACCGTGTCCATCGGCGAGGAGATGATCGGGATGTTGATGCGGATGTTGCGGGTCAGCCAGGTGCGGACGTCGGCATCCCGCGGCAGGAAATCGCTGTATCCCGGCTCGAGGAGAACATCGTCGAAGGTGATGCCCTGGTAGGCGATCCGCTCGTGCATGGCTGGGTCTCCCGCGTGGTCGAGGTGGCTTTGGGGCATTATAGGGCCAGCGCAAGCCTGGGGGATTCCCTCGCCGAAGTCCTTCTACGAACATAGATCACCACCGATGCAACCTGCCGATGTCTGGGACAATCCGCTCGTCAGCCGCTACGCCGGGGCGGAGATGGCCGCGCTGTGGAGTCCTCAGCGACGCTACGGGCTGTGGCGGCGGCTCTGGCTCGCTTTGGCCGAGGCCCAGCACGAACTGGGCCTGACCGCGGAAGACGGCGTCACCCCGCGGATCACCCCGGCCCAGTTGGAGCAGATGCGGGCCCATCTGGACGATATCGATTTCGCCGCCGTCGAGGCCTACGAACGACGGTTCCGGCACGATGTCATGGCCCACATCCACGCCTTCGGCGACCTCTGCCCCGAAGCCCGCGGCATCATCCACCTCGGGGCCACCAGCTGCTACGTCACGGACAATGCCGATCTGATTCTCATGCGCGAAGGGCTGCGGATTCTGGCCCGCCGACTGCGAAGCTGTATCGCTTTGTTGTCTCGCTTCGCCGAACGCTGGAAAGACACGCCGACGCTCGGCTTCACCCACTTCCAGCCGGCCCAGCTGACCACCGTGGGCAAACGGGCGACGCTGTGGTGCTACGACCTCGTGCTCGATCTGTCCGAGGTTGAACGCCGCATCGCCGACCTGAAGTTCCGCGGAGCCAAAGGCACCACGGGCACGCAGGCCAGCTTCCTCATCCTCTTTCGCGGCGATCATGCCAAGGTGCGGGAACTGGATCGCCGCGTTGCTGCCAAGATGGGCTTCGATTCGGTCTATCCCGTCACCGGCCAGACCTATTCCCGCAAAGTGGACAGCCAGGTGCTTGACGTGCTTTCCGGCATCGCCCAGTCGGGGCACAAGTTCGCCACGGACCTCCGCCTGTTGCAGCATCGACACGAAATCGAGGAGCCGTTTGAAACCGAGCAGGTCGGTTCCTCGGCGATGGCCTACAAGCGGAATCCGATGCGGGCCGAGCGGCTGTGCGGACTGGCTCGATTCGTCAGCAGCTTGACGGTGAACACGGCCCAGACGGCGTCGGTGCAGTGGCTGGAACGCACCCTGGATGACAGCGTCAACCGCCGCCTCGTTCTGCCGCAGGCGTTCCTGGCCTGCGACGGCTTGCTGCGGCTGTATCGGAACATCGTCGAAGGACTGGTGGTCCATCCCGAGGTGATCGCCGCCCATGTTGCCCGGGAATTGCCGTTCATGGCCACGGAGACGCTGCTGATGGAGGCGGTGAAACGGGGAGCGGATCGGCAAGAGGCTCACGAAATCATTCGCCGACACAGCCTCGCCGTCGCCGCCGCCGTCCACGCCGGGGGGCGGAACGATCTGCTCGAACGCTTGTCGCGGGAACCGATCTTCTCCGGCCTCGACCTTTCATCGCTCAAAGATCCTCGGCTCTTCGTCGGCCGCGCCCCGCAGCAGGTGGACGAGTTCCTGAAGGAGGTCATTGTCCCGCTCGGCATCTCCGATGCGGACGATCGGGCCGATCCGGTCGCAGTCTGACCGCTGCATTGCCGTTGGAGTCTGGGTTGACAGGGGCCTGTCACTGCCGGGTCAGTTCATGAAAGCGTTGATGCAGCAGCTTGGTGATCGGTCCCTGCTTGCCGGAACCGATGACGCGGCCATCCACCTTGGAAACGGCGATGATCTCGGCCGCGGTGCCGGTGAGGAAGCACTCGTCGGCGGCGTAGATGTCGTGCCGGGTGAGCGGCACTTCCTGAACGGGGATGCCCGCTTGCCGGGCTAAGTCGATGACCACGCCGCGGGTGATGCCCTTGAGGATGCCGGCGTCGGGGGGCGGCGTCTTGAGCACGCCTTGCTTGACGATGAAGATGTTGTCACCGGAACACTCGGCCACTTCGCCCTTGTGATTGAGCATGAGGGCCTCTTCGCAGCCGCACAGGGTCGCTTCGATGCGGGCCAGGATGTTGTTGAGGTAATTGAGCGACTTGATCCGCGGATCGAGGGCGGCGGGATGATTGCGGATCGTCGCCACGGTCGCCAGTTCCAGGCCCTTTTCGTAGGTTTCCGGCGAATATAGCTGAATGGAATCGGTGATGATGATGACCTCGGGTTTGCCGCACTTGCGGGGATCCAGACCCAGCGTGCCGATCCCGCGGGTGACGACGGCTCGGATGTAGGCGTCCTTCAGACCGTTGATGCGAAGCGTCTCGTGGATCGCCTCGGCGAACGCCTGTTTGGACAAGGGGATTTCCAGATGAATGTGCCGGGCTCCGTCGTAGAGCCGGTCGAGATGCTCGTCGAGCTTGAAAACTTTGCCGCTGTAGCAGCGAATGCCCTCGAAGACGCCGTCGCCGTAGAGCAGCCCGTGGTCGTACACGCTGATCTTGGCGTCCGCCTTGTCGTAGAACTTGCCGCTGATGTACACCTTCATGACTGGCATCCGCTGAACGGTCGAGGCCGCGTCGGCCAGCGCTGGGACACCGCTTGAACCGATCCGGCGTCAGGACGAAAGGGCATGGAGTTCGCCGAGAGAGATCGGCTCGACCCGTCCTTCGGTCATGCAGACGCAGCGGTCGGCCTGCCGGGCGATCTCGGGGTTGTGCGTGACCATGATGATAGTCAGGCCCTCTTCGCGGTTCAAGTCGCGGAGGAGGCGGACGATCTCGGAACCGGTGCGAGCGTCGAGGTTGCCGGTCGGCTCGTCGGCCAGGAGCAGCCGGGGTCGGCTCAGCAGGGCCCGGGCGATGGCTGCCCGCTGCATCTCGCCGCCGCTGAGTTCCCGAGGCCGATGCCGCAGCCGATGACTCAAGCCCACCCGTTCCAACAACGCCAAGGCCCGCCGACGTGCCTCCCGCCGGTGCCACCACCACGACAGCACCGAGGAGCGGATCATCTGCGGCATGAGCACGTTTTCCAGGACGTTGAGTTCCGGCAGCAGGTGGTAGAACTGGAAGATGAATCCGAAGACCTGGTTGCGAAGCCGATCCCGCTCGGCCAGCGGCACGTTGTCGATGCGTTTGCCTTCCAGAAGAATCCGTCCGCTGTCGGGACGATCCAGCGTGCCCAGGACGTGCAGCAACGTCGTTTTGCCCGATCCAGATGCTCCGACCAGGCACAGAAATTCACCCGTCTCCACGTCGAGATCGAGACCCTGAAGCACGGGGATGACGATCTTGTGACGGCGGTACGACTTGTACAGGTCCCGAGCGACAAGCAGCTTGGCGGCCATGTTCGCTTCCTTTCCTACTCGTACCGCAGACATTGGACCGGATGCAGCAGGGCGGCCCGCAGAGCGGGGAGAACGCTGGCACCGACGGCAATGGCCAAGGCCCCAAGATTCAAGAACAGGATGTTCAAGGGATCGATCACGGTGGGAATCTTGTCGAAGTAGTACACGCTCCGGTCGAAGACGTCGTTGCCGGTCATGGCCGACAGGCCGCGTTCGATTTCGTTGATGTTCACCGTAATGGCTAGTCCCAGTACGGTGCCCAGCCCCGCCCCGACCAGACCGAGGGCCAGACCGTAGGTCAAAAAAATGCCCATGACGCCGCTGTTGGACGCGCCGAGGGCCTTGAGGATGCCGATGTCCCGCATCTTCTCGACCACGATCATGAAGAAGATGGCGAGGATGCCGAAACCCGCCACGGCGATGATGAGGAACAAGAGCACATTGAGCAGACCGCGTTCGATGGCGATGGCGGCCAGGAGGGGCCCCTGCTTCTGCTCCCAGGAGGCGATGGCGAAGAAGGTCTCGTCGAAGTGCCGGGCCAGTTCGGCGAGCAACTGCCGCTTCTGCTCCGGCGTGTAGTCGTCGTAGCCGCGAATCTTCAACTGCAAGCTCGTGGCGCAGTTTTCCATGGTCCGCAGCCGCTGCATGTCGGCGAGGTCGATGTAGATGATGTTCGAGTCGATCTCGCTCATTTCCGACTTGAAGATGTCGGTGACGACGAAGGTGGCACTGACGGGTCGGGGATGGCCCCGCGTCCCCGCGTGTCCTTCCAGTTGGGTGCGGCTGACGGTGGTGATGACGATCTCATCGCCGGGGTAGATGATCGGGATGTCGCGGTCGGTGTCGGTGGACTTGGCGTCCGGCTTGCGGAAAGTGGCGATGCCGTGGCCGACCACGGCTCCGAAGGGACGCACGAGATGGGGCGGCAGTTCCACCGGATCGGTCGGCGGCGGACGGGTTGCCTCTTCTTCTGCCGCTGCGAGGGGGTTCGGGGGAGGGAAGGCATTCCAGGGAGACGGCCCGAAACTCCTCAGAAAATGACGCCGATGATGCTCGGCAGCCTGACCGCGCAACTCGAAACAGCGGCGGGGATCGCGGCGGTTCTCCGGGTTTTGCAGGAACTGGGCGAATTCGCTGGTCTGCGAGCGGCTCGCCGGGTCGATGCCCAGGAGCCGAACCGTCCGCACCACCGGTGGACTTTCCCCGGTGATCACCCCGTGGATCGGATCATCCCGGCTGCCGGTCTCGAAGTTCGTGTACTCCCGACGGCGATACTCCACCATCGCGAAGCCTTCGATGACCGGCGACATGGCTTCAAGCCGGTCGCCGAGGATTTCCCGCACCCGCTGCATGTGATAATCGAGGTTGCAAAAGCCGTCCGCCGACCGGGCGTCGATCATGACGTGCGCTTGCAGACCGCGGAGACGATTCCGCAGCTTCTCGGCAAAGCCACCCATGACGCTGTTGACGACCACCAGGGTGGCCACGCCCAGCATCACTGAGACGATGCTGGCCAACGCCAGATAGCGGGTCAGCAGGTAACGCCACGACAAGAGCAGCTTGTACATCGCAACCTCTCCGTGGTTGCTCGTTCCCCGGGCGTCATTGCGGACGCAGCAGAGGGAAGAGGATGACATCGCGGATGGTCGGGCTGTTGGTCAAGAGCATGGTCAGGCGGTCGATGCCGATGCCCAGTCCGCCGGCGGGCGGCATGCCGTACTTAAGAGCCTTGACAAAGTCCTCGTCCATGCGGGCCATCGACTCCTCTTCGGGCAGCCCGGCCAGTTGCTTGCGGAACGTCGCCTCCTGCGTGTCCGGGTCGTTCAGTTCCGTGTAGGCGTTCGCCAGTTCCATGCCGAGGATGTACAACTCAAAACGCTCGGCGATGTGCGGCTGACCACGCTTCCGCTTCGTGAGAGGACACAACGCAGCCGGGTAGTCCAGAACGAAGATCGGCCCCGTCAGATGGTCTTCGACCTGTTCCTCGAACAGAAAATGGACGATGACCTCGGGATCCTTGCCCGCGGTTTCGATGCCGAGTTCGGCGGCTTTGCGAAGGACGGCGGCGGTGTCGGACAGCGGGACGCCGACATACTTCTCGAACATCTCCGCGTAGCTGGCCCGCTGGAAGGGCGGCGTGAAATCAATGACCCGTTCCCCGTAGGGGAGCCGCATCCCTTTTCCCAGCATCTCCACGCAGCCGACAATGAGACTTTCCGTCAGATCCATGATGGAGCGGTAGTCGCCATAAGCCTGGTAGAGCTCCAGCATGGTAAATTCAGGATTGTGCTTGGGACTGATGCCCTCATTGCGGAAGACGCGGCCGATTTCGTACACCTTCTCGAACCCAGCCACGAGCAGCCGCTTCAGGGGCAATTCGAGGGCAATGCGCAGGTACAGGTCGATGTCGAGCGCATTGTGGTGGGTGATGAACGGCCGGGCCGCGGCTCCGCCGGCGATGGCCTGAAGCACCGGGGTTTCGACCTCCAGATAACCGCGGGCATTGAGAAACTCGCGAATGAACTGGATGATTCTGACGCGGGTGATCGCCTTGGCCCGCAGATCGGGATCGTAGATGAGGTCGAGATAGCGATGCCGCAGGGCGAATTCGATGTTCTCGATGCCGCCCCACTTGTCGGGATGCGGCAGGAGGGACTTGGTCAGAAAGTGCAGCCGCTCGGCGAACACGGTCAGTTCGCCGGTCTTGGTCTTTCCGAACCGGCCATCCACGCCGATGAGATCGCCAAGGTCGAAGTTCTCGGACAACTCCCAGTCCTGTTCGCCGATCTGCTTTTGTCCGGCCAGAACCTGGATGCGGCCGGATTGATCGGCGACATCGATGAAGCGGATCTTGCCCATTTTCCTCATGGTCATGATCCGGCCCGCGATGCGGACCTGCGGACCGTTGGCGGGGTCGTCAGGAACAGCCAAGGCGCGGATAGCCGCGATCGGCTGGGTGCCGTCGAAGCGGCCGCCCCACGGATCCAGCCCCATCTGCGCGATGCGGGCCAGCTTCTCCCGACGGTTCGCTTCAAACTTGTCGATTGGCGTGCTCAAGGTCGTTCGTACTTTCCTCTTGCTGGGGCGTCGGAGATGATGGCACTTCGGTGAAGCATGGATTCTAGTCCGACCGGCTAAGCTGTCAACCGCGGCTGGCTCGAAGGGCGAGCCTGGTCGAGGTTCGCCGGGGCAGCGATCCACGTGGCCGGGCTGAACCGTTCCCTGGTCAAATCATAGACTAGCGTCGTGACGGCAAGGGCCGTCGCGGCGGAGACCGGCGGATGAGCACAACGTTTGCCGAACATTTGCGGCGCTACGGACCCGATCAGCCGCTGCGTCCCGTGAGTCTTCCCGAAGCTCGCAGCTATTGCCGTCATCTTGCCCTGACGCACTATGAAAACTTCAGCGTGGCTTCCCTGTTGCTGCCGCGTCGCTTGCTGCGGCATTTCCATCATCTTTACGCCTTCTGCCGCTGGGCCGACGACCTCGGCGACGAAACTGATCCCGCCGAGGCACGCCGACTGCTGGGATGGTGGCGTCAGGAGTTGCTCGATTGCTACGACGGCACGCCGCGGCATCCGGTCCTGATCGCCCTTCAGGAAACGATCCGGACCTTCGCCATTCCGCCGGATCCCTTCCTCGACCTGTTATCCGCTTTCGAGCAGGATCAGGTGGTCAAGGAGTACGAGACCTTCGAGCAGTTGCTTGACTACTGCCGACGCTCGGCCAATCCCGTCGGCCGATTGATTCTGCACGTCACCGGCTGTTACAACCCGGAGCGAGCGGCATTGTCCGATGCCATCTGCACCGGACTGCAACTGGCCAATTTCTGGCAAGACGTCCGCCGCGATTGGGACATCGGACGGATTTATCTTCCGCGGGAAGATCGGGAACGCTTCCGATACGCCGATGCCGATTTGCGTCAGCGGCGGTTTACCCCGGCGTTTCGGGAGTTGATGGCGTTCGAAGTGGAGCGTGCCCGAGACTTCTTCGAGCGGGGTCGGCCTCTGATCGAACGAATGCCGAGGGAGATGCAGATCGAGATCGAGTTGTTCATCCGGGGGGGTGAGGCGATTCTCGATCGGATCGTGGCCCAGGGGTATGACGTGTGGAAACGGCGTCCGACGCTGAGCCGGGTCGAGAAAGCGGCCCTGATCGTGAGAGCGGTCCTGGGTCGGTGGCTACGTAGAGCGGGTTGGCCCTCGCTGACGCTTCGGGTTTCTAGGCGAGCGGAGGGCGTCAGCCCTCCGGTGAACAGAGCGGAGGGCGTCAGCGAACAGATGTGGCGAGCGGAGGGCGTCAGCCCTCCGGTGCACGAGGCAACAGCGTGACGACAGGCATCTCAAGCTCTTATTTGTGGTGCGAACGACTGACCCGCAGCCGGGCGGGCAATTTCGCCTACGCCTTTTTGATCCTGCCCCGCGCCCAGCAGCGGGCCATGCACGCCCTCTATGCGTTCATGCGCATCGCCGACGACATCGCCGACTCGGCCGATCCGGTCGAGCAGAAATGGGTCGCTCTGCAAGCCTGGCGGCGCGGACTGGTTGACGCCCTGGAGGGACGTCCGACCCATCTCGTGCATCCGGCCTTGGTGGACACGGTCAACCGCTACCGCATCCCGTCGGGATACCTTCAGGAGTTGCTCGACGGCGTGCAGGAAGACCTGATTCGCAGCCGATATGCCACCTTCGCCGAACTGTACCGCTACTGTTACCGGGTCGCTTCCGTGGTCGGCCTGGCGTGCATCCACGTCTGGGGGTTCCGGGACGAACGAGCCAAGCACTACGCCGAATGGTCCGGCATCGCCTTTCAATTGACAAACATCCTCCGCGATCTGTTCGAGGACGCACAACGGGGACGTATCTATCTTCCGTTGGAGGAGCTGCTCGCCTTTGGCTGTTCCGAGGAGCATTTGCTCCAAGGACGCCTTGATGCACGGTTTCGCGAGTTCATGCAGTTTCAATTGCAGCGAGCCTACCAATACTACGACCTTGCCGCTCCTTTGCGGGATTTACTGGAACCGGCGGGGCGAGCGGTGTTCCAGGTCATGACCCGCATCTATCGGGGCGTTCTTGACGTCGTGGCACACCGGGGAGTCGAACACTTGCGACAGCGAGCCAGTCTCAGCCCTTGGCGAAAAATCGGCCTGGTGATGGAAGCGATTCCAGTGCGGTTCGGGTGGATGTGACGACCGATGCACGTTCTCATCGTGGGGGGAGGGTTGGCGGGACTGGCAGCGGCGACCGCCCTGGCGGACAACGGCTGCCGTGTAACTTTGCTTGAAGCGCGGCCACGACTGGGAGGCCGGGCGAGTTCCTTCACGGACTCGGCCAGCGGGTTAGTGCTGGACACCTGCCAGCACGTCTCGATGGGCTGCTGCACGAACTTCGCATACTTTTGTCGGAGCCTGGGTGTCGAGCGTTTTCTGCAACCGCAGGCCGCCCTGTTCTTCATGACGCCGGACGGCCGGGTGACCCGCTGGCAGACGGCCCCTTGGCCCGCGCCGCTGCACCAGTTGCCCGCCTTTGCCGGAGCACATTTTCTGAGTCTTCGGGAAAAAATCCGGATCGGCCGGGCACTATTGGCCCTGTGGCGAGATGACCGAAGCGATGATCCACCGTTCGCCGAGTGGTTAGCCAGGCACGGACAGACGTCGGACCTGATCCGGAAGTTTTGGGACGTGGTGCTGGTCAGCGCGTTGAACGAGGCGACGGAAAACGTCGGCTTCCGGTATGCCCGGCAGGTGTTCGTCGAAGCGTTTCTCAAGGACCGACGCGGCGGCGTGGTGCAGGTGCCGTCGGTGCCGCTGGTCGAGTTGTACGGGAAACGGGTCCCCGAGTATCTGGCAGAACGAGGCGGCACGGTACGGCTGAATACGGCTGCTGAGGCGGTACTTTTCGCGGAGGGGCGGGCAGTCGGGGTGCGGCTGCGCAACGGTGAAACCCTCGAGGCCGATGCCTGTCTTTTGGCCGTGCCGTTTGACCGCGTCCTGACTTTGCTTCCAGGTGAAATCATCGAAGGCCGTGAGGAATTGTCCCGCTTGCGGCATCTGCAAACGTCGCCGATCACCAGCGTGCATTTGTGGTATGACCGGCCTGTGCTTCCGAACGAGCCGGGGCGTCGGGGAGTACCTCGGCCTCTGCCTCACGTCGTGTTGGTGGGGGGCGTCAGCCAGTGGATTTTCAATCGCGGCAGGACGGGGCCGGAGGAATACTATCTGCAAATCGTCATCAGTGACTCTCACTTCTCAAATGGGCGAGCGGGTTTGCCCTCGCTGACGCTTCGGGTTTCGGGGGATGCGGAGGGCGTCAGCCCTCCGGTGAGCAGAGCGGAGGGCGTCAGCCCTCCGGTCCCCCAGGCAGCTCGCGCTGCCCGCTCACCGTCGTCAGCAGCTAGTGCTTCGATGACGCAAGCCATTCTCGACCTCGTCACCGACGAAATGCTCCGTCTGTTTCCTGCTGTTAAATCAGCACGTCTGATCCGTTCCCGGGTCATTGTCGAAAAATCAGCGACGTTCAGCGTTCGGCCCGGTGTAGATCAGGTGCGACCGCCGCAAAAAACCACGCTACCCGGGCTGTACCTGGCGGGGGATTGGACGCGAACCGGCTGGCCGGCCACGATGGAAGGCGCGGTCCGCAGCGGCTATCTGGCAGCCGAGGCGATCCTGCACGAGTTTGGCCGATCGGCTCGGCTGTTGCAACCGGACCTCGACGGCGTGATCCGTCGTCCATGACGGCCAGCTTTCCCTCTCAGCGTGGGCCTTCGAGGGCAGCCAAGACAAAGCCAATAGTGGCCATCAATATGACGCCCCAGTTGGCCAAGGCTGTCAGTCCGCCGAGAACCAGGCCGACGATGGCATGGACCTTGCCCTGCGCTTGGGGGTTCTGGTTCGCGTAGTTGAGTCCGGAGTATCCAAAATACATTGCCAGAGGCCCGAGGATCAGGCCGAGGCAGGGAATCAGACTGAACACACCGCAGTAGTACGCCGTCAGGGCGCTGGTGTTCTTGTATGGGATCAGCTTGCTGATGCCGCCGTCGTCTGAGGAGGCGTGCTGGTACCCCTCCTCGTAGTCGTCTGGGGCCTCGTCCTTACCTCTGGGCATAGTTCGGCTCCCGAAAAGCAAGCGGACTCAGTTGGATTGATCGGCCAGGCTCAAGGCCTCGTGAATCAACTGTCGGGCCATCTCGGCTTCGGGCGCTTCGGCGATGATCCGCACCACCGGCTCGGTATTGCTGGGCCGGACGTGCAGCCAGCGGTTGTTCCAGGAGAGCCGCAAGCCATCCATGCCAACCGCCGTTGCTTCCGGCCAATGGGCAACAAGAGCCTCATAATATCGCGGCAATTTGTCCCGTTCCAAGGTTACTTTCGCCTTGTGGATGTGATAGGCGGGCAGCTCGGCGACAAGTTCGCTGACGGATTTGCCCGTCTCGGCCAGAAGTTCCAGTACCGAGGCCATGCCGACGAACGGATCGCGGACCCAGCCGACGGCAGGATCGATCACCCCACCATTGCCTTCGCCGCCGATGACGGCATTGATTTCCCGCATTTTCCTGGCGACGTGGAATTCCCCCACGGGAACGCGATGGACCGGGCAACCGTGGCGAGCAGCGACGTCTTCCACAACTCGCGAGGTGGAGAGGTTGATGACCACCGGGCCTTTCTCCCGCCGCAGTCGGCACTCGGCGGCCAGGGCCAGGGTCAATTCTTCGCCGATGTAACGACCCTGCTCGTCGATGATGGCCAGGCGGTCGGCGTCGGGATCGAGGGCGAAGCCGACGTCGCAGCCGTTCTCCCGGACCAGCGGAGCAATGTCGCTGAGATGCTCGGCCAGCGGTTCGGGTTCATGGGCAAAGTTTCCATCGGCTTCACAGCCGACCGCGGTGATGAGATGTTGCCAGGTGAGCCGGTCGAGGAGGTCGAGTCCGGGCAGTCCGCCAGCTCCGCCGTTGGCGTCTAGCAAGACTCGGAACCGGCGGGAACGGATGAGCGAAACATTCACCCGTTCCAGAACCCGATCCAGATGTCCGGTCCAAGGCTCCTCCAGGCTGGTAACAACCGGTTGGGAAGCCGGCTCGATGCGGCGAAAGGTGCCGTCGTAGAAGTTCTGGCGGACTTTCGCTCCTTCCGCCTCATCCAGAACCATGCCATCGGGACTGAACAGTTTGAGGCCGTTGTACGGCGCGGGATTGTGGCTGGCGGTGATCTGGAGGCCGCCGACCGCGTGATGCTGCCGGATGGCGAAGCCGAGCGTTGGCGTGGGAACGACGCCAAGCTGGAGGACCTCGCAGCCCGTGGCCAGCAGCCCAGCCAAAACGGCATGTTCGAGCATGACGCCGCTGGGTCGGCTGTCTCTTCCGACAAGCACACGGCCTTCGGGAAGAGTCGAGGCGTAGGCCTGTGCGAAGCGCAGGGCGGTTTCGGGGGTCAGGGCCGATCCAACGATCCCCCGAATCCCCGAGACGCTGACCAGCAAATCGGCCGAGGTTGGGCACATGATGTGCATGAGATTAGAACGTGGCTGATCGGGCTGCAAGGGCAGATGCTGGTAAATTCCCGTGAAAAATGGCCCTTGCACGGCGTCATGGGACGCTGAAGCCTGCCGGAGCCGTGTTAAGCGAAATTAACAGGGCTGTACGGTCTGGTTAACCGATCGGCTGCGGGTGTCAGGGACTGGCCCCTATTCTCCCCTCGCACAAGACAGGAACAAGCCGCGGAACAGCCTCCCCCGTTGAGGTCCGTCAGTCTGGGCGGATTCTGGGTAGAATGATCCCAGCCTGAGAGTCCTGCTGGTTACTGCCGCGGCTGAGATTTGACGCCAAAGGAACACCGGGAAGTTCGTCCATGAGCGCAGGCACGGCCACGGCACCTTCCGCGACCGCCCGACATCGGATCAGCGACCGTTTGCTGCGGCCGACGATCCAGGGCCGCGACGCCGTCCGCATTTTCGCCGTCCTGGTGGCCCTGGTCGCCCTGCTCTTCTGGCCGACGCTAGCGAATCTGGCGCAGGTCTGGTGGGACGATCCGGGATATTCGCATGGATTTCTGGTCCTTCCGTTGACCGGCTGGCTGGTTTACCGCTGGTTCCGGGAAAACCGTCCCCGCTTCGTTCCGGAACCGGCCCTGGGAACGCTGGAAGTCAGCGCCGGCGTCCTGATTCATTGGGCCGCACTGGTGCTGGGCTGGCCGCTGGTGGATTTCGTGGGCCTGTTTCTGTGCCTGCGTGGTCTGGCTCTGGCCCTGCATGGCCGACCCTGTGCCGACGGGTTGACCGTGCCGCTGGCGTTCCTGTTCTTCATGTTCCCCTTGCCCGGCATCGTCATGGCGTCGTCGGCGTTGTGGCTTCAGGATTTCGTGGCCCGGGCGAGTGGTCTGGTGCTGGAGCAGATCTGGGTCGTTCGGCAGCGTGGTCATGCCATCGAGTTGCCCGGCATGGCGGCCCCTCTGGTCGTGGGGGCGGAATGCAGTGGGCTGCGGCAACTGATTTCGCTGCTGGCCATGTCCGCATTACTGGCCCATCTGGGTCTGAAGCGGTGGTGGTCCACAATCGTGCTGATGCTGGCGACCGTGCCGGTGGCGATCCTGGCGAACGTTGCCCGGGTCATTGCCATGGTCGTGGCGGCGAAGTGGTTCGGCACCGCCTGGATCGACACCTGGCTGCACAGCGCCCCGGCGTTGTTTACCTTCCCGGTCGCCATCGGGTTGTTGTTGCTGTTCACCTGGGCCTTGCAACGCCTTGAAACCTTGAGCCAGGCGGAGGGCGAATCTCCCCGGCGAGCGGAGGGCGTCAGCCCTCCGGTGAAGCCAGCAGAGGGCGTCAGCCCTGCCGTGAACCAGGCAGCTAACGCTGCCCGCTCGCCGTCGCGTCCATCGCTTCGAGGCAACGAAACAGCGTCAGACGCAGGACCCCGGCGAGCGGAGGGCGTCAGCCCTCCGATGAAGCCAGCAGAGGGCGTCAGCCCTCCGGTCGGGCCCCTGACCTTGCGATTGTCGCCTCTCGGCGTCCTCGGCGGCACTGGGGCCGTGTTTCTTGGCGTCGTCGTTCAGGCCCTGCTGCTGTGGCACCTGGAAGCCGGGGCAGTGCGACGCGGACCGACCCTGCCGGTGCCGCTCGATCGTTTGCCGGAGCAGTTGGGAACCTGGCAGGCCGGCGAACGGGCCGATATCGCGAAGCTGCGAGAACGCATCACTTTCGCCGACGATCTGTTCCTTCGCCAATATGTGGAACCGCAGGCGCGCCTGGGAGCCAACCTCTATCTGGTGTACTCCGCCGCGGGCAAGGATCGGGAGCATCACCCGGAGATTTGCATGAACGAGGTGGCCGGGATGCCCGACCTGCGAGACCGTCGCCGCGTCGTATTCCTGAACCAGTCCTCCCAGCGTCCGGTTCAGCGGTTCGAGTATCCCGCGGGAACGGAACGTCGGCTCTATGTGTGGTATTGGCACTACACGGTGGAACCGCCGCTGCGGGAAGGCCAGACGCTGCTTCAGGCCCTGCATCAACGCCTGAGCCGCCGACCGGCCAGCTTGACGGTTCAGATTACAGCCACCGGTTCGGAACAGACCGCTGAGCAAGTGGAACGGAGTTTGCTGCCGGAAATCGACGGCTTTTTGCGAAAAGCGGTCTTGCCGGAATACGTTGTTATGGGTTGTGACAGAGTCCAGGTGCGTTGGCTCGGTCCTGAATAGCACCGTTAGGGGAAGCAGCCATGTTCAAGCACAGTTTGTCCACCATCGTCCTGAGCGTCTTGCTCGGCGTCGTTCTGGCCCTGGGCCTGTATGTCGGGTATCTCTTCCTCTTCCCGCCGGGCGAGGAGAGTCTGCTGACCCGCGGGCAGGAGCGCTACCAGAGCGGCCTGCGTCAGTTGGAAGCGGGCGAAGCGGAGCGGGCCAAGTCGCTGTTCACCGAAGCGCTGACCGAGGCGAACAAGGTCCTCGAAAAGCTCCAGGAGCGTCTGGGCCAGGGCACGGAGCGTCCGCAGGAAGCGATCGAGGCGGACCGAACCAATGCGGCCAAGGCGTTCTGGCTGCGGGCCTTGGCTCTCCGCGGCATCTTCATCTCCGACGCCATCCTCGAAGGCAAGGCAATTTCCCCGCTGGGCCGGGAGCCGCTCCAGCGTCTGGCCTCCGCGGACGACATCAACAAAGTGCCCATGACCTTCATCACGGACACTGAAATGCAGAAGGAGGCCGTCGTCGCCACGCGGCAGGCCGCCTTGCGACTGACGGACGACCCGGTCGTTCAGGAAACCGCCCTTTTCACGGAGATTCAGTATCCCCTGGAAAACTGGAATTGGGACCTGATTTCCCGGTTCGCGGACAACGTGCTCAAGCAAAACCCGAAGGATGCTCGAGCCTTGTACGCCTTGGCCCGGTTTGAGTACGAGCAGCCGGTGCCGCGCTCAGGTGGCAGCCGCGGCCCCGCCGCTCCGAGTCCGGTCGGACGCCGAACTAAAGAGCGGATGGAGAAATCGCTGGAATACGTGACGCGGCTCAAGGAAGTCGAGGCTCCGAACATTCGCTGGCGGACGCTGGACCTGGAAGCCCAAGCACGACTTTGGCTGCTGGGCTTTTACCGCTCACCGGCAGGCAACTCCCCGGCCCAGGCGGCCGAGCAGCAGGCTGCCTTGCGAGCCATGCTCTACGATCCCGTGCAGGGCATCCGCAAACGGGCCGAGTCGATCGAAGACTTCATGACGCTTACCATCTCCGACCAGGACGGCCTGGTCGGTCTCCATCGGTTGGCGGTGGATCTGGCTCTCGAAGATGCCCGCATCGCCGGTCGGGCTGACCCGGCCACCCATGCCCGCCTGATCGAGGCCCTGGAGAGCGTCATGACTCTCGCTCGCCGCATGGCCGCCGCCAAGAGCGTGCCGCGCCACGGCATGAGCCGCATTCTGGAAACTGCGGTGATCGCCGTCGGGCAGGCCCAGCCCTATCTGACCGGCGATTCGGCCCATCCGTTCAGCAGTTATCTGGAGGGCCTGCAAACGCTGGTGGATACCTGCATCCGCCGCAAGGCCGCCACTCCGCTGGCTTTCGTGGGCCTGACGGAACTGCTGGCTCGGGAGGCCGCCCTGGCCGCCAAGGAAGGCCAAAGCGCCCGCAAGGCCGCCCTCGACGCCGAGATCGAACGTTGGGTCGAAAAGGCCCTCGCCTACGCCGAAACGGAAAAAATCCCCGCCGGCCAACTGCTCCCACTGCACGAGCAGGCCGCCCGCATGAAGCTCCTCAAAGGTGCCAAGCGTGCCGACATCATGCCCCATCTGCGGGCCTTGCAGCAGTCCCAGGACGTCAACCTGCGCAGCACGGGACTTCTGATCGAAGGGTTGCTGGCGGAACGGGAGGGCAAGTTGGAACAGGCTCAGAATCTTCTGGAGCAGGCGGCCAACCTCGACCGCAACGGCCCGAATCACGTCCGTTCCCATCTGGTCCTTATCAACGTGTACACGGCCCTGGGCAAGCCGGACCTGGCCTTGCGGAGCATCGCCGCAGTTCGAGCCGCTTACGGCCAATTGGAACGGCTCTCCTCCGAGGAGCGGGCCTGGGCCAAGGAATTCATCCGCGATGAAAAGGAACTCGATCTTCTGGAGTTCCAGGCTCATTTGCAGACCGCCCAGTTGAAGTACGTCAACCTGATGAAGGCGGCCGAGCAGGAGCAGCGCAATCCTCGGACCCGTCCCGTGGCTTCGGGACGACCGACGGTGACCGGGCGGCCCGGCGGTGAGTCTTCAGCGGAGGCCGACGCCGCTCTAAGCGGCATTGCTCCCAAGGTCGGTTCCAAGCCGACTCCCGCCGTCGCCGCCGCGCTGCGGCCTCACGAAGAAGCCGCCGGACAGTTGCTGAAGAAACTTCCGCCCAACAGTCCCATGGAACGGCTGGCTCGGCAACTCGAGGTCGTTTACTGGTCCGCGACTGGACGCCTGGCCGATGCCGAGGCCGCCTTGGCCTCGCTCAAGCGGGATTACCCGGACAATCTTCAGGTCCTTCGCCTGGAAATGCAGATGCAGGTGGCCAAGGATCCCAAGGAAGCCCCGACTCGCATCGAGGCGTTGATTCAGGATTACCTCAAGAACTATCCGCAGGAAATCGGCGGCCGGTTGCTGTGGGCGGAGTGGCTGATCCGGACCGGACGGGAAGCCCAGGCGGTGGCCTACCTTGAAGACCCGGCCAACTTCCCGACGGGAGCGAATGATCCGCGTGTCAACGGTCTCCGCGTCGTCGCCTACTCCCGTCTGGGCGACCGGGAAAAGACGCTGGAAGCCGCCCAGCTTCTGCCACCCGATCCCGCGGCCGAGGCCCTCAAGATTCGCCTTGCCGCCACCTCCGTCGAGGACATGCAAAAGCAGATCCGCGAGGAGATGAGCCGATCCGAGGGCAACGCCGTCCTGACCTACATGAACGCCAACCTGTCCTTCCTCAAGCGGGACTATGTGGACGCCGCCAAGGGCTACCTCCAGGCGATGGAGTTCACCCGCGTTCGCGGGGCGGCTCGGCAGGGCGTCCTGAACGCCCTCCTGGCCTTGGCCCAGGAGAATCCGGAAAAGGCCCTCGACCTCAGCACGCAGATGCTTCAGGACTACCCGGGTGAACCGGAACTCCTGCTGGGCTATGCCTACGCCTGTCTGCTGCTGGATCGAATCGGCGATCCCAAGCAGCGTTCGGATCGGCCCAAGGACATGAGCAGCGCCCTGGATCAGGCGGAGCGGGCCTTCACGGTGAATCGCAACGACCGCATTTCCGGCCCGTTGGCCAAGGCGCGGTTCTGGATGTGGGCGGGTCGGCCTGACTTGGCCCGGACTGAGGTCAAGCGGGCCTTGGCCATCGAAGCCCGCAACACACAGGCCCTTCTCCTCGGTGCCCGGCTTGCCGCCGAATCGACCGATGCCGCCGACATCGGCTTGGGACTGGAGTACGTCAAGTGGCTCAAAGAAAAGGAGAATCCCCCCGCTGAAGCCTTGCTGCTCGAAGGGCAGCTCCTCGAGCGGGACGGCAAACTGAACGACGCCATCAAGTCCTACGAATCCTTCGTGGATCGTACCCCGACGATTTCGACCGGCTACGGGCCGCTCGTCTCCGCGCTTATCAAGGCCAGTCTCTACGAACGGGCCTTGGAATGGATCCAGCGTTGGAAGACACGCATCCCCACCGATCCGAACATCGGCCATTACCTCGTGCAGGTGCTGGGCATGATGGGTCGCACCGCCGAGGCGAAGCAGGCCGCCGCCAACTTCCTCGCCGAGCAGGATAAGCTCTGGAAGGAACGGGCCGCCAACCTCAAGCCCACCGGGGCCGTCCCTGCCGAGGAGTTCGAAAAGCAGAAGAAGCAGCTCGTGGACGCTCAGATGGACCTGGTCAAACTGGCCCTGTCTGGCGGTTTCTTCCGGGCCAAGATGTGGGACGACGCCGAAGCGCTGGTACGGGATGTCTTGGCCCGGCAACCGGAATCCGTCGAGGCCCAGCTACGGCTCGCCGACATCTATCTGACCAAGGCTGATGAGCAGAAGGATCATCCCGACCGCAAGGCCTGGCTCCAGCAGGCGAAGCGGTCCTATGAGGCGGTTTACGCTGCCCACAAGGGCCACTTCATCGCGGGGAACAACCTCGCCTGGCTGCTGGTCAAGGAAGAGAAGGATCCCGAAGCGGCCCTGCGTTACCTCCAGGAAGTGCGGACAGGCCGGTTCAGCAAACAGCCGATCGCGCCGGAACGGCTGCCGGCGGACCTGCTCGACACCTTCGGCGAAGTGTACGAAGCCCTCAACAAGCCGGAGCACTTCACGGCCATGCGGGACATGTTCGAGGCGGCCCGCCTGCGCTATCCGAATGATCCCCGCATGTTCCTGCACCTGGGCAATGCTTATGCCGGTCTGGGCGACGCCGCCAAGGCCCGCTCCATGTACGCCGCGGCGATCAGCCTGGCCAATCAGCCGGCCCGCTCGATGCTCAAGGATGAGGATCGCAAGGCGGTGATCGAGGAGGCCAAGGCCAAGCAAAGCGCTCTGCCCCGGTAATTTCCGCTGCCTCTAGCTTCGACCCGGCTTTCTCGGCTAGGATGACAACCGAGGAAGCCGGGTTTGGGAAGCGGATGGGCTTGCGGGGCGGGAGGGGCGATGCACGTCGGACTGGTGATTGTCAAAGGCGGTCCCAAGGGACGCATGATCGCCCTGCGCGACGGTGAAACCCTGGTCGGTCGGGCCAAGGGCTGCAAGCTCCGCCTCATGGCCAGCGACGTCAGTCGCCGCCATTGCCTCCTGACCCTGACGGGGGATCGGCTTCGAGTCGAAGACCTGGGCAGCGTCAACGGTTTCGTCGTCAACGGGGTTCGACGTCGGGATGCTGCCTGGTTGATGCCCGGGGACCGGCTCCGCATCGGCCCCGTCGAGTTCCTGTTCGTTTACGACCCGGACAGTCACCCGCCCCATCCGGTTTCCCCGGAATCCTTGGACGTGACCATTCCCGCCCCCGCCGTCTTCAGCCCTCAACCCCAGGATTTGCCGTGGGCCGAACCGCTCGACTCGCCCACCCCGCCCCAGCTCCCCGCCTTGTCCGAGGATCTCCCTTTGGCTGAGCCGGAGGATTGAGAGCGGCAGCCAGTGACCTTTTCCTGTCACTGCGGTACGATCCTGCGGAACTTCTGGGCGCGTTTGCCGCGGATGTCCCCGGCGTAGAGATTGCCCTGAGAATCCACGGCGATGCAGTGGACCCAGTTGAGTTCACCGGGGCGTTCCAGCCCGTCGATTCCCTTGGGCACCGTCCACAGTTGCAGGAGTTTGCCCTGACTGTTGAACCGCATGAACAGCTGATCCTTGGGCGGCACGCCCAGGGTGCTATCCTCCGGCCGCCAGGTCATCGGCGAGGAGCCGCACACCCATAATTCGTCGTTGGGCAGCATCCACAGGCCCCAGGGAGTCACGAGATTGTTCCACACGTCGAGCAGCTTGCCGCTGGTGTCGAAGACCTGAATGCGGACATTGTTGCGGTCGGCGACGTAGATGCGGTCCTTGGAGTCGATGGCGATGGCGTGCGGAATGCTGAATTGTCCCGGACGACTGCCCAGTTCACCCCACTGTTTGATGAACTTGCCGTCCTTGTCGAAGTGCACAATGCGGGCATTGCCGTAGCCGTCAGCCACGAAGACGTCGCCGTTCGAGGCGAAGGCGACGTCGGTCGGCATGTTGAAGTGTCGTTCGTCGCTGCCGGCGACCTGCGGCGTGCCCAGGGTCAACAGTAATTTCCCCTCCGGCGTGAACTTGCGGACAAGGTGCCATTCGACGTCGGTTGTCCAGACATTGCCTTCCCGGTCGATCTTGAGGTGATGGGCGGACTTGATCAGATCGCGTCCCCAGGCCCGGAGGAAGCGGCCTTCCCGGTCAAACACCTGCACCGGCGGATCGGTGCGGGTGAAGCAGTATACGTTGTCATGAGCATCCACGGCGATGCCGGCCATGTCGGCCCAGCGCATCCCCTCCGGCCGCTGCGGCCAATCCGGATCGACGCGGTAACTGATGGCTACGTCCACCTTCGGCCAGCTCGGTTCGTCCGCCGTCAGTATCCCGAGACCGATCAGCACGCTAAACAGACCCATGAACCCTGACTGCATGACACGACTCATGGCGAATCCCCTAGGCTGACTGTGTGATGATGAAAGGCATTGTGGCGATTCTGTGACGAACCGCAAGGCGGCAGCTTTCCTCGCTGTTGGCCCTCAGGTATGGATGCCTTCGTGGAGCACGAACGCCGCCGGGCCGAACAGCAGCACCGGCAGCCACGCTGCCAGGAGCGGAGGGAGGTACTCGCTGTCGCCGAGGTAGCGGGTAGCGTAGCAGACGGCGTAGAAGCATCCGGCCAGGACGAGACACAGCCCGGCATTGAGAAAGACGTTGCGGTACTGATCACGGAGCAACAGGGCCGAACCCATCCACGCCATGATAAGGACCAGCAACGGGACGACGAATCGCAAGTGGAGTTGCACTGCCAAGGGCGTCAAGCGTCCCACACCTCCGCCGTTCAACTCGTCGAGGAGTCGGCTCGTCGAGGCGTACTGAAGCCAACCGCGCTGGCGGGTCAGCCGGTCGAATGTAACCCGCTCGGTGCGCAGGAAAAACTTGCCGTCGTCGAGTTCCTCAAGGACTTCGGACTGCCAGGTGGTCGGCAGCCGGGCCGGTTTCGTCTCCGTGAGCAGCCAGCCGCCGCTGAGCCGGTCCTGCGACGGGGGAACATACCGCGCTTCCCGGGCCGTCAGATTGAAGAGGCCGCCGCCGATTCGCTCCGGAAAAGTGCAGGTGAAGTTTTCCACGATGCCCTCGGAGCGGCGGGCGAATTGCCCGGCGATAAGAATGCCGTTGGGTTCATACGCCCCCTGCACCGGCACGGCTTCGCGGCCCAGCGGATCATGGGCAGGCATTTCGATCTGCTCGGCGACCTGGGGCAGAATCGTCTCCCGATTGAGTACGCCCAGACCGATCATGACCAGACTGCCAAACAACACCGGATACAGCACCCGGCGGGTCGGCACCCCCGCGGACAATAGCGGCAGCAGTTCGTTGTTGCGGATCATCCAGGCCAGCGTGAACATGGCCGCCAGCAGAACGATGACGCCGTACAGGCGGTCGAAAATCGCCGCCAGCTGGACTGCATAATAGGCGGCAACGACGCGGGGAAAGCCCAGCCGGGTCGCCTCGGCAGCCGTGACGAATTCATCGAGTTTGTTGAACAAGTCGATGACGACGTAGAGGCTGACCAGACTGAAAAAGCAGATGAACCACGCTTGCAGGTACGTGCGCAGCAGGTAGCGGTCGATGCGGGTCATGCCACGAGTCGGCCACGGCGCGTTCCGACTCGGGTCAGCCTTACTCCACCCGCTTTTCTGGGCAAAAGGACGGGGTGAGGGACAATGGTCGGTTCCGGTCGGAACTCGGAGTGTAGGTCAAGATGTACTGCATGATGTAATCGTTGCTGGCGATGGCCTTGCTGTCGCCGAAACCATTGGCTTTCAGCTCCTCCAGCGCCTGTCGGGTTGTCCAGCCGTCATATTCCATGCGATAGACTGCTGCCAGCACTCCCGTCCGATGCAGACCAGCCCGACAATGCAGCAAAACCGGATGATTCTGCGGGTCGTTCATGATGTCTAAAAAGCGGTCGATGGCGGCTGGCCGTTGCTCCGGCACGAATTGCCGGGGAATCAGATCGGGAGGCATGTAAACATACCGGATACCGCGGTCTCGGCAGAATTCGCTCTCCGTCTGACCGTTCTCCAGCAAAGGATCGGGGGTTTCGTCCTGGAGATTGATCACCGTGCGGATGCCGTAGCGGTCGATCACTTCCGCTAAACCTTCGGCGGTCATCTGTCCACTGCGATAAAGAACCCCCTCGGCGACGACGCGGAAGCGCTTGGTCGTGGTGTAGCGGTCGCGGTAATAGGCGAAGGGGACGGCGAGCAACGTGGCGAGGAACAGGACCAAGGTAAGGATGCTGGCGAGGGAGGAAGCGGAGGGCCGATGCCCTCGGCTCGCCAGATTGCCTGTCTTTTCCAGCATGAGGGTTCCTCTGTTCTCCCAGATCGTTTATCGGATGCAACCAGCCTTCACTTGAGCCGGACTAATTACCCAAGTTGCCGGATTCGGCCAAGATCAAACTGCGGAGCGAAGAGGTTCACGAACCGCCTCCGTGATTGCTCTCCCCGAACACCTCCGCCTGTGGTACAAACCGGAAGCACGGAAGCACGAACTTTTCGACTCACGGATCAGCGACGACAGGGAGGTCGGTCGTGCCGCGGCGTTGGCGGTTCCGCCACAAGCTCAGCCTCGGTCTGGCTCTGGTGGGAGGCATCATGGCCCTGCTGCTGGTGGGCACCCTGCTGGGCCTCCGCTCCTACCGCTGGACGATGAAGAGCATCGACAGCAAGCTCAACGAACTCAAGGCCGTCCAGGACCTCCGCGAATCCGTGGCCGAAATCACCCTGGCCGCCGAGGCTCCCAATGCCCGCGATCTGGAAGCTCGTATCGCGCTGGCCCGGGAAAAACTCGAAGTGTACCGCGAGTTCCTGGGAGCCACCCTGCTGCGCAAGCGGGACCTCGACCGCGGACACGATGAGCTTCCGCTGGTCAGCGATCTGACCGAGCAGTTGGAACACCTGGCCCGCCTGGTCCGCAAGGAGCAACCGGCCACCGGCAGCACCTTCGTTCCGCCTCCCCATGCCGGACAAGAGGACCTGGTGGAACAAATCCGACGGCTGCAACTGACCGTGGACACGCTCCGCGACCACATCGACACCGACCTGCGGCGGCGCATCGACATCGCCAAGGACGATTACCGTACCAGTCTGTATCTCGTTTGCGGCATCTCGGCGTTGGGGGCGCTGCTGATGATCGGCCTGGCCCGGCTGGCCTACCGCTGGATCGTCGATCCCATCCGCGACCTGCATGACAAGGTATCCCGCGTGGCCGAGGGCAATTTCGATTCCCGCATCGAGGTCCAAAGTGGCGACGAGATGCAGGACCTGGCTGCCGCGTTCAACGACATGACCGAACGGCTTCAGCACATGTACGCCGATCTGGCCCGGCAGGTCAACGAACGCAGTCGGCAGCTGGTCCGCTCGGAACGGCTTGCCGGAGTCGGTTTCCTCGCCGCCGGGGTCGCTCATGAGATCAACAATCCGCTGGCCAGCATCGCCTTTTGCAGCGAGGCGCTGGAACGTCGGCTCGAGGAACTCCTCCGTGACCGCCGCGATCATCCCGAGTACCCCACGGTGGTCAATTACCTGAAGATGATCCAGGAGGAAGCCTTCCGCTGCAAAGGGATCACGCAGAAACTGTTGGAATTCAGCCGGGTGGGGGAAAAGCAGCGGCAATGGGCGGACCTGGGCGAGATCGTCCGTGGCGTGTTGGACATGCTCGCCCACCATCAAAGCTACAAGGACAAGCAGATCGAGTTCGAGGCCCGCAAGCCGTTGCGTGTGCTGGTCAACGCCGAGGAGATCAAGTCGGTGGTGCTCAATCTTGCGGTCAACGGCCTGGAAAGCATGGATGCCGGGGGAAAGCTGAGAATCGAGTTGGATGCACGAGATGGCATGGCGGTGCTGCGGTTCATCGACAACGGCTGCGGCATGACGGCGGAGGTGTTGGAAAACCTGTTCGAGCCATTCTTTACGCGGAGCCGATCGGGACGGGGCATCGGGCTGGGCTTGTCGATCAGCCATCGCATTGTTACACAGCACGGCGGCGAAATCGAGGCCAGCAGTCCGGGACCGGGCCAGGGCAGCGTCTTCGAGGTGCGGCTGCCGCTCAACCCGCCCCAGTCCCAGGAAGCGGGTCTGCGTCGGGCCGCCTGAGACGCCAAAAGGTCGGTTAGCGGGGCAAAGAGGCGGTTTCGGAAACCCGACGGTCGGATGCGGCCAGGGAGGAAGCGAGGCTTTGGACACGCCGGTTCACAAAAGCCTGAGGGTGCTTTTCGCCGACGATGAAAAGTCGCTCCAGGAGTTCATGCGCACCGAACTGCCTCGGCTGGGCCATGAAGTGACCGTCTGCCCGGATGGTCGGGCCGCGCTGAAAGCCCTCGAACGCGGCAACTTCGACGTGGCCATTCTCGACATCCGCATGCCCGGCCTGACCGGCATCCAGGTCCTCGAACAACTCAAGCAGATTTCTCCGCACACGGAAGCCATTCTGCTGACCGGGCATCCCGGCCTGGACACGGCCGTGGAGGCACTGCGCTTTGGGGCGTTCGACTACCTGACCAAGCCCTGTAAGCTGGCCGAGATCGAGGTCATGCTTCAGCGGGTCGCCGAGAAGCGGGAATTGACCAACAAGAACCTGGCGTTACAGCGTCGGCTCAAGGCGGCCGAGGGACCGACGGTGCTGGTTGGCTCCTCGCCGGCCATGCAGGCCGTGCATCGCCTGATCAGTCGCATCGCCCCGACGGATTCGACGGTCCTTATTCTCGGCGAAACCGGCACGGGCAAGGAACTGGCGGCCCGTACCATCTTCCAGCAGAGCCGCCGCTGCGACATGCCCTTCGTGCCGGTCAATTGCGGGGCGTTGTCGGAAAACCTGGTGGAAAGCGAACTGTTCGGCCACCGCAAGGGAGCATTCACCGGAGCCGACCGCGATCACCGCGGCCTCTTCGAGGTCGCTAACGGTGGCACCGTGTTCCTCGACGAGCTTGGCGAGCTGAACAAGAACATCCAGGTCAAGTTGCTGCGCTTTCTTGAATCGGGGGAAATTCGCCGCGTCGGGGAAAACGAACCCTTCAAGACCGATGTTCGCGTCCTGTGCGCCACCAACCGGGACCTGCGGGCCATGATCGAACGGGACGAGTTCCGCGAGGATCTGTATTTCCGCATCAACACCTTCGAAATTCGCCTGCCGCCGTTGCGAGAACGCCGGGAGGACATCCCCGAGCTGGCCCGCCATCTGCTCAGCCGAGCAGCGAGGCGGCCTCTGGAGCAGATCGTCGAACTGCTTACACCGGAAGCCATTGACGCGCTTCTGGAACATGACTGGCCCGGCAACGTCCGCGAGCTGGCCAACGTCATGGAGCATGCCTTCATCCTCAGCGGAGGCGGGGCAATTCTCCCGGAGCATCTCCCCCAGAGCGTCCGCCACCCACGACGGCTGACCGTGGCAACCGGCGGATTGGGCGGTTCAGCGGGGAGTGGAACGGGTTCCACAGCTCCAGCCCGGACCCTGCGGGAGATCGAGATGGAACACTTGCTGCGTGTGCTGGAAAAGCACGGCGGCAACAAGCCCGCGGCGGCGGCGGAACTCGGCATCAGTCTCAAGACGCTGTACAATAAGCTCAATCAACTTCAGGAAGAGCGCAAACAGGCGGGATAGGCCCAAGCGACTCAGGGGGCATTCTCGGGATCGCCAACCATGCCCAGCCCGGTGCGGAACAGACCTGGCTTCCCGCAAGCGTCCGAGGTCGTCGTGAATCTCCGGGAATCCAGCTCTGCTGATCCGCCGCCAAGGCCGCCGCGGACCTGGCGTGCCAAATTCGCTGACGCCTTTCGCGGGATGAAACTCGGCGTTCGCGGCCACTCCAGTTTTTTCGTCCATTTCTTCTTCGCCGCCTTGGTAGTGATCGCTGCCACGGTGCTGCGTTGCGGCTGGACGCACTGGTCCATTCTCCTGCTGTGCATCGGCTTCGTGCTGACGGCTGAAATGTTCAACAGCGCCATCGAGACGCTCTTCCGCAGCCTCGACGACAAGACCAAGGCCCGGGGTCACGCCGCCCTGGACATCTCCGCCGGGGCCGTGCTGTTGGCCAGCATCTTCGCCGCCGTCATCGGCTGCATCGTTTTCATCCACCGGCTGGGTCAACTGCTGGAGTGGAACTGGAGCTGGACGGGGTGAAAGCCCAACGGGATTTATTTGCTCAACACACCGCTCTTTCCGCCGAACCTCCGTCGCTGTTCGCCGAGATCGTTTTCAATCGGCCTCTGGAACAATCCTTCACCTACGGCGTTCCTCGCCATCTCGAAGACCGGCTCCAACCGGGACAGCGCGTGCAAGTGCCGTTGGGACGAGGCAACCGACCAGCCCTCGGCTACTGCGTCGCCGTCTCCCGAAACCGTCCCGAGTGCGAGGTCAAACCGATCCTGGCGATTGTTGATGAGAAGCCCCTGCTTACCCCGGCGCTTCTGGAACTGACCCGTTGGATGGCGGACTATTACTTTTGCACGTGGGGTCAGGTGCTCGATGCCGTCGTGCCGGCCGGAGCCAAGACCGGCGTCGGATTGCGTCAGAAACTGTTCGTCGAAGCTGTGCCCGAAACCGAGTTGCCCATCCCGCCGCCACGGTTGACGCCTCGTCAGCGTGAAGCCCTCGAAACGCTTCGGCTGGAAACGTCCCCCGTCGAGGCTGCCGTGCTGGCCCAGCGTGTCGGTTGCGGTGTCACGGTGATTCAGGAACTGATCCGCAAGGGCATGGCTCGCGGTTTCAGGCAGGACGTGGAAAAGGTCCGCTTCCGACCCGAGCCGACTCCCGAGGCCGAACCGCCTCCGGAACTCAACACCGATCAACTCCGGGTCCTCGCCGCCATATCCGAAGCCCTCCTTCAGGGCGGCTTCCAACCCTTTCTTCTGCACGGCGTCACCGGCAGCGGCAAGACGGAAATCTATCTGCGGGCCATCGAACAGTGCGTCGCCCAGGGCCGGGAGGCCTTGGTCCTTGTCCCGGAAATTAGCCTGACTCCGCAAACCATCCGGCGTTTCCGAGGCCGATTCTCCCGTGTGGCCGTGCTGCACAGCCATCTCAGCGACAGCGAACGCGGTCACTACTGGCGACAGATTGCCGCCGGCGAGGTGCAAGTCATTGTCGGAGCGCGCAGCGCTGTCTTCGCCCCGACCCGCCGACTGGGCTTGATCGTCGTGGACGAGGAGCATGAAAGCAGCTTTAAGCAGGAAATCACGCCCCGTTACCACGCTCGGGACTTGGCAGT
The DNA here is from genome assembly GCA_025055835.1 of Gemmatales bacterium. GTDB lineage: Bacteria > Planctomycetota > Planctomycetia > Gemmatales > HRBIN36 > JANWWR01. The sequence continues at coordinate 1,257 of JANWWR010000126.1, read as the reverse complement.
GCTGCGGGCCAAGATCGAGAAGATTCCCGTCGTCCTCGGCTCGGCCACGCCGTCGCTGGAAAGTTGGCACAACGCCCAGCAGGGCCGCTACCGCCTCCTCTCGCTGCCTCGCCGCGTCCTGGAATTGCCGATGCCCATCGTGCAACTGGTTGACCTCCGCCACGAACCCCCGGCCCGGGGTCCGTATCGGGCCATCAGTCCGACCCTGGAACGGGCCATGCGGGAGACGCTGGACCGCGGCGGACAGATCCTTCTGCTTCTGAATCGCCGCGGTTTTTCGACGTTTCTGCTCTGCCCAGCCTGCGGCGAGGCGATGAAATGCCGCTTCTGTGACGTGACGCTGACCTATCACCGGGACCGCGAAGTGCTGTTATGCCACTATTGCGGCTACGAGCAACTGCCGCCCGACGGTTGCCCCCACTGCGGCCTGCGCCAGATGAAGTTCCTCGGCCTGGGCACGGAGCGTCTGGAAGCGGAATTGAGTCAGAAGTTTCCCGGCGTGTCGGCCCTTCGCATGGACAGCGACTCGATGCGGCGAGCCGGGGCACACGCCCGCGCCTTCGAGGCCTTCCGCCGCGGCGAAGTACGCATCCTCTTCGGCACCCAGATGATTGCCAAGGGACTGGACTTCCCCAACGTCACGCTCGTCGGCGTCATCCATGCCGACATCGCCCTGCACATTCCCGACTTTCGTTCCGCCGAACGGACCTTCCAACTGCTGGCTCAAGTGGCCGGGCGTACCGGCCGAGGACCGGCGGGAGGGCGAGTGCTGGTCCAGACCTTCAATCCCGAACAACCTTGCATCCATCTGGCGGCCCGGCATGACTACGTTGCCTTTGCCGAAGCGGAGCTGCGGCATCGCAGGGAGTTGGGCTACCCGCCGTTCACTCGCCTGGTGCGAATCCTGCTGCGTGCCAAGGATGGCGAGCTGGTGCGGCAGGAATCGGATCGGCTCGCCGAGACGTTCCGGCAACGACTGGCCCGGACTGCGAAGCGCAAACCGACCGTCCGCCTCCTCGGCCCTGCCGAGACGCCGGTGGCCCGGCTCAAGGGCTATTACCGCTACCATTTTCAATTGCAGTCGCCCAGCGCTTCCGCCCTGCACGAACTTCTGCGGGAAGTCTGGAGCGACTTCAAACCGTCCCGGGGCGTGGACGTGTCCGTGGACGTGGACCCGTACAATCTGTTGTGACGGGATTCCGATGGAGAAACCCTCTGCCCACCGGCTGGCCCGTCTGGTAGAATCTCTCGGTGGGA
>JANWWR010000096.1 GCA_025055835.1 Gemmatales bacterium | reverse complement strand
CAGTCGAATGCCATACTTCGGCCCGAGTGCGGCGATGGCGGGCAGATAGAAGCGACGCGCATGCGGCCCGACGCCAGCGAGCATGATCGGCATTAATGACTTCATTCGCCTACTCCAACTCCGCTTCTTCGGCCATGCCGTAATAATACCGGCCACAATCGTTCGAATCCCCTTTCAAACGCCGAGACCAGCTCATCCGGCTTCTTTTGTCGATCAAGCCCTTGAATAATTCCTCTCCAAGTTCCATCGGAATCTTTCCATACCTCCAGTTGTGGGTAATCCTTGGGATGTTTAGATCGCAGGACGATGCCAATGCGATTATCGAGGCGATGGGGGGCGAGTGCCGCTCTCCAAGCCAGCTCCGTTGGTTGATCAACACGCTCGATAAGGATAAGGATATCTACTTCGCGTATCATCACCTCGCGATGGTTGGGAACGCGTTGGGGTGGAGAGACTCTATGATTACCTCCAGGCAGATCGACGATAGCGACATCGAAGAACTGACGCAGTCGTTTGATCCTTTCGGCGATGTAATCCTCCATCTCTTTGCTCCAGGGAATCTTTACTGCTTCCCGCGCCGTCCTGGCTCGGCTCGGATCCAACTGATACAAGGCCAAATACCAGTCCGGAGTTGGTGACGCACCGTCACAATCCAAGCGCCAACCTCGGCAGTTGATCAAACTGCGGTAGTGATTCAAAGCTAGACTGAATACCGATTTCCCGCAGTTAGGATCGCCGATGATGCCAACTATAACCGAATATTCAGGAGGCTTGATGTACGGCAGCATCCATAACGGAGGTTCGAGACGTTGTCCAAGAAGTGTTGTGTCCTTACTATGGACAACGACCAATCCATCGGCAGGGGTCCAACAGGTCAAGGTGGCTATCTTATTTTCGACTGCTTTTCGAGCTGCCAGCGCGTAGGCCTTCCCATTCGCACGACCTGTGATGCATAACTCCTCGATGCCTGAAGATTCAAGTTCCTTTAAAGCAGGCTCCATCAGTTTGTTGATCGCGGCTTCAGTCAGTTGAATTCCCACTCCAAATTCGATCTCGAGAACGGCGCGCGGAGTATCTGGATCATGATGCAGCTTACATCGGCTCGATGTCAAATCCTCAGATGTCCCCAGAGAACCTGCCAGTCGAACCTGCCCTTCCAAACCGGCGGCAGCGAGTACGGCCGAGGCGTGTGCATACATCCACATCGGTCCTTGCCCAGTTAGAATTATTTGGCGCCGCGGTTGTGTCGGGATAGTAAGCTGATGGACTCGGATGATTTCCGGAGGCCAGTAGCGATGCGGAGCCTGTTGAAACTCGATTGTGGAGTCTTCTTTGAAACTGAACCATTGACTCATGCTGTGGACTCCTCCGATGCCGGACCTGTCACGGTCTCCCACCAGACGATGCGGTCAGGCTGTGGCAAGAACTGGATCAGACGTCGTTCGTCCTCACGCCGCAACAGCCAGCCACCGACGGAAATGACATCGCCCTTCCGCAACAGGTTTGCGGCCTTGTGATAGCACGTGACGCGAATCGTCCCTTCAGCGTCTTTCAACTCGTACTCTGCCCTCTTATAGGCTGTGCGGGAAGCTTGGAGAACTTTCCCATGCAATACGGCCCGACCGGACGCGAGCCAATCCGAGTCGACGCAGACGCGGCTTGGCTGAGGTGGTACAAACATCAGCGTGACCGATGCCCCGCCGCTCAGCAGGGTATCGGCAAAACGGCGACCGAGCAGGGCCGCCTCTCGACCTCCTGGGAAGATCCGATCGAGTAATTTCCAAGTTCCTGACAAGGGCGGAACAGCCAACGTTCCCTTCTCTACGGCGGCTGCCAGTCTCTCACGGATTATTGGCACCCGATTCTCCTCGATGGGCACCACCAGATCCCAATCGGAGCCGGCATGTTGAAGTCCAATGGCTCGCGATCCGCTGACTCGAATCGCGGACTTATCCACTCCCACATCGCAAAGTATGTCCATCAGCGGGCCAGGAGGTTCGCCACAGTCCACCCCGAGTTGCAAGCCCTTGAAAACGGTGGACACGTCGGATGCCTCAATGACAGCCGCACGAGCACCGCACCTTGCCTGACGTATCCAGCCAAGATCGTGTAGCTCCTTTTGGTAGCGGAGTGGCTCGGTAAACGAATGAGCCAGCTTCCGCAGCCCTCCGTCGGCGGGGGCGTATTTGAGCTTCACCAGGCTGCCACCGGGCTCGAACTTTCCGTCCCAGACCATAGCGATGCAGCCATCGGGCAGCATGACGTGGTCGCCCGACTCGAGGGATTCTCCAGCGGGAACTTTCCCCGGTCGCATGAGCGCACGGCGCAGATCAACGGGTCGTTCCGCTGGGCGACCCTGACTAGGTGACCAACCGAGCGGTAAGAGTTCACTGACTAAGGCCGTTTCGTGGCCGTCACCATGACGGCAGGCCATCAGTACCTCAAAATCGCGGCCGACCCGGGCCGCATGTTCAGCGAACACCTGGCGGCAGACGCCGCAGGGCCGAGCCACTGGTTCAGCCCCCGTGGAAGCCACAGCCAAGGCCAGCACGTCAGGATCATCGGCCATGGCGGCCATTACCAGCGCGGCCTGTTCGGCGTGAACATTGGTGACATGGTTGAACGACGAATACTGGCCTGCTCGGTAAATATTGCCCGAGGCGGTCAGGACCGCGGCCCCGTAAGCCGTTCCGCCTGGGGATGTCAAAAACGCTCGTCCTGCTGCTGCTCGGGCCTCCTGGACCAGCCGATATCGGTTTTCTTCAGTAAGCACAGCCAAGCCTCACTTTCGACGTGTCCGGGCGGCATCCCGAATCCCCTGGAGATTGAGCAGTTCAGCGACCTCGAACTGAGGCGTGACGCTTCCGCTCACGGGTCGCAGACGCACAATGGTCGGAAAGTATCCGCATCGGCCGTGCAGCTCCGCGAGCAGAACGGCCGTAATCGAAGCCAGGCTGGGAGGGTTAATAATCAAAGGGGTGGTTTGCCATTGCTCCGAGGTCAAAGGGACGGTGGTCAGTAATTCCCGAATTTGTTCATCGAAGGGCCGGGCATGGTCGAACTGCGTCGGTATGGCAAGAACACGCTCCAAGTCGCGCCCGAGGAGTTCACGGATGCGGGCCAATTGACTCTCTGTCAGTGGATGGCTGAAATTGAGCAGAAGCATGGTTATTTCTCATTATCCGCAAATTCAAGTCGCGTGAATGGCCCGAGCCGCTTTCGATCTTTATTGGGGTCCACTGTGACTTTGTGCGGATAATCAGATCCAACCTGATCCTCACGGATCGCGCGCCAGACGAGGAGTCGCCAGTCCTCGACCGATATCAAATACCGATCCGTTGTTCGCCCCGGTTTCAACCAGCGTAATCCGTTGCCTGCGTTGATATGCTCTGCCAGGCGAAACTGATGTCTGTCAGCAGCAATCCGAAGAAGAAAGCGGAAGGGGTTGCAGTCACGGAGCTGGCAAAGATTATCAAGGCAATCCTCCCATGCCTTCCTTGAAAGGAAGGGGACCAGGACAGTCGGCATGCGAACTTCGTCCAGCAGAAGAAGTCCGACGGCGGAGAGCGTTACCTCAGTCGGCGTTCGCTCCACCAGTGGTTCTAACAGCACGCGGTCGTCATAGCGAACCTCTTGTTCCCACACGTCCCCGGGAATGGCCGTTTCCCGCTCGATCCGTTCGATCAGACTCCGATATCTCTCGAACGGACCGCGATCGAAGACTACCGGGAGGGGAGGCAACGTTAACAGTTGGCTGGATTGCTCAAAAATATACCGACAAGGCACATGCTTAATCATTCCAATAAGTACGGTATAAGGAACGAGCGCCTTGTAACCACCCGTCGGATTAAGGATGACCTGCGATTCCCCAAAGTCATGAATTGCGCGAAGGCAATAGCGCACATAATTAACAACACCTTCGCGTCGAAAGAGCTCGGCATCATGCACCTGAAGACCTTTGATGCAGTGAATCTCCACCAGGATGCCTGGGAAATACTTCTGGAGATAAAGCGCCACTGCGCAGGCACAAGCCTGACCATCTGACGTGTCGGAAGCCAGTAAGATGACCCGGTCGCTGGGTTGAACACCGATGCGGACCAAAGAATTAATTTCAGCGGAGAGCGTGTCTTGCAAGGCCGCTCCCTGGGGAAGTACGTCTGCAAAACTGTTGAAAAGGGCCCTTCCGGCCTGTTCGGCTCCTCCTTGCTCCTTGACCCAGGCGGCCAAGTTCGCCGGGGAGCAGACGCGCCGGGCGGCGCTCGTGCCAACAGAGCAGATGACCGTGTTCGGCATGTTACCTTCCTCGTGATGAGGCATCGAGCATCGGCAGGCCACCGTCATCCGGGAGATCAGGCAGGCTCACCTGCGGCCCCCCGTCACGGCCCGTTCGGTCATTGGCGACGAACCATTCGTAGGCCTTGCCTTCGGGATGCGGCGGCACAGCTCCGGTTTGAGTTGATTGCCGAGCGCGCGGATAGTGTGTTGGCAAGCTGTCCGCGTGCCCGGTCGCCATCTTCAGCCACGCGGCGATGAACGGTACCTGTTCAAAGGCCTGAGGCGAGCCGTACGACGTTCGGACGACTTCCTTGAAATCTCGGATGAGTGCTTCGCGATCTGCCTCGGCCGGTGATGCATCCTCCAAGCTTGCGTAGATTTGCTTCCAGTCCTGACCGTGGTGAATGTGCGTGTTGGCCATGTCGATTTCCAGCCGCACGCTGCCGAAACCGAGGGGTTTGCCGCCGCCGAAGCGGTGGTAATGGTTGTCCGGCAGGCTGAGCAGCCAAAGCAAAGCGCCGAGTTCGACGTTCGACAGGTTGGTGACGTGGATATCAAAGGCAAATTCGGTACCGGGTTTTACCCAGCCCTGGATCGAGCGGTTCTGATTGTCGCGCTGTTCCTGGCCACCAAGCTTAGGTCGGCGGTATTCCTGAAAGTGGCCGTTGACCGGTTGCTGCGTGCGATCGGCCATCGCGTTGTCCCAGTGGCCGTTTGGCAGTCCGCGATGATGCGGATAAACCTTGCGGCCGCGCAGACCTTTGCCGGGGGAGTAGCCGGCTTGTTCTTTGGTCAACCCGTAAGCTTGAGCCTCACCATTCGGAGATGCCGCGACGTAGAAGCGGGCCTGTTGCGGCTTTGGCTGTCCGAGGATCGCCAGCGGCAGGCCGGGGGTGCCGAAGTTCTCGATGGCCTGTTCCTTCGGCGTGAGGCACGTCACCGGCCCGATGCGGACGTTGCCCTTGTAGGCTCCGTGCCCCTGCTGGTTGACCCAGCCGAAGACGCGATCAGCGGGGGAGAGTTGCGACAGCGACGTAGCGGGACGCAGGGATGGAGGGAGCAGGGAGAGGGGCGAGACCTGGTACAGATCGCGGGAGATGGAGACCGGGTAGATACCGACGACCTGATTCTGTTCATTAAGGCGAAGGTAGCAAAGTGTTCCCTCGCACAAGTCGGAATAAGACTTGTCCCAGATGTGTCGCGACCAGGCGGTTTCTCCGGGTTTATCACCGAGATAATCAGAGGGTTTTTTGTTCCTTGCCTTTCGCTGTTCGAGGTCTTTTTCGTGGGTGGATTGATAGTTGAGGATCAATTCGGACCACATTTGGTAGATGCGAGTGGCATCGGCTCCGTGGAAATGGAGCATGGAATCCTTGGGGGAAATGACATAGACTCGCTCGAATTTTTTGTTGCC
>JANWWR010000070.1 GCA_025055835.1 Gemmatales bacterium | reverse complement strand
GCTCCAGGGTCGCCAGATGACGGCCGACGCCGACGATGGTCCGTGCCAGGCCCCGTTCCCGGACGGCAGCGGCGACAGATCCGCCGATCAGCCCGACGCCGACGATGACGAGCGTATTCACCATCACCATACGGCAACCTTGGCAGGGGGCCTTCTTGCCTGGAAAGCCTACCCGCCGGTCAACTTCGCAACATGCCGGTCTGCCGAGCGTAAGCGAACAACCCCCCGGCCTCAATGATCGGAGCGATTTCTCCCAGCGGCTTGAGCTTCCAGCGGTCGCCGGTTGTCCGGTTGATCAGCAGACTGTCCGCCGTGTGGATTTCCACCTCGTCGCCGGTCCGCACCTCCTCGCACAGCCGCTGCTCACTCTCGAACGGAATCAGATAGCCGCCGTTGACGGCGTTGCGGAAGAAGATGCGAGCATAGAACTCGGCCACGACGGCTTCCACGCCGGCGGCGTTGAGAGCGATGGGAGCATGTTCCCGCGACGACCCGCAGCCGAAGTTCCGACCCGCGATGATGATGTTGTAAGGCGAACCATCAGCGGCCGGGTCACGGAACGGAATGTGTCCCTTGGGCAGACCGCCTTCCGCTTCGGGCACGCCGGACAAAGCGTGTCGGCCCAGCTGCTTGTACTCCTCGGGGATGGCCGGGTTGAGCATCAGATATTGGGCGGGGATAATCTGATCGGTGTCGATGTTGTCACCGAGAACGTAGGCACGACCGCGGATAATTGCTTTCATGATGGCTTTAATGGCTCCCAAGCGTCGGCTCCCTACCGTCAGTTTCTAGCAGAGGAAATCCCGAGGATCGGTGATGCACCCGGCAACCGCCGAGGCGGCCACGGTCAACGGACTGGCCAGGAAGACGCGGGCATCCTTGTGTCCCATCCGGCCCGGGAAATTGCGATTCGTGGCGCTGATGCAAGTCAAGGGGGCATTCAACCTGCCGAACGTGTCGCTCGGTCCGCCCAGACAAGCCGCGCAACTGGCCGATCCGAGCCGCGCTCCCGCTGCCAAAAAGATCTCCTCCAGGGTCTGGCCGTTGTACTTCTCGGTCTTCAGCGCCGCTTCGATCTCCGTGGTTGCTGGGACGATAAACGTGTCGATGCGGACCGTCCGACCGTGAAGGATGCGGGCTGCCGCGCGGAAGTCCGTGAGCTTGCCGCCGGTGCAGGAACCGATGTAGGCTCGGTCCAGCGGCGTGCCTTTGACCTCGGATACCAAGGCCCGATTGTCCGGAGAATGCGGCTTGGCAACCACCGGCTCCAGGCGGCGGACGTCAAAGACCTTCTCGTACACGAAGTTCGCGTCGGCATCATTGAACACCGGCTCGAACGGCTTGCCGGAGCGATTGCGACTGCGAACGTACTCTAGCGTCTTCTCGTCGGGAGCGATCACGCCGTTCTTGCCGCCCGCCTCAATGACCATGTTGCACAGGGTCATTCGCTCCTCGATGTTGAGACTGAACACCCCCTCACCGGCAAACTCCATCGCCCGGTAGGTGGCACCATCGCAACCGATGTCGCCGATGACGGCGAGGATCAAATCCTTGGCCATGAGCCAGTCGGGCAGCGTCCCCTCGAAGACGAACCGCATCGTCGGGGGCACCTTGAGCCAGAGCTTGCCTGTGCCCAGGACGAAGCCAGCCTCCGTGTTGCCTATGCCCGTGGCGAATTCGCCAAAAGCCCCCGCGGTGCAAGTGTGGCTGTCCGTGCCGAAGAGGACTTCGCCGGGACGGGTGTGCCCTTCCTCCGGCAGGGCAATGTGGCAGACACCTTTGTAACTGGTTTTGGTCGGATCGCGGTAGGGCGTCGGCATGCCCTCGCCGTGGAGGAAGTCTGGATCGTAGTAGTAGCGGATGCCCTGCTCCCGCACGAATTGCCGCAGAATGTCCACGTTGCGATGGGCCTTCTGGTCGGCGGTGAAGATGTAGTGGTCAGGAATGATCACCACCTTGTCGGGATCCCAGACCTTGGCATGACGGCCGAATTGTTCGTAGAAGACGCCGATGGTTCCAGGTCCGCAGACGTCATGCGTCATGAGGATGTCGGCGTTGACCCAGACTGTCTCTCCGGCGGAAACACGGCTCCTCCCGGCGGCCCTGGCAAGGATTTTTTCGGTGATGGTCATTCCCATGGTCGGTGTGATGCCTCCGCGAAACGGCTCTCGCCGGTAGTATAAGGCCGAACCGACCGCGGGACAGGGCACCCGACCGAAGCATCAACACGTTACGGACCGGGAGAGGCCGCCAAAGCCGAAATAGCAGATTTGTCAACCGGAGGAAACAGTTCCTCGATCACTTGTCGCCGATAGGCGAAGATGCGCTCCAGGTCACGCCGCACACCAAGCCAATGGGCCAGCGTGCCGATCGGTCCCCAGGGCAGGGCGTAACGGACGATGTCGGTCATGAGCGTGCCTTCCGGCACTGACTCAAAACGATGCGTGTGATGCCACAGGGAATAAGGGCCTTTCAGTTGCACGTCCACGAACTGGTAGGGTGGGTTCCACTCGGTGATCTCGGTCAGCCAGGACAGTGACACGAAGCGCCAGCGGATGCGGTACTCGATCCGCGTGCCGACCGCCATCGGAATCGGTCTCGGCGTCACGATTTCAAAGCGCAACCACTCCGGCGTGATGCGTTCCAGATTGCCGGCATCGGCAAAGAATGGAAAAACCTCGTCCAGAGGCCGGGGAATGATTTGCCGCTGCTCGAGGATATACTCACGCATGATGCTATCGCCTCACAAGGAAGTTGCCTGGTCCGATGGAGAACAATCCCTCTGTAGCTCTAATCACTTGCATCTATAGTCGGCCTGGAATGGCCTGAACCACGGAGAAACTCTATTTTTGGGATTGTTTAGGCGGGGAAATTAGGCATCATAGAGGGGCTGAAGCCGGTTGCTGATCGCTCTCGTACAGAAGGATCGGCTGAAACCGCGAAATGGGAGTGTGGAATTTCCGAGCAACCCATCTCTTCACCGCCTGAGCCGTTTCGCTGTCGTACAATGCTTCTTGGTTCCCAAGCTGAAGGCCATGCCTTGGAAATACGGACGAATGTCTGATTTTTCGGCTGGGGGCGTAGGCGCGGTCCGCCCTGCCGCGACAGAGGTGAGGCGATGAGCTTCTCCTCCGTTTCACCGCTGCCCCAATCGCCCTGCTGTCCCGCTCTGGCCGAAGGACCCACGATGGATTCTTCCAGGTCCCCTGCCCCACCCCAGGATCGAAGCGACGTTCCTTGGCAACGTCGGGATCATCTCCGTCAGGCGTTTCAGCATTACCTTTGCACTCAGGCTGAAAACGTCGATGTGGTCTCCGCCCACCATCTTGGCTCTTCGGTTCCGCGGTCCGGGGCTGATGTGATCTCCGCGTTGCTGTGCGGCATCCTGCCTCCGACCGATTCCGCCGAGCCAGAGCAGCCGTTGACCTGGTTCGACACCTCGCTGACCGCCGAGCAACGGCAGGCCGTCCGCCAAGCCCTGGCCGTCGAGGACCTGTTCCTCCTCCTTGGCGAACCAGGCACGGGCAAGAGCCGGGTCGTGGCCGAGATCATCGCTCAGGCGGCGTGGAGGAAGCAGAGGGTCCTTCTGACCGCGGCTCGACCGGCAGCTCTGGATGCTTGCCTCGAACGGTTGCACGGCGTATTAGCCGTTCGCCTGCTGGGTCCGCAGGAAGACGCCGACCAGCTTCCCGAAGTATCCCGCCGTTTGCTGCTTGGTCACCAGGCGGAGCGATTGAATCGTCAACTCGCCGACCATGCGCGCCAACTCGGTTCTCAGGAGACCGAGCAGAATCGGGCCATGCAGGAAGAGGCCCGCCTGCTGGTCCAGATGCGCAGCCTGGCTGTCCGTCGTCGAGAACTTGACCAGCAGCGCAACCGGTTGATCGAGGAGAAGGCCGGCATCCGCGAGGTCGTCGAAACCGAGGCGGCCCAGGCCGACGCGGGAGGTTTGCTCTCCTCCCCCGAGGGACTTAGCCGGATGCTGGCGGAGGAATACAAACGCCACTTGGCCACGCTCGAAGATCTGGATGCTCGCATCCGACAAGCCGCTCAGGCATGCGCTCAAAAGGAAGAGGAACACGCCGCTTGGCTGGCTCGAGTGCGAGAACAAGAGGAGGTGGTGGAAACGCGGAAGCGGTGGAATCCTTTCAGCCTGCGATTCTGGAAGTGCTGGCTCCAGGGTCGTGCGCCGCAGCGTCTGGAAGAGTTCCGCCAGCGGGCCTTGGAAGCCGCGTCCGCCCTGCAAGCAGCTCACGCGGAACGGGAAACTCTGGAGCAACAGCGAGCAGCCGCCGAGCAAAGGCATGCATGTGCCTTGCACCAGATCATCGCGGACGAAGTGGCCCGCCGCTTGGCCGAGGTGGACGCCCGCTTGTACCAACTCGATCGGGAACTCGAAGGCATAACCGGTTCGTGGTCCGCATGCCGTTCACGTTTTCGGCATCCCGAGGCGATTTCTTCGCTGCCTTCCCTCGAAGCGGTCGAGGCGTTGGAGGAGTCTTCCCAGAAGGCCGCCAAGGAGCAGACGTCGGTTCACGAATTCGCCGTCACCTGGCAAAGCGATCTGGCGAACGGAATGCCTGACCAGTTCGACTGGCTGCCCTGCTTTGCCGTCGTTGCTGCTCCTGTGGACGCTGTTTTAAGCGGGCACATTCCGATAGAGCATGGCACGGGCTTCGACATGGTGATCGTCGAGCAGGCGGATCGGCTCGACGATGCCGAACTGCTGGCGGCAGCGCGTCGAGGTCGGCAGTGCATTCTTGTCGGTCTGCCTCCTTGGCCGTCCCGAGCCGAGGTGGAATCCCTGGAGCCGGCTTTTCATCGGCTTTGGCACCGCCTCCATCCTTTTCTGCGACACCGCGATTGCCGTTGGATTCAAAGCGATTCCGAGATCGTCTGCCAACTCCAGGCCGTGCCCGACGCCGACCGGCAACGTCTGGAGGCGGAGCCTCTCGCGGACCATCCCGAGGTGGAGCTGCGTATCCTCGGTGCCGAGGACAATCGGCCCGTGCTGGCGGAGGTCGCCTTCCCTCGGACCTCGTTCTCCATCACGCGGGCCAAGGAATTCCTTTTCCAGCAGCTTGGCGAACTGCCGCTGCGACCCGAGTCGGAGCAGTGGCGCTGGTCCGAAAATGGAGAATCCCTTGTCCTCGAATTGAGTGATGCGGACGCTGTCTGCTCCCCGGACGCGGCAATTGCGGGAGCTGTTCGCTTGGAATCGGACAGCAGCGATGGCACCGGCGCGCGGGTGGAATTGGAGCGGGGCATCGTCGAAGTCGTCGCTGGTCGTCCCCTCGAAGGCAGCAATCCTCGGGCCATGCAATGGTGCACGCAGCGGCTGGAGTTCTCCCGCGCCGCCGGCTGGGACCATGCCGCCGTGGCCCGTTGGCTCAAGGAGCGAGTCGGTCCCATTGACCTGCGACGGACAAGCTGGCTGACACAGAATCACCGGGCCAGTCGAGCCTTGGCGGATTTCCTGCGCGCCTGCTGGTCGGTCCGTTCGCCCTCGGCAACCCGGCTGACCCTTCGGGTTGATAAGCCGCCGGTGCGTTTGGAAATCGTTCAACCCGACGCCGGACTTCGCCCCGCCGGCAAACCGGCCAAGGCCCGACACGCTTCAGAATCGCTGGGACAGAATCCTCCCCACATCGACTTGGCGGATCCCCGTCAACGTCAACGGCTGCCTTTGGAGCTGCAATTGAAACTGCCGATGCGCGGCACGGTCAACCTCGTCGAGGCGGAACACGTCGTCGGCTTGCTTGCCCAGCTGATCGGCTGTCAAAATGGCCTGGGCGGTCCGGTCGGTTCGTTCGCCGTGCTTTCTTGGTCCGCTCCGCAAGTCCTTGTCATTGAGCATTTGTGGAGGAAAACCACGCCTGCCGAAAACGAGCGGATCATTTTCGCACCCCTATGTGCGTTCCGGGATCGGGAAGCCGACGTGGTCGTCGTCAGCCTGGTGCGCAGTTCCGCCACGCATGCAGCTCCTCTAGCCGAGCATCCTTCGGACTGGTGGACGGTCCTCGGTTCTGCCCGTCATGAAGTCATTCTCGTCGGCGATCCGGCGGCTCCGCCGCGACGAAGTGGCGGAGAACTGGCCTCCTCGCCGGCCTGTGAGGAAGCCCTGCGGCTGGAACGCCTGCTGTACCGTCGTCTTCTGCATCACCTTGCCATCCCGTCGGCCCGCGCCGGCGGCGTCGCGGTCGCCGAGGACCAACGCTCATGACCGCTGCCGCCCCGAGTCTTCCCAACGACCGGCAAATCGCCGAGTTGGCGCACCGCCTGCACCTGGGACCTGACTCACACCTTTGGGTAGGAACGGTCCTCGTACACCATGTCGAGGCCACCGTGAGGGAGTATGGCGGAGAACGTCTCAATGTTCTGGAACTAGGCCTTCTTCGGGCCGTGAAAGTGCTTGGTTCGGCATCCGTTCAACGGCTTAGCGAAATGCTCGGACTGCCCACGTCGGCGGCGGAGCGTTTGTGCCAACATCTGTCGGAACACGGCCTGCTGGCATTCATGGCAAACCATCATTGGCGGCTGACGCCTCGGGGAGGACAGGTACTCGAGGACGCGGAAACCGCAGCGCACCGATGCCGCCGACGCGATTTTTTCTTTCTTCGTCATCCGGACGGGCAACCCCGGTTCCTCCACTTGGCGGCCTCCGGAGTCGGCGTGAATGACCTGCCTCATGATTGGCACTTTGATCTCGCCTGGTTGGAAAAGTGCATTCAGGAAAGCGAGGCATGGAAGCATCGGCACGGCTTTCCTGCGGAGGTGCTGGGAGTTGTTCGGAACACCGACACGAGCGACGAGTCGCTGCCCCCCTGGTGCCGCATCGCCCTGGATCGAGCGGAACAATTCTGCCTGATCGTCGTCGTCCACAAGGAGGATTTGGAAGCGTTTCTGGCGGATCCGCAATCCTGGAATCTGGCAACAGCTAGTCCGATTCTTCGCCTCAAAGGCCGGGATGCCCTGCACGAAACCTTCGGGGACATGCTGGCCCTTCCGGACGCCGACAGCTGGCATGCGGCCTGGCGGAGTTGGTGTCAGGCCCGGAGCATTCCGCTGCCCGAGGCCCCCGGCATCCAGTTCCAGCATCGCGGCACGACTCTGGTCGTGGTCGGCCATCCGCTCCGCCCCGAACGTCTGCGGGCCTTGGCGTCAGACGCCGGTCGTGAGGAACATTGGCTGCTGGCGGGAAGTGGTCCTCTTCGTTGTGCCGCCCGGCTCGAGTTTGGTTTACCGCGTCCGTCGCGACCTGGCAAACAACCACCAGGACCCTGATGATTTCAATCCCCAGGCTCGAACAAGCAGTTGCGGATTTGGGTCGGCTTGTGGCCCAAAGGCCATAATCGTAAAATGGTAAAGATGTCGGAATGGATACCGCACCCCAGCCCGAACCTGCATCCAAGATCGAGGGGCGGAGCATGACAGGACGAAACCGGCCCTGCACGCACTAGGGTCGAAGCCGCCCGTCGAGGGTCCCCCGTAGAACGGGACATGTTCACGAATCCACGAAGGCAGTCACGTCTGAAAACCTGGGAAGACCAGGCGCGCAACGAACGCTTGGGAACTCCCGAAGAGCGATGGGAGCGGCGTAAACGGCTTTTGATCCGCCTTGCCATCGTCTGCGTCACAGTCTTGGCTCTCAGCCTGGTCAGTTACGCTGGCGGAGGCAACTGGGGACCGCCCTTCGCTTTCCGAGAGGGGGAGGTGTATCCCCGCGACATCCGCGTGAAGATCGACTTTTCCGTGGTGGACCAGCCGGCCACGCAATTGCGGCGGGAGCAGGCCGCAGCTGCCGTGCATCCGATCCTCGACCTTGATCCCGAACCTCTGCGGGAACTGCAATTGCGATTGACGCAATTGCTGCTGGCGGCTCACGCGGGGTCATTCGACCAGCTGGATCCGGAGATGGTCCGCTTCTGGTCGCTGAGCGAAGATGAACTGCGGGCATTGAGCAACACGCTCCGCAACGAGCCGGAGAGAAGTCTGAGCTTCCTCGCCGTCCTGCCGTCACCATCCGCTCCGCCCAACCCGATTCCCGCAGGCGTCTTCGGCGTGTTCGGCTTCGAGATGGCTCGGTATCCGATCCACGGGGAAAACGATCTGCGTGCCCGGGTCGAAGCAGCTTTCGCTCCGCTGTTGGCCGGGGGCATCCTCGACGACGACGTCCGAAAGTCCGAGGAAGCCCTGGCCCGCGCCTCGCATCTCACCGTGGTCCGCCCCGATGGCAGCCGCTTCAACGCCCTGCCCGACGAAGTGCTGAAGTCCAAGCTGATCGGTGATCCGCGGGGAGACCGGGGGCCGCTATACCTCCAATTTGCCAAGGCATTTCAGAACGAGAAGATTGCCGAGCGGCTCTATCGTCTGGTCGTCGGCTCGGACCGTCGGCCGATCCGCCTGCCAGGCACGCTCAAGTACAATCCCACGGCCACCGAGGAAGCCCGCGCCCACGCCGCCGCCAGCGTCCCGGAACAGCGCAAGGAGTACAAACGTGGAGCGCCGCTCATCGAACAAGGCCAGCCCATCCAGGAAAAGGACATTCCCCTGCTTCGGGAAGAGCACCGTGCCTTCTTGGCCAGCCTGACTTGGGACGACCATTTGCGCCGCTGGTTCGCTTTGCTTGTCATCATTGCGGGTCTCACCGCCTTCGTCAGTTTTTACGTGGCTCAGACGTTGCCAGACCTGGCCGACAATGTGTACCAGCTCGTACTCGTGTGCGGCATGATCACTGGGGCCTTGGGCTTGGCGATTCTGCTGAACCAACCGCCCTGGTACGGGGCCATTCTGCCCCTGACCATGACCGCGTTAATCCTCCGCATGGCTTACAACCAGGCGTTTGCCTGGATCGTCTCGATGTGCATGTCCCTGGTCATCACGTTGTCGCTGGGGACCGATCTGGCCCGGCATTTTCTGGTTTTGATCAGCGGTTCGACGGTGGCGGTGCTGGCCCTGCGGAGCGTTCGCACCCGCTCGCAGTTGGCCTGGGTCGGCGTCGCTGCCGGACTCGGGTACGCCATCATGACCGTCGCCGCCGGTCTGCTCACGGATCAACCTTGGTCGCTCATCGGCCTGGATGCCACGCGCCGGTTCCTGTGGGGGTTTGTTTCCGGGCTGTTCCTGACGGGTCTGCTGCCGGTGATCGAATGGCTGTTCGGCATTCTCACCGACATGAGCCTCCTGGAACTCGGGGACATGCGGCATCCGCTGCTCCAGGAACTGATCCAGCGTGCCCCGGGAACGTACACGCACAGCATGACCGTCGCTCTGCTGGCCGAAACCGCCGCCAAGGCCATCGGGGCCAATTCGCTGCTGGCCCGCGTCGGCTCGTACTTCCACGACATCGGCAAAATGTGCAAACCGGATTACTTCGTGGAAAACCAGTCCGGCACAAGTCGGCATGCCTCGCTGGCCCCAGGGATCAGCGCCCTCATCATCATCGGGCATGTCAAGGACGGCGTGGAACTGGCCCAGCGCCATCGCCTGCCGCAGGCGATCATCGACTTCATCCAGCAGCACCACGGCAACACGCTGGTGGAATACTTTTACCAGGAGGCGTTGAGGCAACACGAGAACGGCAACGGCAGTCCGGAATTGGAAACGACGTTCCGCTACCCCGGCCCACGGCCTCAAACGAAGGAAATCGGCATCGTCATGCTTGCCGATGCCGTCGAAGGGGCCAGCCGTGCGCTCAACGAGCCGGGGCCGAGCGGCCTGCGGAAGCTGGTCCATGACATCATGCTGAAGCGGCTCATGGACGGGCAGTTCGACGAATGCGGGCTGACCCTGAGCGAATTGCGGATCATCGAAGAGAGCCTGTCCATGAGCCTCATCGCCATGTATCACGCCCGGGTCAAGTACCCCGACCAGAAACAAGAGAGCAAAACGGGCTGATGACGCATTCTCAGTACAGCCCCACGAAACTTCCGCCGTTCTCTCGGGTCAACGACCAGAGAAACGCTCCCAGAGCGGGACTGTCGTAGTAGAAGCCGATGGCGTGAATCCGCACCTGGGGCGAACGGGCGTTCCAACCCCGCCGGATGGCGTCGCGGACATGTCGACCCAGGGCCGCCGTGAGGGCCGCTTCGTCCTTCGGCGGCGGATTGGGCAGTCCCGGCCCGACATTGGGCAAACCATCGGAAAACAGATAGATCGCGTCCATGCCTTTCGCCTTGAAGCGGAAAGCCGTCTCGAATCCGAGGAAGAGATTGGTGTCGCCTCCCGGGCGAACCTTCATCAGGGCGTCCTGCACCTGCTGCGGGGATCGTTCCGGATCGAAGTCGTGCCAATCCTCGGGTCGGCCCAGCGGAAAGGCGACCTGATCGGAGAACAAGACCACTTGAAACTTTTCCACCTGCCGGAGGCTCCGGAGCACGTCGGCCGTGGTGCGACAAACCGCGGGCCACTTGTTGGGATCGGGTTTGGTGCCTTCCGAGTATTCCATGCTGCCCGACTTGTCCACGAGAAGCACGACCCGTTTGCCAGTGAGGTCGATGCCGGCGAAGCGGCCCTCGGCGTCGGCTGCCTGTCGGCGAAGGGAAGCCGCCACGGCTTGCTCGTCCTTGATGCGCTGCTGAAGCACGGTGTTTTCCTGCCGGGCCGCTTCCAGGAGCCGCTGAAGTTCCGTCACCCGCTGGGCAGTCTGGTCTTTCTCCTTGACCAGGAGCGAACGGGCGGCCTCGAGGTCGGTCGTCTTGCGGTTTGCCAAGGCAAGTTCGTCACGCAGCTTGGCCATGAGAGCCACCTGCTCCTCGGCAGCCGCTCGCCGCTTTTCCTCCGTCGTCAGGCGTTCCTGCAAGTCCCGCATCTGACGCTTGCCCGCAGCGATTTCAGCTTCCAGCTCTTTCATCCGCTCTCCCACGGTCGCCAGCCGTTGTCGCAACATCGGAACCTGATCGGCCATCTGGCGGGCCTCGGCCAGCTTCTGCTCGGAGGCGGTTCGGCGATCCGTTTCATGCCGCAGGGATTCAACCTTCTGAGCGAGTTCCCGGCGGAGCGATTCGGTTTCTCGGTCACGCTCAGCCAAGGCCAGCATGAGGAAACCCGCTTCGTCTTTCAGCGCGGAAAGCTCTTCCTGCCTGCGAAGCAGGTGTCGTTTCGTCTCTTCCAGCAGGGCGTGCAGAGCGGCCAGTTCTTCGTTCCTGCCGCGGATGGTGGCTTCGCTTTGTTCCAAGGCCAGCTGGGTCATTCGCAGCTTGTCCCGCGCCGCCTGGAGGGACTGCTCGGTTACCCCGAGATGTTCGCTCATACGCTCCAGTCGTTGCCGGGTTGCGGTCAAGGCGCGGGACTGCCGGCGAGCATCCCAGGAATACAGAATCATCAAGAAGATGACCGCACCGAGGCCGCAGCAGAGCATGTCGATCATCGACAGGCTGAAGACCATCGGGGTCCGCTGACGGTTCCGCATGATCCAGGGCCTCCTTCAACACCCACCAGGGCTTCTCGCGCCAGAAAAGTCACAGAGCATCGCCGACCGGGAATCGCTGAAGCCTTCCTGAGGCGATGTGCGATGACGCAGCGTCGTCTTCCCGCGGTGGAAGCGGCACGGACGATTCAAAATATCCCGGTGCCAGCTCACCGGAGTCAATCCGTCCCGCCAAGGCGAAGATGGCTCGACCCAGAGCGGTCGAAGCGATCATCGTGACCGGGATCTGTTCCCCGCTGACCGCGTAGACAGCCGCTGCCAAGCCGGGAAGCCGGGCTGCCTCGGCGGTGAACCAGAGTGCTGGCTCCTTGTGGCTTGCGTCGGCGAGGAGCAGGCACCGACGAATCGCCTCGGCAGCCTGGCGGGCCAGAACCGAACACGCCCCCGCAGCCCGTTCGGGTCGCACGGTCACTTCCTGGAACCACTCGACAGCCTGGACCCGCAAGGTCGCTGGACGATTCTGACTGCACTGCTCGAAAACCTCATCCAACTGGTCGAAAACAGACTGGTCGGCCTCGGGGGATTCGCGGGGATCCCGACGGCAAACCCGAATGCACTCCTCAGCCGCGCAGCGGATCACCTGTTCCCGCCAGATGCGAAGACTCAAACCCGCCAGATTGCAACGATGGCGAAGAACAATCTCCTCAGCGGTTTCCTCAGCCACACAACAGCTGAACGCATGTTCGTCCACATCCACGACGACGTGGACGCAGGGGACGGCATCGGCGGCACGGGCTGCCAGCACGGCCGCGGTGGTTCGCGGAACGGCTCCGACGATGGGCAGGCCGGCTTCGACGGCCAGACGGGCCAACAGGCTGACCTGATCGCGATGCAGATACCCCGGCACGCTCATGACGATGCCCCGGCAGCCCAGCAAGGGCGGACGCAGCCGTTTCAGTATGATCCGCAGGGCTGCTTCCGGGCTGAGCCGATGGCGTCCCAAGTGCCATTCGCAGGGCTGTCCCAGGCGGGGTAGAAACTCGCGACTGACCAGGTGGGGAGCACGCCGCACCTGGGCCAGGGCAGCGCGCCCGGCCCGCAGGTCCCGACCACTCAGGGAGACGACCAAGGGCAACTCGGCACCGCTGTCGTCCAATGGCACGATCTGCGGTATCTGAGCCGGGGCACCATGCACTACCCAAACCCGGTCACTGGTGAAATCCAAAGCGGCTAGCGTCATGGCATCCTTTCGCAAGATCAGCCTGGACTGCGTGTTTGCACGACTTCGGGGAACCCTGCCAGTCAAGCCGACCAGGGCCGCATCGGTTCCAAGTCCCCATTTCCGAGGTCCGACGACACGGGCGAGGTTTTCTCCAGGTCGTACAGCCGGGTGATGAGATGTTCCAGGCAGTACTCCTGGCAATCCAAAACCAAATCTTCCTGGTCCCGTTGCACGGCGTGAAGGACGTACATCAGCACCAGACTGAGGAACAGAGCGACCAGGGTGGTGTCAAACGCCACGGCCAGGCAGCGGGTCGTGACGTCGAGGAAGTCGGGCAGCGATTCGTCGGTCAACGTCGGGGCCACAGTCAGGGCCAAGCCGATGCCGCGCACCGTGCCCAAGAAGCCCAGAGCGGGGATCGCCCAGGCGAGATACTGCACGGTGGCCAGCGAGGTGCCCATGCGACCCAATTCGACGTCGGCCTGGGCCTGCACCGTCTGGTTGGCATCTTGGGGCGAACGGCTGACAGCGAATTTGCTTAAGGCCAGGTGGATCATGCTGGAGAGCAGGTAGGGTCCACCACGCTCGCTCAAGTGTGCCACCCGGCGTTGCAGAGGACGGGCGTCTTCCGGCAGGATGCGCAGCGTTTCGTCGGTCGGAAGCAGATTCAGGGCAAAGGCCTGCCGTTGCCGACGCACCTCCCGCCAGCGGAGAGCCAGCAGAATAGCCGCCCAGACGAAACAGGCGTAGCAGGCGAACTGCTCCGGCCCCAGGAGAAGACGGACGATGCGTTCCTGAGTCAGGATCGGCTCCCCGCCCTCGCTGGGAGCCAGAAAGCTCCAGAGCGGAAAGCAGATAGCCCCGACCAGGACGACGGCAAGCAGAAGCAGAGGCCACTCCGGCACTCGACGTTGCGAACGCGCTTTCCAGGCCACGGCTGTCTTCCTCCTGTTCCCGCTTTGGCTCACGCAAACGACCTCGGAAGCGTGAACCGAGATGTCGATTTTGACCGGACATCGTCCATGAGGCAAGCACCCGCGAGATCACTGGAGTACGGTCCTCCAAGGAAACGTCGATGCCTGCCGCTCGCTTTTGCATGCTTTCCCTGGTTATTCTGAACTATGTCACACGTCGGGAGGGTGATCTGATCATGAACGCGATCCGCATGATCGTGCCGTACAAATACCAGGGGATGTGGGTGTTCGATGATGAGCGAGTCGGTCTGCACCGCGAGCCGTTCGTGGCCGGGGCCGACGTGGCCTTGGACCTGATGACCGCGGACGTTCCCAATGCCGCGTCCGGGTTTGTCCTGCTTTTTTCCGACCAGCCCTTTCCCGGGTATCAGTACGAGTTCCACTGGAAGCGCCCGGAGTACGGGGGAAACTGGTACTACAGTCCGCAATTCGACCGGGAAGGTTGGCTTTGCCCGGCCCTGCTGCGGTACTTCGAGGAGCCTCCCAAGCGGCTCTACGTTCAGGTCAAGCCGCGATCGTAGGCCGATCTTCCGGTCTTGCTGTTGCTTTTCCGTGCCCCGAGCGGAGAATGAAACCGGACGTTAACGGAATCTTCACATGCAGGCAGGGGGCCAGGGCAATCATGGATTTTCGTTTGAATCGTGTTCAGGTATGGTCGGCCGAGGTGCCGGACCGACCCGGAGGCGTGGCCAGCGTCCTGGGACCGCTGGCCGAAGCCGGGGCGAATCTGGAATTCATTTGGACGCGGCGATTGGATCATCGTCCGGGCTGGGGGATTATCTTCGTCGCTCCGATCACGGGTCCGGCCCAGACCCGCGCGGCCCAGTCGGTGGGTTTCGCTCACACGAACGACTTGATTCTGCTGCGGATCGAAGGGACGGATCGGCCGGGAGTCGGGCATTTCCTCGCGGCCTGTCTGGCTCAGGCGGGGATCAATCTTCGCGGATTGTCCATGACAGCCCTGGGCGGCCGATTCGTCGCCTATGTCGCCTGTGACAGTGCCGAAGACACGGCCCGGGCCGTGCAAGCTTTGGCCGCCTTGCAGGTCTGACCCCGGCTCGGTACGATTCGCCCGGAAGGATCGGACCCCGCCATCCCAGGCGGTCCCCGGACGGACGACCAACGGCAACAACCATGTCTGCAACCCGGACTTGTTCCGCTGGACACCGCTACGACGCCGGCGACTCCGACGCCGCGTGTCCCATCTGCGCCGCCCAGCAGAACCAGCAGACCCTGGCAGAATCGGCCAACCACCATGCTGACCCAGCCCCAACCGCCGCCTTCGCCCCGTCGGAAAACGACGTCACCGCCGATTTCTCCGCCGCCATCGCGCAAAAGAACAGGGCGGAGCCGATGGTTGAAAGCCCGCCGCCTCCGGGGCAGACCGCGGCTTCAGAAGCGACGGCAGTTTTTCAGGCCCCTTCGCAGGCCTCCTCCGCAGCAGACAACCTGCGGACCCGCATCGAAAGCTCGGGCGCATCCGGCACGACGTGGTCAGCCCCGGATTCAGCCGACCGTATCGCTGGCTATGAGATTCTCGACGTGCTTGGCCAAGGCGGCATGGGTATCGTGTACAAGGCCCGTCAGCCGCGGTTGAATCGGCTCGTCGCTCTCAAAATGATCCTTGCCGGGCCTCACGCCGGGCGGGAACAACTCGCCCGCTTTCAGACCGAGGCCAAGGCCGTTGCCAGCCTCCATCATCCAAACATCGTCCAGATTCACGAGGTCGGCGAGTACAGCGGCCGCCAGTTCCTCGCCCTGGAATTCGTGGACGGAGCACCCCTGGACAAGCTTCTCGCCGGGAAGCCCCAGGACCCCTATCAATCGGCCCGTCTGGTGGCGACGCTGTGCTACGCCGTTCAAGCGGCCCACGACCACGGCATCATCCACCGCGACCTGAAACCGGCCAACATTCTGATCCAGAAGACCGGCACGACGACCACCGGCTCCCGCCGCGCCGGGGAGACCGTTCAGACCCGTTCGCTGCGGAAGGAAAGCACGTTGCTGGATCCCCACGGTTCGGCCTGGGGCATTCCGAAGATCACCGACTTCGGGTTGGCGAAGCGGATGGAAGAGCAGGATGGCAACACCGTCACCGGGGCGATCATGGGCACCCCCAGCTACATGGCTCCGGAGCAGGCCACCGGCAAAACCGATCTCATCGGGCCTGCCGTGGACATCTACGCCCTCGGGGCCATCCTTTACGAAATGCTGACCGGCCGCCCACCCTTCGCCGGGGTGACGCCGCTGGAGACGCTGCGCCAGGTACAAACGCAGGACCCCGTTCCTCCGACCCGTTTGCAGCCGCGTCTCCCTCGGGACCTGGAAACCATCTGCCTGAAAGCTCTCCAGAAAGAACCGCGGCAACGCTATCTCAGCGCCGCCGAGATGGGGCAGGATCTCGAACGCTTTCTGGCTGGCGAGCCGATTCACGCCAGGCCGGTCAGCGTCTGGGTCCATGCCTGGAAATGGACCAAACGCCGCCCCGCCGCGGCGGCCTTGATCGCCGTCTCCGCTTTGGCCATCGTCGTTGTGGTTGGCATCATCCTGTGGTCCAACGCGCAACTGCGGGCCAGCAACGTCCGCCTCGAAGCGGCCCGGAAACGCGCCGCCCTCAATTACGAACGGTCCCGCAAGGCCGTGGATGAACTGCTCCGGGCGGTGTCCAACGAACTCGAAGACGCCCCGCTCATGGAAGCCACCCGCCGCCGACTGCTCGAAAAGGCTCTGGGCTTCTACGAGGAGTTTCTGCGGGAAAAGGGGGATGACCCCGGCTTGCAACTGGAACTGGCCCGCACCTGCGGACAGGTCGGCGACATCTACCGCTTCCTCGGCAACCTCGCCAAGAGCCGCGAGCATTACGACCGCATGTTTGCCCTCGCCGAGCAACTTCCCGAACCTCTTCGGAATACCCCGGACTTCCTGGCTGACCTCGCCACGGCCTACGTCGGTCGTGCCTTGGTCCACAAGGCCCTGGATGAAGTCGAACCTGCCGCCGAGGATGCTCGGGAGGGGCTGCGCTTGCAGCAGAAGGCGGCCGAGCTGTCCGGCCATTCCGAACCGAGTGAAAACGCCTTGGCACGATGCTATTACTTCCTCGGCGTCGTGCTGGCGGCCATGCCCGGGAAGCAAGACGAGGCGGAACAGGCTTATCGGGAGGCTTTGCGGTTGCAACGGTCGGGTTCCGAAAGGGAGCAGGGTTTCGAGGAGCGCCGCCAGCTGGCTCGCACGCTGAACAATCTCGGCCTGCTCTTGGCCCGGACGAAGCGGCCCACCGAGGCATTCGCGGCTTTCGAGGAAGCCCGGAAACTGCAAAGGGAGTTGGTCGCCAGTCCCGCCACCCGACCTGCCTACCGCCGCGAATTGGCCCGCACCTGCAACAACATCGCCGTTCTTCTCCAAGCCGACCCACGCCGCTTGCCCGAAGCGGAGGCCGCTTTTGCCGAGGTGCGAGAATTGCTCCAAGGATTGGTCCGCGACTTCCCCAGCGTACCCGACTACCGCAACGACCTGGGAATGTGCCTGGCCAATCAGGCGATGCTGATGCGCTCGCTCCGCCGTTTCGACGAGGCTTTGGCCTTTTTCGATCAAGCCCTCCAGGTGCAGCGCGACCTGATCCGCGAGTTTCCTGAGACCGCGGATTATCGCCAACGCCTAGCCCGCAGTCTCCTCAGCCTCGGCAATTCCTACCGTGATCTGCGTCGTTACGGCGACGCCGAAACGGCCTATCGGGAAGCGATTGCTCTCTACGATGCCCTGCTCGCCGAAAACCGCTCCCCGGAGTATCTCAACGGGTCGGCGATGGTCCACTACGGACTGGGGCGGCTGAGTGGGAATCGGCTCGTGCCGCTGCCTTTTGCCGAATGCTGCAACCACTCGGCGCTCACGTTGATCGTCGGCCTCCACGACCTCGAAAGTCGAACGCACCTGCACCGGGCAGTCGAACTGCAACAGGAAGCCGTGCGGCTTCAAGCCAATAACACTGCCTATCGAAACGACCTGAACAATTACCTGCTCGGGCTGATCCAGGCCCTCCTGGGCGTCCTGGATCACGCCTCCGCGGCCCGATACGCTCGTCAACTGCACGAATTGCAGCCGGACGATGCGTTCCAGGCATTCCGCGCCGCCTATTGGCTGGCCCGCTGCGTTTCCGTGGCCGAGGAGGCCCGGCAGAACGATGTCGATTCCTCCAGCAGTTCCAGCACCGAGGCGTATGCCGAGGAAGCCGTTCAACTGCTGCGCAAAGCCATCGAGCGTGGCTTCAAGGATGCTCCGAGTCTGGAACGTCCGCCGTTCGATGTGCTTCACGAACGGCCCGACTTCCAAAAGATCCTGCGGCAACTGAAGGAAACGAAGACCCCCACCATTGCGGCCGAGCGAACCGGCATCTCGTGGCTGATTTGATCATTGCGACGGGGCCGTTCGGAAGAAATCCTCTCGGAAGCTATCGTGTTCCGCGATCCTGCGAGGCCAGAAGTACGCCGACAGCGGCGACACCCCGAAGACGTGGCGACTGAAGCGATTTGGCCCACGACAACGCCCCGTCCGGATCCGCCTTGCCGAGGCAGCGGGCCGTCACCAGGACCAGATGCGCCTGGGCCTCGTTTGTGGTTTGAGCTTGTTGGACGTCGTCGGGGACTTTCGGAGTGCTACCTGGCGAGGTTTCGCACCGGAGCTTGACCAAGGCCGCCCGGGCATGGCTGGCGTCTGGCTCGGCGAGAACGCTGGCCAATACCGACTCCGCCGCGTCGATCCCTTCCACCTGGGCCGTGATAAGGACAAAGCGATAGCGATCCCAGATCAGTTCCCCGGGGGCATGGCTATGGAGGATCCTTGCCGCCTCGCGCAACATGCGGGACGCTACCTCGCCTTGCTGCGGTCCGAGCACTTCGGCAGCGTCCAACAATGCGGAAAGCTTTAATGGCGTGGTGCTTTGTTGGAGATGTTCATTGAGATAGCGTTCGGCCTCCCCATTGCGGCCAGCTCGGATCATCCCCAGAAACCTGCCGATCTGGGCCGGTTCGCCTTCTTTCATCGCTTCCAATTCGGCTTGATTGAGCGCGGTCAGCAGGGCCACCAACTCCACGGGCAAAGGATGATCGGGCTTATAAAGCCCTCGCAATTCCTTGACCCACGGACCGACTGCGTCGGTCTTCCCGGCGGCGACGAGTTCCTGGGCCACGACGGCAAGGGCGTTGATCTGTTCCGAATAATCGTTGTCCGCTGTCTGAGAGGCCGATTGGCCTGCTCCGGCCGGTTGGTTGGCACCCCCCTCGGGAGCGGCCTTGGCAACCGGCACCGGGCGGAAACTCTGACGGAGCAGATGTCGCATCTGCTCCACGGCTGCATCTCCCTCAGATGGTCCCAGGCTGAGCCGCTGGCGGATCAAGGCCCGCAGGATGGCGAACCGGGCCGGCGTGGCAGGCAATTGGTTCAGCGTCTCGCTGAACTGACCGGCCCATTCGTCGCGCTCCCCCTTCGGCTCATCCTCCTGCGGCGGCATCGTCATGGCTTTCTGCTGGAGCGAGAGAATTTCCGCAAGTGCCAGCGCCTTGCCGAGAGAGTCAGGCGAAAAAGTGGCGACGGCGTTGCTTGCCTGCTGGGTGTGGTACAGGGCCAGACTATAGCCGGATTCATTCCGCTTGTTGGCCCGCAAGGAGTACTCCGCCAAACCGAGATGCAGCCAAGGCTCGCCAGCTGGTCCCGTGCCATCATTCAACCCTGCTTGTGCCAAGGCCAACGCTTCCGCCTCCCGACCTGCCGAGCGGTAGCTGAGGACGAAATACACCCCGGCAGCAATCACAAGCAGCACACTCGCAGCGGCGGCTCCCCGCAGGATCCAGCCCCGGACGGTGATCGGTTCGCGCTCCTGGATGACCTTGGCCTCGATGAGGGCCTCACGGCTGGCCCCGCTGGCGTGTTGTGATCCCCACGCCCCTTCGAGCGGGGCATCGTCCCGCCGGGCGCCGGAAGGCAAGGTGCTCTGTTCCGGCTTCCGCCAGTCACGCGGCTCAGTCTTCTGCAAGGCAGGTATTTTGATGATGCGACGGCACTCGGGGTTGGTACACGGTGCCTGTTTTCCCGCCAGTTCCGCCCCGTAGGTGACTTCGGAATCGCACCAGGGGCAGGTGAACGTGACCGTCTGCGGCTCGGCAGGGGCTTCCTGTTTTTTCTCGACGAGCACCTCGGCAGCGAGGCTCTCCAGGTCCACTTTCGAGCCGCTTGGCGATTTTCGCTCCTGGCCGGACTTCTTGGCAGGTTTCGAAGCTACCGCGGGATTCGCTGGCCGACCTTCAGGCCCGGTCATCTCCGCGGTCGGAATGACGATCACCTGCTTGCAATTGGGACAGCGTCCCTGTTTGCCGGCCAAGTCATCCTTGACGGCCAAGGCCTTTTTGCACGACGGACAGGAAAACTTGATGGCCATGACGCCGGGTCCTTTGGATGGATAAGCCTGCCCTTTCTGCAATCTTTTCCGCAGGCCGGGGCGAAATATCCATCAGCTTAGCAAAAATCCTGGCCGTCCCAAGAGGCCAAAAGACATGCGATGAACGTTCAGACCATCGGCAGGGGCTTGCGTCCGTTTTCAACGGACGGTTTGATCCGACCGGCGGCAACTTCTTCCTGTTCCCACTTTTCGATCTCTTCCAGCAAAGCGTCCACCATCTCCGCTTCCGAAACGGTGCGGAGCATCTCGCCGCGCTTGAAGATCATGCCCTTCCCTCGACCGGCAGCGATGCCCAGGTCTGCTTCCCGAGCCTCGCCGGGACCGTTGACGACACAGCCGAGCACGCTGATTTTCACCGGCGTGGTTCGGCCACCGAGGCGGGCCTGCAATTCGTTCATGATCTTGTTCAGGTCAATCTCCAATCGGCCGCAAGTGGGACAGGCGATCAACTCGGGAGCACGAACCCGCCGCTGCGTCGCCTGGAGAATGTGATAGGCTGCCTCGATCTCGACTCGCTTATCCGCCAGCAGACTGACGCGAATCGTATCGCCGATGCCTTCCAGAAGCATCGGAGCCAGGCCGCAGGCCGACTTCACGATGGCATAGGGCGGCTGGCCGGCCTCAGTGATGCCAATGTGGGTCGGATAATGGGCCTGCTTGGCGTACAGCCGATACGCTTCGATGGCCGTCACAATGTCGCTCGACTTCAGCGACACGACCAGATTGTAGTACCCCTCCGACTCGGCGATCTCGATGTACCGCAGGGCGCTTTCCACCATCGCCGGCGGACAGGGGAAGCCGTACTTCTCGACGAGTTCGCGCTCCAGACTGCCAGCGTTGACGCCGATGCGCATGGCGATGCCGCGGTCCTTGGCCTTGCGGATCACCTGCCGATAACGGTCGTAGCCGCCGATATTGCCCGGATTGATGCGAATCTTGTCGATCGGATGATCCATCGCCGCCAGGGCCATGCGGTAGTCGAAATGAATGTCGGCCACAAGCGGAATGTGGATGCGGCGCTTGATTTCGCTGAGGGCGGCGGCGTCCTGCGGTTTCGGCACGGTGACGCGGACGATTTCGCAACCAGCCTCCTCCATGCTCAGGATTTCCGCGACCGTGGCTTCGACGTTATGCGTGTCCGTGGTCGTCATCGACTGCACCCAGATCGGGTTGTCGCCGCCGAGCACCTTGTCGCCGACGCGGACTTCGCGGGTCTTGTGCCGCTGAAAAACGTGCTTGTAGGTCATGGCCAAGAAACTCTCGAAGGCACGAACAAACTGCGAGCCTGCTCACCGATCATGGTACGCCTCATCGTCCGAATCTGCCACTCGAACCAGACGCCGACGGCAGTCCCGCCGTACCGACCAGGCAGCCGATTCCAACCCGAAACGGGTTTTTCGAGGAGTTGCTATCCAATTGCAAATTGACGGGGGCCTTCGGCGAATGTATCAAGGGGGAAGTTCACGGAAGCATCAGACATCGTTCAAACGGATCGCCTCTCGGCCATCGTGTGTCCCCTGCGGCATGGTCCCGACAACCAATTGAGTAAAGGAGCCACAGCGATGATCCTCGGCAAAATCTGGCGTGCCTTTAAAGCCCAACTCAACAAGATCGCCAACTGGTTCTGGACCGCTGATCCCATCGCCCAGATGCAGTACGAATACGACAAGGCCGTGGAACAGCTTTCCGAGGGTCGGAAAGGTCTGGAGCAGTACCGGGTCCTGGTGGAGCGGGTGACGCGGCAGGTGGTTTCCAACCGCGGGCACGTGACGAATCTGGAGGCCAAGGTCAAGGCCTACCTGACGGCGGGCGACCGGGACACGGCCGGAAAATTCGCCCTGGAATTGCAGAAAGCCCGCAAGGAATTGCAGGAAAACGAAGCCCAGTTGAAGATGCACGAGGAGGCCTACAACAACAACCTCACCAAGATCAAGCATGCCGCCAAAAAGCTCGAGGATATCCGCAACAAAATTCAGAAATACGATGCCGAACTCAAAATGAGCAAGGCGGAGGCGGAACTGGCCTTGCTGGCCCAGCAGTTCAATTTCGACGTCACCACGGATTTCGGCCAGATCGAGCGAGCCATTCAGGACCAGATCGACCGCAACCGCGCCCGGGTCCGGGTTGCCGCTGATCTGTCCGGCGAGGGCATGGAGGAGATCAAGCGGGAGCAGGCGATGGAAGCCGCTTTGGCGGAACAGGCCCTGCGGGAGTTCGAGATTCAATTGGGGTTGGTGACACCGGAGACAGCCAAGGTCGCCGAGGCGGAAAAGGCCCTGGGACCGGCCGTGCAGCAGCAGAATTGAACGAGACCATGTGCCGACGTGTTCTCGGCGGACCGGGAGGCTGAGCGGAGAAGGTCATGGCTGCCGACGTGGAAACTCTGCCCCTGACCGCGGCGGATCGACCCGCCGAACTGCCCGCCTGGTATCCGGCCTGGGCCAGGGAGATGGCCGACGCTTACTATTCCGGCACCACGTCGCTGTTCATCTTGCACGGCAACGTCCACGACCTGATCCGCTGCGTCACCGACTCGGGAGACATCTACCTCAATCTGCCCGAGTTCCTGGCTTCCCAGATTTTTGGCCGCTTCGATGTGGTGCTGTACTACGATCTTGCCCGGGGACTCCGCCCATTGGCGGACAGCACGAAACGGCTCCAGGGCATGATGGGCTACCTGGCGGCCCGGCTGGGCGGCGAACCAAACGCCTGGCCCCGCGATCCCGAACAAGTGCTTCTGCTGCTTGATCGTTTGCTGGAACGAAATCTTCTGGAGGACGACCCGAGCCGCCGCAAAAGCATCGGCATCATTCTCGCCTACACCCAGTTCCTCGCTCCGGACGGCGATCTGGCCATGATGTCCCGTGGACATGGCACCAACCTCGTCCGCTTTCTGAGTTGGGCCAAGAATCCCTACCTCAAGCGGGTCAACGTCGCCTTCTGCCTCATCGCTGACAACCTCATGGAAGTCAACGACCGGCTGGTGCAGAGCGAGCACGTCGAAGACATCGAAATCCCCCTGCCCGACCGTGCCGAGCGGGAACGCTTCTGCCAGTGGATGGCCCGCAACCAGGACCTCAGCCGCCTGACCGAGTTCAGCATCCCGCAATTGGCGGAGTTGTCCAACGGCCTGAGCTTAACCAGTTTGAACACCCTGCTTTCCCAGGGAAAGACCGGCCGACGCCTCGACGCCGCCCGGTTCAAGCAACTCAAGAAAACGCTCATCGAACGGCAATGCCAGGGCCTTTTGGAGTTCGTCGAGCCGCCGCACAAGCTCGACCTCGTCGTCGGCCAGGAGGCAGCCAAGCAGCGTCTCAAGCAAGATGCGGACCTCATCACCCAGGGTCGCCTGGAAGCAGCCCCGATGGGCTATCTCCTGTGCGGTCCCGTGGGCACCGGCAAGACCTTCCTGGCCGAGTGCTACGCCGGGTCCATCGGCATTCCCTGCGTCAAGCTCCGCAACTTTCGCTCGAAGTACGTTGGTGAAACCGAAGGCAATCTGGAGCGGGTGCTGACCGTGCTGCGTTCCCTGGGTCCGGTCGTGGTCCTCGTGGACGAAGCCGATGCCGCGTTGGGCACCCGACAGACCGACGGCGACTCGGGAACCTCCAGCCGCGTCTTCGCCATGATCGCCAATCAGATGGGCGACACCCGTTACCGCGGCAAGATCATCTGGATGCTCTTGACCAGCCGTCCGGATTTGCTGCCCATCGACCTGAAGCGACAGGGACGGGCCGAGGTCCACATTCCCCTGTTTTATCCCCAGGACGAAGCTGAATTCCGCGAAATGTTCCGCGTCATGGCGCGAAAGAACAAGGTGAGGCTGGCCGGCGATGCCGTGGAATCGGTGAGTTTCGTCCCCGGGCTGAGCGGATCGGACATTGAGAGCATTCTCCTGGGAGCCAAACGCGACTGCCTCAGTGCCGGGCGGGAGCAGGTGGAGGCCGCCGATCTCCAGCGGGCCGTCAGCGAGTTCCTTCCCTCGGCCCAGGGACTGGAGAAGGAAATGCAGGAAATCGCTGCCGTTCTTGAATGCACGCAGTTGAGCTTCCTGCCGCCCAAATGGCGGGAACGGCTGGCTCAGCCGGAAAGTCGTGCTCGGCTTCAGGAACGCCTCGTGGCAATTCGTCAGATTTTGGAGAAATAAACGCGAACCGCAGCAAGGAGAGAAGATGTCCACCACCCCCAGGCGCGTCAGCTGGTTCGATGAGAAAAACGAGGTGCCGCTCATCGAGCAGCGTGCTCGGCAACTCGAATCGTTCGTGCAGGCGATGCGGGATGGCATCGTCGAAGAATCGGAGTTGAAGGCCCAGGAAGCTCGCCTCGTCTCTCTGATGAAGGAGATCGAGCCGAAACTCGACGACGCCTTGCACGAGAAAGTCACGGAGTTGCTGTGCGAGTTGACCGCCTACGATCTGATGCAGACGTTTTACGCCATTCAGGAAGCGCGACCGAAAAGCCGCTTCCAGGGATGAGAGGCTGGAACCGTATCAGACCCAGGAACACTTCAACAGGAGACCCTTGATGCGCCGAGCATTGTTCGCCCAGGCATGGAAACGCAAACACCGCTCGGAACTGCCGACCCGCCGGGACATGCTGCGGGCCTCGCTGCTCGCCGGGGCCGGGTTGTTCCTGGGCAACCTGGTCGGCTGCGGTCGGGCTGCTGCGGGCAGAAAAGTCATCGTCGTCGGAGCCGGCTTCGGCGGGTTGGCCTGTGCCCATGAACTCAAGAGCGTCGGCTACGATGTCACCGTTCTGGAAGCCCGTTCCCGCCTCGGCGGCCGCGTGCTTTCTTCCAACAACCTTGCTCCCGGCCGCAACATCGAATTAGGTGGCGAACTCATCGGCACGAACCACAAGCACTGGATTTCCTACGCCGACCGCTTCGGCCTCAAGCTCATCGAAATGACCGAGGATCAAGAAGCCGAAGCCCCGATCGTTTTTGACGGCAAGAAACTGTCCAAGGAGGAGTCGGACAAGGTTTGGGAGGAGATCGAGGAAGGCTGCAAGCGGCTCAACGACGCCGCCCGCAACGTCAACGCCGAACAGCCCTGGACCACCGAAAACGCCAAGGCCCTCGATTCCCGCAGCATGGCCCAATGGCTGGCCGATCAGGATTTCTCGGATTTGGTCAAGAAGGGCATCGCCGCCACGTTCACCGCCGACAACGGCGTCGACCTCGACAAGCAAAGCTATCTGGGAATGTTGACGATGATCAAGGGCGGTGGCGTCGAGACGTTCTGGACGGAAACGGAAACGCACCGCTGCGAGGGCGGCAACCAGCAGTTGGCGACGAAATTGGCCGAGGCCATCGGAACCAACCGCGTCCGCACCAACACCGCCGTGATCAAGATCGAGGTCGGCGACAAGGCCGTGACCGTGACGCTTAAAGATGGCAGCAATCTGACAGCCGACGACGTTGTGCTGGCCGTGCCGCCCTCGACCTGGGACCGCATCGTCTTCGTGCCGACGCTGCCGGCCGTTTTGAAGCCGCAGATGGGGGTCAATGTCAAGTTCTTCCCTGTGGTCAAAGCGCGCTTTTGGGAAGAACTCAAGCTGTCACAATACAG
The DNA here is from genome assembly GCA_025055835.1 of Gemmatales bacterium. Classification (GTDB taxonomy): domain Bacteria; phylum Planctomycetota; class Planctomycetia; order Gemmatales; family HRBIN36; genus JANWWR01. The sequence continues at coordinate 2,842 of JANWWR010000070.1, read as the reverse complement.
CCTGAGCAACGGCCCGGTGAGCATGACCTGGGACGGGACCGACAATCAACCCGGCGAGGGACCGGCCTGCCTGACGTGCTTCAGCGGCGGCACCCCGGCCGCGACCTGCCGCTCCTGGAAGTCGGAACAACGCGAAGGCAATTACCTCCAGGAACTGGAGCAAAGGTATCCCGGAATCCGCGAGCATTTCGTCAAGTCTGCATTTTTCGACTGGCCGGGCGATCAACTGACCGGCGCCGGCTATTCCTTCCCGGCTCCGGGCCAGGTCACCACCGTCGGGCCGATGCTGTACCAGGGCCTCAACCGGCTGCACTTTGCCGGGGAACATGCTTGTTACGCCTTCGTGGGATACATGGAGGGAGCATTATGCTCCGGGGTCTCGCTGGCCCGGCGACTGGCCAAGCGCGACAAGGTCATTCAGTAGTTCGCCCACCCCGGGCCAAGCTTCGAGGGAGATGCCAATTATGAACGGCAAACCGACGGCCTTCTTCTATCTGGTCGTGGCCCTGGTCGTGGCCGGTCTGCTGGCCCTGGCCGGCTACCGCTTCTACACGCACTTCCGCGGGGACAAGCCAGACGCCGCCACGGGAGATCCGACCCGGCCCGCATCGTCTTCGGACTCGACGGCCCGTTCTGCTCCGGCAGTGGACCCCCAGGTGCTCGCCAAGATCGTCCCGGCCCGCGAGATTCCCACCCTGGAGCCAGCCGGGGAGTATAAACCCCAAGGCGACATCATCGACATTGAACTGAGCGACTGGCCCGGCTACGCTCCGATCCTCGTCGCCAATGGCGGACTCGAACCCAACAACGACAGCTACTATGCCCGCAAACATGGATTTAAACTCCGCATTAAAATGAGCGAAGGTGAATCGGAAAGCTGGAGCGCCCTCAACAGCGGCAAAATGGCCGCCTCTTCGACCACGGTGGACGTGTTGGCCTTGTACGGTTCGCAACTCAAGGTCGAGGTGCCCGTTCAACTGGACTTCTCCCGCGGCGGCGACGGCATTATCACGCTCAAGGAGATCACCAGCATCAATCAGTTGAAAGGCAAAACGGTCGCTGTCGCCCAGCAGACGGAAGCCGACTTCTTCCTTCGCTTCCTCGCTCAAGAAGCTGGTCTTGAACTTAAGCCGCTTAAAGGATTGGAAGACTCCCGCGATCCCAACAGGATAAATCTCCTGTTTACGGAAACCGCCGAAGATGCCGCGGCTCTGTTCAGCGCCTTTGTCGCTGCCGGAAGCAAGGATTTAGCCGGTTGCGTGACCTGGAATCCGTTTATCCACGACGTGCCGAAGGAACATCCCGACAAGGTTCGGCTATTAACCACGAATCGCAATCTGCTGATTATTGCCGACGTGCTGATCGTCAATCAGGCCTTTGCCAAGGCCAACCCGAAGATCGTGCAGGGCATGGTGGACGGGATCATGTGGGCGACGCAGGAACTGCGAAAAAACCCGGAACCGTATCTGCCCGTATGCGCCAAGGCCTTCGACCAGACCGTCGAAGAATGCCGCGAATCGCTCAAGGACGTTCACTTAAGCAATCTTGCGGAAAACCTGCTGTTTTTCTCCGATCAACCGGGCAAGATCGGCACATTCAACGAGATTTATTATTCTGCGGTTTACAGTTATGGCCGGGAGATCATTCGCAATCCGGTTCCGCCGGAGCGGCTGGTCAATCGTAAATACCTGGAAGAACTGGAACGCAGCGGAGCCTTTGCAGGTCAGGTCGTCGAACTTGGCCCGTCCGAGGAGCGCGACAAGAAGACCGTTCTGGAAGGCAATCCGCTTTTGACCAAGCAGATTCGCTTCCTCTTCGAGCCGAACAGCACGAAGCTGGATTTGAACGACCCTGGCAATCAGCGGGCTTTAAAGGATCTGTTGCAATTGCTTAAATTGGCTCCCGGTTCCTATCTCGTCCTTCGCGGCCATCTCGATAACAGCCAGGTAGCGGAGTTTAAACGCCAAGGCGAGGCGTTTTATCGTCGGCAGGCGGTGCGGGCGGTGGAAATGTCCAAGGCACGGGCCGAGGCGGTCAAGGCCGTTCTGGTGCAGAATGGCGTGGATCCAGCGCGCATAGACACCGACGGGCGTGGCTGGGACGAGCCGATTCCGGGCGCTCCTCCCGAGGAGAACCGCCGCGTCGAAGTTCAGCTTTATACCCTGGAGTAATCAAGGAGACCGCCCATGTTTCGACTGCTTCCCCAGATTATTGCGCTGCTTTGCCTGATAACGATCCTGGGCTGCGGCGGAAAAAGCGCGCGACGGACCGGGGAACCGCAGAAGCCTGTCTATGAAATTGCCTTGCCTGAAGTGCCCGCCACCCCCGCGCCGCTCGGTTCGGTCGGCATCATGTTCTGCCTGGATGTTTCCCCCAGCATGAACGATGCCGTCCAGGGAGTACCAAAGATTCAGACGAGCAAGGCGGCATTAAAAGCAGTCCTGCGGCAAATCGAGGAGTGGTCGAAGGATCCCGCCAACAGGGACAGGCTTATCAAAGTCGGCTTAATCGCCTTCAGCGGAACAGCAGATGTCATCAAGCCGATGCAGCCGTTCGACCTTTCGGCCTTGGAAGCGGCGGTAGATCAGGTTAGAATCGGCAACGCCACGGCCATCGGCAATGCGATGGTGTTAGGCACCCAGGAACTGCTTCAGGCTGGGGTCGAGAATAAGGCTCTGATCGTGCTGACCGACGGAGAGAATAACCGTGGCGTGGCACCGGAGTTGGTCGTCCACGCTCTACGGAACAACTGGAACAACAAGGGAGCGCTGACCGACGACGTCAAGGTTTTCCTCATCGCTTACGACATCCAGGCTCAGATTTTCGACGGCGTTAAACAGGC
>JANWWR010000177.1 GCA_025055835.1 Gemmatales bacterium | reverse complement strand
TCAGGGCGTCGGACAGGCGCGCGGGATCTTTGCCGCCGGCCTGGGCCAGCGTCGGTTTGCCGCCCCCGGCTCCTCCCACCAGCTTCGCCAGCTCGCCGACCAGCTTCCCCGCATGCAAACCCCGCTTCACCAGGTCTTCCGTCACCGCCGCCATCAGTCCGACCTTGCCCTCCGTCACCCAGCCGAACACGATGACCCCGCTGCCCAGCTTCTGCCGCAAGCGATCCATCTGCTGCCGCAACTGCTCCTCAGGAGCCGACGGCATCTCGCCCGCCACCAGCTTCACCCCGTTGACCTCGACCGCCTGGGACAACAGCCGATCCGCCGCCGCCGTCAAATCCGTGGCCGCTCCTTTGCGCAGCTGCTGTTGCAATTTGCGTATCTCTTCCTGAAGCGCCTCGACACGCTGCGGCACCTCCTCGGGTTTGCAGCGGAAGCGGTCGGTGAGGTCGTGGACGATGTGATCCAAGTGCTGGATGTGTTTCACCGCTTCCGGGCCGGTGACGCAGACTAATCGGCGAACGCCTTTGCCGACGGCCTCCTCGCCGACGATTTTGAAAAAGCCCGCCTGGCCGGTGTGGTCCAGATGCGTTCCGCCGCAAAATTCCCGGCTGAAGCCATCGCCGATGCTGATGACCCGCACCACGTCGCCGTATTTGTCGCCGAAAAAGGCTTTAATTCCAGGCAGTTTACGGGCCTCGCTCTGCGGCATTTCCACGGCGGACACGGGCAGATCGGCGTAAATCTTTTCGTTCACCAGCCGTTCCACCTCGGCCTTCTCGGCCTCGGACAGAGGTTTCGGGTGGGAGAAGTCAAACGTAAAACCGTCCGGCTTCACCTTGCTGCCGCGCTGCTCGACGTGATCCCCCAGCACTTTGCAAAGCGCCCAGTGCAAAAGGTGCGTGGCCGTGTGGTTTTTGCGTGTTAATTCCCGCTCGGCATCCACTTCCAGGCGCGCTGTTTGACCGATTTCTACAAAACCCCGGGTGACTTTGCCGACATGCACCGTGGCATTGCCGATTTTGATCGTCTGCTCGACGACAAAGCTTCCCGTGTCGGTGTTAATCACGCCGCGGTCGCCGACCTGGCCGCCCTGCTCGGCGTAAAAGCAGGTGCGGTCCAGCACCAGGCCGACGCCGGTTTCGGGCTGATCGTCGGCGGCGAGTCGGCCCTGGGTGACGAAGGCGTTGTCGCGAATCCAGCCGAGAATCCTGCCGGTGCCGGTGCGGCCTGCCCACTTGGGCCGGTCGTCGGTTTCCGGCAATGGAACGCTGCTGGCCAAGGCGATCTGGCTGACCACGGCCTGTCCCCGGCTTTTTTCCTCGTGTTCCCGCATGCGCTGCTGATACCCGGCCTCATCCACCCGCAGACCCCGTTCCCGGGCCATCTGCTGGGTCAGGTCCGGCGGAAAGCCGTAGGTCGTGTGCAATTCAAACACGTCGTCGCCGCTGATGACGCCGTCCTTGCCGGCCCGCTCGGCGGCCTGCTCGAACAGGGCCAGACCGCGTTCGATGGTGCGAAGGAAGTCGGCCTCTTCGGAGCGGATGATGTCGGCAACCCGGGCGGGATTGCGGCGCAGTTCCGGGAAGGCCCCGCCCATGTGCTCCACCAGGGCGGGAACGAGTTTGAACAGGAACGGCTCCCGCTGGGCGAAGCATTGCCAGCCGAAGCGGACTGCCCGCCGCAGCACGCTCCGCAGCACTGAACCGCGGCCCTTGTTGCCGGGCATGGCTCCGTCAGTGATGGCGAAGGTGAGCATCCGCAGATGGTCGGCCACCACCCGAAAAGCCACGTCGGTGAGGTCGTCGAGCCGTCCGCCATAGCGCTTGCCGACCAGATCGGCGATGGCGTCCATGAGCGGGCTGAACACGTCCGTGTCGTAGTTGCTTTCCTTGCCCTGAAGGACGGCGCAGATGCGCTCGAAACCCATGCCGGTGTCCACGTGCTTGGCCGGCAAAAGAGTCAGTCGGCCCTGTTCGTCCCGGTTGTACTGGATGAAGACGAGGTTCCAGATTTCCATGACCCGGGCGTCGCCCTTGTTGATCAGTCGGCCGCCGGACTTGTCCGGGGTGCGGTCGATGTGGATCTCGGAGCAGGGACCGCACGGCCCGGTCTCGCCCATCATCCAGAAATTGTCCTTAGTGCCGAAGCGGTGAACGTGATCCGGAGCGATGTCGGTCACTTGGGTCCACAGGCGAAAGGCCTCGTCGTCCGGCTCCAGGCCGAGTTGCGGATCGCCGCCGAAGACCGTGGCGTGCAGCCGCGATTTGTCGATGCCCCATTCGCGGGTCAGCAGGTCCCAGGCCCACTGGATCGCCTCGGCCTTGTAATAATCGCCGAACGACCAGTTGCCGAGCATCTCGAAGAAGGTGTGATGGTAGGTGTCCCGGCCGACCTCTTCCAGGTCGTTGTGCTTGCCGCTGACCCGGATGCATTTCTGCGAATTGACGGCCCGCTTGTACGGGCGGGTGCCGGTGCCCAGGAAGACATCCTTGAACTGGTTCATCCCGGCGTTGGTGAACATCAACGTCGGGTCGTCCAGGGGCACGACGCTGGACGACGGCACCATCGTATGGCCGTGCTTGTGAACGAAAAAGTCAATGAACTCCTGACGGGTCGCGTTCGCGCCTCTCATGCGTCCTCTCGTCTTCAGCCGCTCGGCCCGTATTCGGGACCGAATTCATTTCACCATGCGGACAATGTACGGATATTCGTACAGCTTGCCCTCGTTGGCTTTCAAGGCGGCGATGATGCTGAAGACGCAGTTGATGACCACCACGGCCATGGGCAGCGGAAAAGCGAAACCGCAGGTGATGATCGTGGCGGCCACGGCAATCACGCTCAGAATCAGCATGTTGAGTTGAAAGTTGAGCGCTTCCTTGCCGTGGTAGTCCACGAACTTCGAAGTGTCTTTCTTGGCCAGCCAGATGATGAGTGGCCCGAGGAAGCCAAACCCGGCGGTCACGAAGGTCGCCAACAGTCCCGAGAGATGGGCAAACAGCCCCCAGGTGCGTTCTTCCTGCGTCACGGGGACCGGCTCTGAGGGGGAAGAGGCGGCGGGTTCCGCCACGGGTGGTTCCTCGGACGAGGGGAATTCGGAACTCATGGCAACTCCTCAAGGCAGAAATCGCAGGCTCAGCGGGTAGCGGACCCACTCGCCGCGATGGGCCTGCCAGGCGTTGCGGGCCGTGAAGGCCACGCCGAAGACCACCACCCCCACCGCCAGAATGGCCAGGTATTCGCTGATCAGCCAGGTCAGGGCGATGGCCGTGACCATGTAAACCAAAAGGCTCAGATGGAAATTGAGCGCCTCCCGGCCATGATGGGCTATGAACTTCGATTCCCGGTGCTTGAGCACATAGACCACCAGGGGACCGACGAAGCTCAGCCCGGCCAGGACGCAACTGGCCAAGGCGAGCAGATGGGCCAGCATGCCCCACAGGCGTTCTTCCGCACTGGGTCCGTGGGCGTCCTGCGTCGGGTCCGTCCCCCAGGACGCCAGCTTGCCCCGCGTCCCGGCATCTCCTTGCATCGTTGGGCCTCTCCCGCTCCGAAGTGCCGCACTCAGCGTGGACGATCCAGCAACCTCTCGGCGACTCGCGAGGGTCGAGAAACGTCACGGCGTTCGGCGAGTGCAGGCAGCTGGCCGTCGCTTTCCGCTCACGCCGGGGAGATTATCATGAAGCGACCCACCGCCGTCAAACCCGAAGCGTCAGCGAGGGTTTCCCGCCGCGACCCTACTTCACGCTGACCACCTTGCATCCGCGCATCTCCACCTCCGTTCGCTCCACCTCCCGCCCTGCGGGACCAACCTGGACGGAGACCGGATGGCAGCTTCCGCGAATGACCACCTCCTGACGGGGCAACAGCTTGGCCAGGGTATCGGCCTCGGTGCGAGCGAACAGGCACTTGATGCGGGCTAACGGGCGTGCGAGCGACGCACCCGGCGGAAGTCTCGGGTCACCCGGCGCCGAACTGATCCAGACCACGTAGTATTCCTCGTCCTTGACCTGGGCCCCATCCTCGCCGCGATTCTTCTGCACCCGCGCCACATAGCCGACGACGCTGACCTCCTTGCCGCCGTACACCTTCTCCGCCCGAACCTCGTTGGAGGAGAACTCCTCGCTCAACTGCTCAACGGT
>JANWWR010000203.1 GCA_025055835.1 Gemmatales bacterium | reverse complement strand
TACCCGCAACTAGACGGAAAGACCCCGTGAACCTTTACTGCAGCTTAGTATTGGGCTTAGGCCCAGCATGCGTAGTGTAGGTGGGAGGCTGCGAACCGATTACTCCGGTAGTCGGGGAGCCGAAAGATGAAACACCACCCTTGTTGTGCTTGAGTTCTAACTCCGTCCCGTGAACCCGGGCGGTGGACAGTGCTATCTGGGCAGTTTGACTGGGGCGGTCTCCTCCTAAAAGGTAACGGAGGAGTTCAAAGGTACCCTCAGCCCGGTCGGCAATCGGGCTTCGAGCGCATAGGTACAAGGGTGCTTGACTGCGAGACCGATGGGTCGAGCAGGGCGGAAACGCGGACTAAGTGATCCGGCGGTGCTGGATGGAAAGGCCGTCGCTCAACAGATAAAAGGTACTCCGGGGATAACAGGCTTATCTCCTCTGAGCGTTCACAGCGGCGAGGAGGTTTGGCACCTCGATGTCGGCTCATCGCATCCTGGGGGTGGAGAAGCTCCCAAGGGTTTGGCTGTTCGCCAATGAAAGCGGTACGTGAGCTGGGTTTAGACCGTCGTGAGACAGGTCGGTCCCTATCTGTTGTGGGCGGAGGAGACTTGAGAGGCCCTCTCCCTAGTACGAGAGGATTGGGAGGGACGTCCCTCTGGTGTGCCTGTTGTCGCGCTAGCGGCATCGCAGGGTAGCTAATGGACGGTTGGGATAAACGCTGAAGGCATATAAGCGTGAAACCCTCCTCAAGAAGAGGTCTCCTGGGTCCTTAGACCCGAAGGCTCCCGGAAGACTACCGGGTCGATAGGCCGGGTGTGTAAGGCCAGCAATGGTCTCAGCTCACCGGTACTAATAGCCGAGCGCTTGACCGCATTGATCCTTGGCTCCGGTTCCCGTCCGGTCCACAGTCAGACTGAGATCGTACATCTCAATCTGATCTGATCGGTCGAATCGATACCAAGGGCTTGACGCTGAGACAGCTTTCTACCGCTGCCGATTTTTCTATGATCTTTGAAATCTCACTGTCTGACCGGTTTGGGAAGTATCTGCATGTATCTCACCCATGCAAAGTTGCGTGCTTTTATTTCAGGTATATAAGCACCACCAGAAAGGAGGTGAGTCCATGCTGTGGTTTGTGTCTTGCTTGTTCACGATCGGCAAGGCCTTAATTCTTATCGCACAATTGCTAAGCCTGTTCGTATAGTAGGACAATTCCGACGATTTCAAAAGATCACGAAAGCTGCTAATCTCTTGGCTGGAGGATAAGCTTTTAGCAATCAGATTTATCTTACCGATTACAATGATTTCGATTGATTCCAAGCATATCCCGGTGACGATACCTGGAAGGAAACACCCGTTCCCATTCCGAACACGGCCGTTAAGCTTCCAGGGCCGATGGTAGTGGCTTCTGCCGCGAGAGTAGGTTATCGCCGGGTCCATCTATCTAAGGCCCGTCGGCTGTAAGGTCGGCGGGCCTTTCGTTTTTCCCTTCCCCAGTAGATGGTGCGATTCCGACCACCCTGGTCGAAATCTGCACAACACCTGATTCCAAAGGCAAGTCAACGTATCCTTCCGGATTGATTCAAACTCTCTAAACTTCCCTGTTTTTGTCATCGTAAAGCTAACGCGGATCATGACTTAGCCCGACTTTAGAAAAAATGGCAGATTATCAGACTTTTTCGCGTACCTCGGCGTATAGATTGCTGTAGATGTTGATGAGGAAGTCACAACCAGTCCCGCTCAAGGAGGAGACCCATGCTGGTTCTCAGTCGGAAGCCCGGTCAGTCCATCATCATCGACGGTCACATCCGCATCACGATCACGCAGGTGCGTGGTGAAACGGTTCGGCTGGGAATCGAGGCCCCGCCGGAAGTGCGTATTCACCGGGAAGAGGTCCAGAAACGGATCGAGGAGTTTCACGAAGACCAGCCTATGGTTACGCCTGCCAGCCCGGCTGGAGTTCGATGAAAGAATAGTCTGGAGGTAGGCAGAGGCTGGTTCAGGTACCCTCATCAAGGTCAACCGGATCACTCTTTTTCCAGGGGGAACTTAAACTTGCCTTCGTCGTCGGGCCTGACCCGGGGGGCATTTGCAGGTCCGTTCGGCGGGGCACTCTTTTCCAGTTCCTCTTGAATGGTACCGACTGCGATGGCGATAATGACAGAGTAGAATATGGCCAGCGCACAGCATACCACGATATTCAAAATCGTTCCCACCATCCCCAAAATCCTGCCGACGTTCGTCATCTGCTCGCCCTCGGGGTCCATGACCCCAGCGCGAATCTTCTTCAGATCACTGTTACCTAGAATCCAGGCGATGGGACCGAGGATAATGCCAAAAAAGAACAGCGAGAGAATACCCAAGACGAGGATCAATACTCCCCGATGCGGTTCATAACGCCCCTGGCTCATGGGTCTGGCTCCAAATACGAGGTTGGGTCAGAAAAGTACCACTGGCTTTAACCCGTTCTTCTGGCCGCCACAATGCCCTGCCGAGGGAAGCTCCCCAGACCGCCTCAGTGGCGATCGCCGATGTCGGCTCTAACGCTTTTGCAGGGAGGCATCGGCGAAGTCGAGTATCTTTTCCCAATACTTTCGGTTCAGGGTGTGCTTCTCGTTCAGCCGGTACTGCATGATCGTGCCGAAATTCGGCCCGACAATCGGTTCATCGTCCTGAACCAGTCCCGTGCCCTGGATCCCGCGAGTTCCAAGCAGTTTGTAAACCGGATCGGCGGCCCGTAGGGCATCCAAGGCACGTGGAAAATTTGCCCAGTGGTCTTGAGAGCCTTCGGTATCCAGGAGCGGCCTGGGAGCTACCAGAGCGACCAGGGCATGTTGATCGAACGGCAGGCGTTCCACCTTGTCGTTGAAGTGCGTGAACATGTCGTTGAACCAGTGCGGAAAGACGCGGTTGATTCGCTCCACGGTTTCTTGGGTGCTATCCCGACTGAGGGCCACGCCGCCAGTGCCGGACTGGTGCGGCACGACCAGGGCAACGCGCTCATCCAGAGCTGCCGCCAGCAGAGCCGTCTTTCCGCGCCGGGAATGGCCGATGAGGCAGATACGATTTGGATCCACGAGCGGGTCCGTAACGAGGTAGTCCACGGCTCGTTGGAGGCCCCAGGCCCAGGCGGCGATGGTGCCCCAGTGGGTCTCCGGTGGTCCCGGCAGTCGGTACCAGGGATGAATGCCGTCGCTAAAGTCGTGTTTGTCCGGGTCAATGTCGCTTTCATGGAACGTGGCGAAGCCATAGCCGCGGGACAGCAAATACTCGACGCACCAGAATTCCGTTTGAGAGCCTCGCAGCTGGGGCGGACACCCTTCGTGCCGCCAGGCTTGCGGGAAAAACGTGATCGCTTCGTCCGGCAGAATCTCGACGTTGCCGCACTTGTTGAGGGCAAGAAAAACAGGCACAGGCCCTTTGGCCTCGCGGGGCACGATCAATGCCAGATGGATGCGAGGAGCCTCGTCCGGCAGGTCGCGGAAGCGGATTTCCACTTCCCGTAGTCGGCCCTTGCCGTTGGCTACGACCGCCTCATCCTTCGTGATCCGGGCGGTGATTCCGGGAGGCGGCGCAGCGTAGCCGTACATGTAATGTTGGATCAACTCGATCAGCTCGGGCCGACGCTCCTTCCGCCACCGCTCAGCCGTTTCGATCCGGCGGCCGTCGAACATGCGAAGCAGATCGGGCAGTTCTCGCTGCACCGGCAGTTGATCCACGTGCGGCCATTTTCTTAAAGAACCGTCCTGCATTCCCACGGCGACCGACACAGCCCACGCCATCATCCAACAGATCCCCCCTGTCCATGTCACCCAGCGCATGTCGTGCTTTCCTCCAGCTGACGGCGCAGCCCCTAAATGCACCTGTGGCGGCCATTGTAAACGCTCAGGTCGGCCACGGAATAAGAATCCCCCCATCCCTTGTAAGCGACCGACTTCTCCTAGACTTGAAGGCCGCTTGCGTAGCGAATCAAGCCCGTCAGCGGAATGGCAATCCAATCAGGTCGGTTGTTGGCTTCGTACAGCAGTTCGTATAGGGCTTTGTCCAGCACAAACAGGTTCAGCAGTTGGTTGCGTAGGTTCACATCCCGAGGTAGCACAGTGGCAGAATCTAAGGCGGCGTAATAGCCGTTCAGGTACTGACGGCTGGCTTGGTTGGCAAGCCGTTCCGCTGTCGAAATTGCCGATGCCTCAAAAACAGAAGCCGCCAACCCGCGAAGTGCCGCCTGAGCGGCGTAGTCGAAGGACCGGAGCATCCCGGCCACGTCCTTCAACGGGCAGTGCTTGGCCCGTCGTTCGGCCAATGGTCGAGCCGGTTCGCCTTCAAAGTCCACAATGACAAAATCGCCGTCGGGAGTGCAAAGGACTTGGCCCAAATGGTAGTCGCCGTGGACGCGAATCTTCGGCACCGTGGCGGACAGTTCCGGAACCTGGATCCGCTTTCGCAACAGGTTGGAGTTGGAGAGAAGTTTCCGCGACAGATCCCTGTCAGTTTCATTCAGGTTGGGAAGCTGATTCCGCAGGACTTGCAACGATTTATCCAGCCGGTCGTGCATCTGCTGAACTAGGCTGACCAAGTCCGCCTTTGTCATCTCCTCGGGAGCAAAGGCCGGATCATCGGTCGCGGAGGCCAGGGCGAGGTGTAGTTCGCCGGTCCTTCGACCCAGGAGAGTGAAGTCCGTCGCCGTTTCTGCATTGCCGTGGCCTCCCCGCAGCATGCTGGCGAAGTGTGTCACCGTCCGCTGCCAAGCATCGCCCTCGTTGGCGACCCAGCCCTGAACCTGAGCGAGCGTCATCGGCATAGCGTCGCCCAGGGCATAATGCAAAGCCCCGACCATCTGCGGCACAT
>JANWWR010000161.1 GCA_025055835.1 Gemmatales bacterium | reverse complement strand
CGGGTTGCTCATCCTCGGCGGGGCGTTCGTCGTAGGTTGGGTGCAGCGGGAAACGCTGGCGCAATTGCTGGGTTGGTAGCGAGGACCGGGCGAGGGCACGGAGGGCTTACGCCCTCCGCTCGGTCAGAAACCCGAAGCGTCAGCGAGGACCGGGCGAGGGTGAGGGCACGGAGGGCTTACGCCCTCCGCTCGGTAATTCAACGTCGTCAGCCGTGCGGGCAGCGTAAGCTGCCCGTGACGAGAGGATTCCCGCCTTCCGCTCACGTTAAGTGAGAAAATGCAGGACGCATTTCTGGGCCAGTTCGTGCAAGAATCCGTTGGTCGCCACGGTGCCGATGATCCTTCCCGACCCGTCTTGCCGATAGGTGATCGGCTGACCGTGAGCGTCGGTGACGCGGCCCCCTGCTTCCTCGACCAGAATGTGTCCTGCGCACACGTCCCAGGAGTTGAAGCCGGTGTAACTGCTGAGATAAAGGTCCACCTCGCCGCGAGCCACCATCGCCATCTTGATCCCCGCCGAGTAGGTGTAATCGAGCCGCTTCAACTTCTGCGTCATCTCGTTGGTCAGGTGTTTTTCCGAGTGACTGCGGACAAGTCGGGCCTCCTCCCAGCGTTCCACGGGGCTGACGTGACAGGGGGCGATTTCCTGCACCGCATCGAGTTCGCCGTCAGCGGTCCAACAGCCTTCCCCTTTGATGGCGAACGTCATGCGTTTGCGGGCCGGTTCCAGCACCAGGCCCAGCCGAACCTGATACCGTTCCACCAACCCGATCATGACGCTGAATTCGCCGAGCTTTTTGGCGAAGCCGCGGCTGCCGTCGATCGGGTCAATGATCCACAGCCGCGGCCCCTCCCGACGCAGTCCGGACAGGCCGACGCCGGTTTCCTCGGCACAGAAGGCGTCGTTGGGAAAGGCCCGGGTCAGCGTCTCGAGGATGACCTCCTGTGAGCGGCGGTCGGCCTCCGTGGAAATGTCGGCGGGCGCGTCGGCGATGGCCTCGAAGGATTCGTAGAGTTTCAGGATTTCATGACCGGCCCGGATGGCGGCGTTGCGGGCGGCTTCCAGTTCCGCGGCGTAGTCCATCGGCATCCGTGTATTCTCCGTGAGCTTGGAAGCGGATGATCCTCACGACTCGTGGAAGACGTTGAATTCCAGGTATTGCAGATGGCGATACAGTTCGCTCTGAGCGAGCAGGTCGCGGTGGCTGCCGACGGCTTCGATGCGGCCCTTGTGCAACAGGAAAATGCGGTTGCAGCTTTTGATCGTCGAGAGCCGGTGCGGCAGGAAGATGGTGGTGCGATCCGGGAGGAAGCGGTGGTACGTGTCGTCAAGCATGGCCTTGGTGTCGTCGTCGAGAGGTTGCGTCGGCTCCTCGATGATGACGAGCGCGGGATCGCGAAGGATGGCCCGGGCCAGGGCGATGCGGAATTGTTCACTGACGCTGAGGCTGTGGCCCAGATCGCCGATGAGCGTGTCGTAGCCTTGCGGCAGTTTCTGGATGAATTGATGAGCGTGGGCTACCTTGGCTGCTTCCATGATCTGCGGCAGCGTATAGGCCGGGTCGCCGCCGCCGATGTTGTTCGCCACGGTGTCATTGAACACGAGGTTGTGCTGAAGCACCAGCGCCACCTGAACCCGCAGACTTTCCAGCGTCACCCAGCGGAGATCTTTACCATCGATCAGAACCTCGCCTTCCCGCGGATCGAGAAAGCGAGGAATGAGATAAACCAGGGCGTGCTTCTCCAATTCGTCCTGGCCCACCAGGGCGACCCGCTCCTTGGCTCGGATTTCCAGGCTGACATCTTCGAGCAGAGTACGGCCAGTGCCCGGTTCCCGGAGCGTGACGTTACGAAACTCCAGCTTGCGGGACAGGGGCGGAAGAAACTCGGCCCCGACGATCTGGCCGACGTCGCCGCGTCTGTCCAGGAAAGCGAACACGGTATCGGCGGCTGCCTTGGCACGGCGGAGAGTCCGCTGCTGCTCGAACCAGGTCCAGATGGGAACGTAGAGGCAGCCCAGGGTGGCCAGCACCGTCAACGTCGGGGCGACGCCGAGGTTGCCGCTGAGGATGTTCCACCCCGCCCCGTACAAAAGCAATGCCAACGCCAGAATCGCCAGCAAGGCCAGCGTCTGACCGAATAAGGCCCGCTGAAGATATCGCTCCCGAAGACGACGGGCATACAGAGCTAATTGCCGTTCCACCCGAGCCTGGTTGAACAGTTCCATCAGGTAGCATTTGACCAGCCTCAGGATCTGCAGGCTTTCCTGTAAGAGAGCGAGTTGTTCCGACGCTTGGAGCGAATTACGATGTTCCTCGCGGCGGAAGTAGGCGGCCAGCTGGCCCTCGACGAGCCAGAACAGGAGCGCAAACAGGAGGAAGGCGACGGTCAGCCACGGCGGCGCACCACTGGCCCCCCATTCGACCGCCAAGGCAAACGCCAGCAGCAGGGCAATCGTGGCCGGAGCGCGAAGCGTGACCGTCAGCCAGACGTATAACCCCTCGATCACCGCTTCCAGGTACCGGGTGAAGATGCCGATGGCCTCACTGGTGCCCAAGGCGCGAAATGCCAACGTGCCGAGTCGGTAGGTCTGGTGATAAACCGCTCGACGCAGCCGCGTCGCCGCTTCGACAACGGCCGAGGCTGCCAGATGGTGCATCAAGAGCACGAGCAGGGCATGAGCGATGGCCAGCACCGCGCTGAGGATCAGCAGGCCGGTAAGAAAGGTGCCGTTGCTCCGCGTCCAGGCGAACCAGCTGGCCGGACCGGCAAACAGTTCCGTGAGGGGGTGCCCGGCCCGATGCAGCCGTAACGCCGGGGAAACCAATCCGACGCCTCGCCCGTCCCGCAGGGCCGACTCCACCTGTTCCGCCGTCGTCGAGCCGAACCGCTCTGCCAGCCAGGCGGCGTCCTCCGGACCGAACTGCCGCACCGAGCCGCCGTGAATGACCAGATCGAGGAACAGGCCCAGAAGTGCCAACAGAAGGATTTGCAGGAGGCCGATGGCCACGGAAACGGCCATCGCCCCCCAGGAGGCAACGGGGCTGTAGTCGAGGAAGCGGCGAGCACGCAGGAAGCCCTCGGAAGCCACAACTACCCTCGCTCGGCCAACGAAGCCTTGTGATCAACCGAAAGCCATCGTAGCAGGCGGAGACGGCATTTCCAAGGCGAGCCGACGGGGCTAAAATAGCCCAGGCCGACCGGACAAGCGGTCCGTTCGGAGCTTGCGGTCCGTGGTGCCGAAGGTTTCAGGGATGGAGGCACCGGCTCGCAGACGGAGGCGGGTTGGGGGCCGCGGTCGGTCAATCGGGGTGTAGCTCAGCCTGGCCAGAGCGCTTGGTTTGGGACCAAGAAGTCGCTGGTTCGAATCCAGTCACCCCGACTCCACGCTTATACACAGCACGACCGAACCTGACACCCAGCGAAAAACCAGGCCTTTCTTGAAGGGCATCTGGAAAAAACGCACTTAATCGTCAATCGGCCTCGCCCCCCGTTGCCCCGCTGCAATCGCATTCAACATGGTTGCTCTTCCGGCGAGCGGGAAGCTGCACGGCGACCGTGAGGCGTGCCCTCTGCGTAATGGCGAGCGGGAAGCGTCAGCTTCCCGGTCGCCTGAACTCTTCCTTCGTCGCGATGCACGGAGGGCTGACGCCCTCCGCTCGGCTTATTTCCTCATTTCTGTAACCCGAAGCGTCAGCGAGGGTGTACCGGGGCACTGACGTGCCCCGCTCGCCTTTCTCTTCTTACACGATGATCTGACAATCCCGGCGAGCGGGAAGCGTCAGCTTCCCGGTCGCCTGAACGAATCGTTCGCGGTAATGCACGGAGGGCTGACGCCCTCGCTCGCCGTAAAAACTGTAACCCGAAGCGTCAGCGAGGGTCAACGCACAGCCACTTTGATTAATCGAGTGGTGCTGAAGTGTCGTTACTCAGGCCGTCGCGGAAACCGGCAAATTGCCGCGCAAACTCGCAACGGTGACAAAACGTCTATGCTATTTGGTCACACTCACGTCTTGGTCCCCTGCCTCCTCAACCGACCGAATACTCTAAACAGAATCCCGCTAAGGACGACGAGAGCAAGTCCCACGGCGATGCCGTACAGCCACCACGGTGTGGGCCGTTCCCAGGTCACACCCGGCGGCTCCGGCAGGCCGAAGGCGGAGAGGGTGAATTCGCTTTCCGGTGGAAGGGTATCTGGAAGATGTAAGTCAAAATCAGCAATAAAGGTTGTGTTGTTTTTCAATCCGTCCGACAGTATCCACTCCTCGGTTTTATTAAGCACG
>JANWWR010000160.1 GCA_025055835.1 Gemmatales bacterium | reverse complement strand
TGGGACGGGGGATACAGGCCGAACTCGAGCCGGAACGCCTCCAGGGCCTGGGACAGTTGGCCGATCTCGGAAACCGTGCGGACTTCGTCGGCGTAGATGAGGACCTTGGTGACGGCGGACAGGAGCATGCCGGCCAGCAGCACCACGATGGCGATGACCACCATCAATTCCAGCAGGGTGAAGGCCGGCCTGGCCCGTCGGGATGATGACAGCAACATGAAGACCTCCTCGCTAGCAGCGTCGGCCGCGCCCTGCGACGCGGCAGCCCGGATGATCGCTTATTTGGCTCCGCCGGAGAGTTTTTCCAGGATCGCCAGCATCGGGTAGAACAAGGCGATGACGATGAAGCCGACCGCCCCGCCCAGGAACACGATCATGATCGGTTCCAGCAGGCTGACCAGGCTTTCGACCAGCACGTCCACCTCTTCCTCGTAGACCTCGGCGATCTTGTAGAGCATGCGGTCGAGGTCGCCGGTCTCCTCGCCGACGTCCACCATGTTGACGACCATGTCGTCCACCAGTCGGCTCTCCTTGAGGGGCACGGCGATGGTTTCGCCCTCGCGGATCGACTCCCAGACCCGCTGGTACATGTTTTCGTAGACGGCGTTGTTGCACGTTTCCTTGGTGATGCTCAAGGCTTCGAGGATCGGCACGCCGGAACTGACCAGCGTGCCCAGCGTCCGCGTGGTTCGGGCGATGATCGTCTTGGCGATGATCAGCCCGATGATGGGAATGTGCAGCTTGGTCCAGTCCACGATGTACCGGCCGATGCGGTGCAGCTTGATCAGCTTGATGAACAACCAGAAGGCGAGCACGACCAGCGGGGCCACCCAGAAGTAGGACTTGGCAAAGTCCGAGACGTCGAGCAGGACCTGGGTGATGGTCGGCAGCTTCATGTCGAAGTCTTTGAAGATCTGTTTGAACTTCGGGATGATCCAGATGAGGATGAAGGTCAAGATGCCGATGGCCACCAGGATGACGACCACGGGATAGACCATCGCGCCGATGATCTTGCGCTTGAGGCTTTGGGCCTTTTCCTTGAAATCGGCCAGACGCTGGAGAATGACTTCCAACGCGCCGCCGGCCTCCCCGGCCCGCACCATGTTGACGTAGAGCCGGTCGAAGCACTTGGGGTGCTTGGCGAAGGCTTCGCTGAGGGTCAGTCCGGATTCGACGTCGTCCACCACGTCGATGAGGGCGTTCTTGAGCACGCCGGGCTTCATCTGGCCTTCGAGAATCTTGAGGCTGCGCAGCACGGGCAGACCGGCGTCCTGGAGCGTGGAGAACTGCCGGGTGAAGGTGCACAGCTGTTTGGAGGAGACGCCGCCGATGGTCCAGGTCTGGCCCTTCTTGCGGCGTTTGGTGGTCTTGGCGGCCTTGCCCTTCTTGGTCCCGCCCACCTCCTGGATGCGGGTGACGAAGTAGCCCATCTGCCGGATTTTCTGCTGGGCTTCTTCTTCCGAAGCGGCGTCGATGGAGTCCTTGACCTCCTCGCCGGTGGTGCTCATCGCTTCGAACTTGTAGGTCGGCATGGATCGCTCCTGAATCAATCTTCTTCGAGGACGGTTTCCCGGACGACCTCTTCGATGGTGGTGACGCCATTGAAGATGGCCCGCAGACCGGACTCGCGGAGGGTGGACATACCCTTCTTGCGGGCAGCGACGCGAAGTTCGTCGGTCGAGGCGTTGTTGACGATCAGATCGCGGATCTCGTCGTCCACGACGAGCAGCTCGAAGATGCCGGTGCGGCCGCGGTGGCCGGTGTTGTTGCAGCGGTCGCAGCCTCGGCCGTAGTAGAACTTCTTGCCCTTGACGTCCTGGGGCCGAAGGTTGAGTTCCATGAGCAGTTCGGGGCTAGGCTCGTACTCGGTGCGGCAGTCCACGCAGATCTTGCGCACCAGCCGCTGGGCGAGAATGCCTTCGAGCGTGGCGGTGATCAGGTACGGCTCCAGGCCCATGTCGCGCAAGCGGGTGATGCTGCTGGGCGCGTCGTTGGTGTGCAGCGTGCTGAAGACGATGTGCCCGGTCAGCGACGCCTGCACGGCGATCTGAGCGGTTTCCAGGTCGCGGATTTCGCCGACGAGGATCTTGTCCGGGTCGTGCCGGAGGATGCCGCGCAGGGCGTTGGCGAAGGTGACGTCGATGTCCGGATTGATCGGAATCTGCACGATGCCGTCGATGTCGTACTCGATCGGGTCTTCCGTGGTGATGATCTTCTCGCTGACGTCGTTGAGTTCGTTGAGAGCGGAGTAGAGGGTCGTGGTCTTGCCCGCGCCGGTCGGCCCGGTGATGAGGATGATGCCGTTCGGCTTGCGGATGATTTCGCGGAAGCGGGCCAGAGTGGCCGGCTCCATGCCGATCTTGTCCAGGTCGAGCTGGACCACCGTCCGGTCCAGCACCCGGATGACCACGCTCTCGCCGAACATCGTGGGCAGCACGGACACGCGCATGTCCACGGGGTTGCCGCCGACGTTGAGTTCGATGCGGCCGTCCTGGGGCAGACGCCGCTCGGCGATGTCGAGGTTGGCCATGACCTTGATGCGGCTGGAAATGGCCATCGACAGGTGCCGCGGCGGCGGGACCATTTCGTACAGCACGCCGTCGCAGCGATAACGCATCTTGTACTCGTCCTCGAACGGCTCGAAGTGGATGTCGCTGGCCCGGTCCTTGATGGCCAGCAGCATCACCATGTTGAGCAGTTTGCGGACGGGAGCGGAGTCCTGGAGTTCCTGGAGGCTTTCCAGGTCGATGCTGGTTTCCTTTTCGAGCCGACCGAGATTCGGGTCCTCCTCCAGCTTCTGGATGATCTCGACGATGCTCTCTTCCTTGCCGGCGTAGAAGCGGGGAATGGCCTCGGTGACGGCCTTGAGCGGGGCGACGACCGCCCGCACTTCCCTGACGCCAATGAGGTTGCGGAGGTCGTCGAGGGCCAGGAGGTTGCTTGGATCGGCCATAGCCACGGTCAGGACGTTGTCCTTGACCGACAGCGGCACGATCTTGTAAACGCTGGCCATCGCCTCGGGAACCAGCGACAGGGCCTCGGCCTGCGGTTTGACTTCGTTGAGGTTGACCAGCTTGAGGCCGTACTGCTCCGCGAGCGCCTGAAGCAGCTGATCTTCGGTGATCAGACCCCGGGCCACCGCCACCTGGCCGAACAGCTGGCCGGTATCCCGCGATTCCTGAAGGATGTCCCACAGCTGGTCCTCGTCGATGAACCCGAGGTCCACCATGACCTGGCCCAGCTTCTTGGTGGCCGCCCCCCGCATCGACTCCATGGCGTCGGTCCGACCGGCCACGCGCTTGGGAGCCGGCTTGACGTTCTTGGCCGCGGCTTTGGCAGCCCCGGCTGCGGGCTTGGCTGCGGGTTTCTTGTCGCCGTTACGAGGTGGAGGCATGGTGCGTTCGCCTGTGCATCAAGGGGATCATGCGACGGCCAAACCATCAGCCGTCGAAACTTCGCCAGTATGTTCCAGGGAGGAAAGGCCGCGTTGGACGAACGAGTTCAGCGACGACCCGGACGGCGGGGACCCTCGTCCTCCTCTTCGTCCTCCTCGTCGTCCTCGTACTCCTCGTCTTCGTCCTCGTCGTACTCCTCTTCCTCCTCTTCTTCCTCTTCAAGCAGACCGCGTTCCGCCTGGGCGATCTTGGCGGCCAGTTCGGCCGGTCGGGACGACCGCATCAACACCTCTTCCTTCTCGACCAGCCCTTCCTTCCAGAGTCGGAAGAGGCTTTCGTCAAGCAGGAACATGCCGTGCTTGCGTCCGGTCTGAATGCTGGAGTCGATGCGGTACACTTTGTTTTCGCGGATGAGGTTCTGGATGGCGGGCGTGACGACCATCATTTCGTAGGCTGCCACCAGACCATCCGGCTTGCGGGGCAGCAGGGCCTGGGACAGCACGCCGATCAGCGCGGTGGAAAGCTGGGTGCGGATCTGGTCCTGCTGCTCCTTGGGGAACACGTCCACGATCCGGTTGATCGTGCTGGCCGCTCCGCTGGTGTGGAGCGTGGCGAAGACGACGTGGCCGGTCTCAGCGGCCTCCAGGGCGGCGTGGATTGTTTCCAGGTCGCGCATTTCGCCGACCAGAATCACATCCGGGTCCATCCGCAAAGCGCGGCGCAGGGCCTCGGCGAAGCTGGGCACGTCCACGCCGATTTCACGCTGGTTGACCGTGCTCTTTTTGTGCGTGTGGTAATACTCGATCGGGTCTTCGATGGTGATGATGTGCTTGTCGTAGTTCTCGTTCAGCCAATTGATCATCGAGGCCAGACTGGTCGTCTTGCCGGAGCCGGTCGGCCCCGTGACCAGCAGCAGACCGCGCGGCCGGGTGATGAGCCGACGAATGGCGTCCGGCATGCGGATCTGCTCGAAGGTCAGGAACTGGCTGGGAATGCGGCGGCAGACGATGGACACGTTGCCCTTCTGCTTGAAGATGGCAACGCGGAAGCGGCACTTGTCGCTGTAGGCGAACCCGAAGTCCGCTCCGCCCCGCTCCTGAAGCTCCTGTTGGCAGCGGTCGGGGGTGATGCTTTTCATGAGGGCCATGGTGTCGTCGGGTTCGAGCACCTTGGCGTCCAGCCTGCGCAGCCGCCCATGAAGCCGGATCACCGGCGGTTGGCCAACCGAGATGTGGAGGTCGCTGGCCTTGAGGGTGTACACCGTCTCAAGCAGCTTCTCCATCAGGACCGTGCCAGCAGCCACAGTCGCTCCCTTTCCTGTACTATCCCTGGAATTGACCGGTCAGATGATCTGTCAGAAATCCAGGTGTCCAAGCAAACGTGGTGTTCCAGACGCATGTTGGACACAGCCATTATCCCCACTCTTTGGAGCCGATTCAACCTTCCATGAGAAAAAAGTCAGTTCATGATCGGGCTTTTTGTCACACCAAAGCGCTTTCATGGTGGCAGGTGGAGAGCACCTCTTCCAGCGTCGTGATGCCACGGAGGGCCTTGTTCACGCCGTCCTCCAGCAGAGTCCTCATGCCGAGCAAGCGGGCCTGCCGACGGATGGCCTGGGTCGGCTCGCGGCGGAAGGTCATTTCCCGCAGCGTGGAGTTCATCTTCATCATTTCGAAGATGCCCGTCCGGCCGCGGTAACCCGTGTGGTGGCAATGACTACAGCCACGGCCCCGCATGAACGTGGCATTGGCGAGGCGATCCGGCGTCAGACCGGCGGCGCGAATTTCCGCCATGCTCGGCTGATCCGGCTCCTTGCACTTCGGACAGACGACCCGCACCAGACGCTGGGCCATGATGGCGATCAGGCTCGACGCCACCAGGAACGGCTGGATGCCGATGTCGATGAGACGGGTGATCGCACTAGGCGCATCGTTCGTATGTAGCGTACTGAAAACCAAGTGTCCAGTCAAAGAAGCCTGGATAGCGATCTCCGCCGTCTCGCAGTCGCGGATTTCGCCCACCAGAATGATGTTCGGCGCTTGCCGAAGCATGGCTCGGATGATCCGGGCGAAGTCCAGGCCGATCTGGTGTTTGACCTCCACCTGGTTCACACCTGGCAAGTAATACTCGACCGGGTCTTCCGCGGTGATGATCTTCCGGTCAGGCCGGTTCAGTTCGTTCAATGCGGCGTAGAGCGTCGTGGTCTTGCCCGAACCGGTGGGGCCGGTCACCAGGAAGATGCCGTTGGGCCGTTTGATGATCTGCTGGAACCGCTGGTAGTCGTCGTCGGCAAAGCCCAGGTCGCGGATGTTCACCTGGATGCTGCTGCGGTCGAGGATGCGCATGCAGCAGGCTTGGCCGTGGTTGGTCGGCAGGATGCTGACGCGCAGGTCGAAGTGCTTGCCGTTGACGACCATTTTGATGCGTCCGTCCTGGGGACGCCTCTTTTCGGCAATGTCGATGTTGCCCATGATCTTGATGCGCGACAGGATGGCGGGCAGCAGCCGCTTCGGCGGACTGTCCCGTTCCACCAGCACGCCGTCGATGCGGTACCGGACCCGGATGCGGTCGGCGAACGGTTCGATATGGATGTCGCTGGCCCGCAGGCTGATCGCTTCCTGAATGATCAGGTTCACCAGTTTCACGACCGGAGCGTCGCTGTCGTCCATTTCGGCCATCCGCTGGGCCGACTCCGTCTCGGTCGTGTCGATGGCCGTGTCAGTGAATTCCTGAAGCATCGAGTCCACCGACTCGGTTTCGCTCTGGCCGTAGTAGCGGTTGATCGCCTCGATGATCTGTTCCCGTGGGGCGAGAACGGGCTGGATGTCCTTGTTAAGGATGAACTGGAGCTTTTGAATGGTGTCCAGGTCCATCGGGTCGCTCATGATGATCTTGAGCGTGCCGTTGTCCTGGGCCAGCGGCAGAATGACGTTTTCGCGGGCCACCGATTCCGGAACCAGTTCCACCACGGCCGCCGGAATGGTCAACTCGGTCAGGTCCACAAACTGAAGGTTGTGGAACTCGGCGATGGCGGTCATCACGTCCTGGGCCGAGCAATAGCCGAGTTTGACCAGGGCATCGGACAGCTTTGCACCGGTGGACTTCTGGACGGCGGTGGCTTCCTGGAGCTGATCGCGGCTGATGATGCCCTTCTTAATAAGGATGTCGGTGAAGTCTCCTCGACCTTTGCCCATGCTCATGGTGGTGATCTCCCGAAGAACCGGCCGGAAAAGCCCAAGCGCAGCCCGTATCCGAGGGCCGAGCCGTCATGGCGGCATCCCTTGGCGATCTTTCGCGAAGCAAAACGTCAACGGCCCCGGCCGCGGGTCGCCGCCTTTTTCCTGGGACTGGTAGCCACTTCAGGCTACATTAGGTCGGAGCGGCGTTCAAGAGTAAACCTTCGCAGATGGTGCAGCCATGCAGATTTACCTGATTCGCCATGCCGACGCGGAACCCGTGGGAGCGGCGGGAGTGCAGACCGATGAGGAACGTCCGTTGACGGCCAAAGGCATGGAACAGACCGATGACCTGGCCCGTTTCTTCAAGCGCCTGGGGGTCGAACCGGGAGTGATCCTATCGAGTCCGCTGCTACGGTCCCGGCAGACGGCGGAACGGCTCTTGGAACGCATGGGCCTGGGCGAGGGGAAATGCGAGTTGGTTCTTGAAGACGAACTGGCCCTGGGCGGCTCCTGCAAGAAGCTGGCGAAACGCCTGGCGAAGGTGAACAGTGCGGTCGTGTTTCTCGTGGGCCATGAACCCGATCTGGGGCGTTTCACGGGCTGGCTGATCGGCAGCAAGCGCGCTCACATCGAATTCGCCAAGGCTGGGGTGGCCTGTCTGGAAGCGCGGACGCCCATCGAGAAGGGTTGCGCATCGCTGATCTGGCTGGTGACGCCGACGCTGCAAAGCCGTTGACAATTGCCCTTGCACGAGTAGCAACCGAGGCTATAGTCGCCGATGCGATTCGGTGCGTCGGTATGGGTCTGCGCCGCAGACTTCGATGCGCCAGGAACTTCGATGTGGCTTCCGTGTCCGAGCCTGCCTCTCCGCTGCACATCCCCGTCATGCCGCTCGAAGTGCTGCGCTGGCTTGATCCGCAGCCGGGCCAGATCATCGTGGATGCCACGGTCGGCGGCGGCGGACATGCTTTAAGAATCGCCCAGCGGATCGCTCCCAACGGCTGCTTGATCGGCATCGATCAGGACGAAGCCATGCTCCGGTTAGCAAGAAATACGCTGAAGGACGCCCCGGCCCCGGTCACGCTGGTCCACGGCAACTTCGCCGAGCTGCGCCATCTGCTCGACGAGCAGAAGGTGGACCGTGTGCACGGTGTCCTGGCGGACCTGGGCTTCGCTTCGGACCAGTTGGCCGATCCACGCCGCGGACTGAGTTTTCAGGCCGAAGGGCCGCTGGACATGCGACTC
The DNA here is from genome assembly GCA_025055835.1 of Gemmatales bacterium. Lineage (GTDB taxonomy): Bacteria > Planctomycetota > Planctomycetia > Gemmatales > HRBIN36 > JANWWR01. The sequence continues at coordinate 25,985 of JANWWR010000160.1, read as the reverse complement.
GATCCCTCGCGGGGAGAACCGGCCAGCCGACTGGTGAACCGGCTCAGCGAGCGGGAACTGGCGGACATTTTCTGGCGATATGGGGAGGAACGCTTCAGCCGCCGCGTGGCCCGCCGCATCGTCGAGATCCGGCAGAAACAACCGATCACGACGACAACGCAACTGGCTGATCTGGTCCGCCGCTGCGTGCCCCGAAGCCGAGGCGGCATGGACCCGGCGACGCGGGTCTTTCAAGCGCTGCGGATCGCCGTCAACGACGAACTGGAAGCCTTGGAGCAGTTTTTGGAGCAGTTGCCAAGGTGTCTGAAGCCCGAAGGGCGGGCCGTCGTCATCAGCTTTCATTCCCTGGAGGATCGCCTCGTCAAGAACGCCTTTCGCTCCGGACCCTGGGAAGTGCTGACGCGCAAGCCGGTGACGCCGAGCGAAGCGGAAATCTCGACCAACCCACGCAGCCGCAGCGCCAAGCTGCGAGCCGCCCGGCTGAAGTCCGCGGCCTGAACCGCGTCGGAAGCGCGGACAACACAGCCGCTCACGGAGGAGACCAGACCCATGACCCGCGAAACCAAGGTCGGATTGACAGTAGCCGCCCTGTTCCTGTCGCTGGTGGGCGGAGTGCTCACCTACAAGCTCTATTTCACGCAGGACCCGCTTCTGGGGGAAGCCGAGGAAACGCAGACAGCACAGGCCTCCGCAGAAACCGAGCCGGTGGACACCGCCACGGAGGTGGCCAAGGAAACCCGCCCCGGCCCGGCTGCACAGCACGGCGATTCGCCGCCCCCGCCGGAGGAGCCGCCGGCGCTCCCCGGGCGGCAAGTGGCTCAAGGGGAATCGGCCCCCGTGCTCGGCGGTCCCCCCGGCCCCGCGCCTGCCGAGGAGCCGCCTGCGCTGTCACGTCCCCCCCTGCTGACCCCGCCGGGTCCGCCCGCGCCTCCTCCTCCCCCCGAGGAGCCGACCGCTCCGCCGTCCCTGACGCCGCCCGTGCCGCGCTCCAGTGACATGCCCATGTCACAGCCAGGCAGCGTGCCATCGCGTCCCCAGGAACCTTCGGGACTTCCGCCCGTCGAACCGCCGCCGCCGTCCAGGGCGGACCCGCCGCCGCCCATGCCGCCGCTTCCATCGGCGGAGCCTCCGCGAATCGAACCGCCGGTCCAGCCCGCGCCGCCAGCTGCCGGAGATCCGCCGCGTCCGCCGCGGGAACCGATGACACCTCCTGCGCCGGAGGAGCCGCCCGCTCCGCCGTCTCTCACGCCGCCCATGCCGCGCTCCAGTGACATGCCCATGTCACAGCCAGCGGTGCTTCCCGAATCGCCGCGGCCCTCCGCTCCGCCGACGGAACCCAGGGACGTTCCGCCGCCGAGGTCCGCTCCGGGTTCCGTTCCGCCGCCGCCTCCGCCGACGACCTTCGACCGCAAGTACGAGGTGCCCGTGCTGGGCCGACCCGTGGCCGATTCCCAGGCCCGCGGCACGGCAGGATCGGTTCCCCAGGCCAATCCCGCCTCGCAGCGGTCGGACAGTTCCGGCATTCCGCTGACGGTCCGTCCGCAGCCCGGCAACGTCCGCAACGATGCCGGCATTCCCGTGGTCGTGCAGCCGCCCGTGTGGAACACCCCGGACGGCAGGCCGCCGGCCGCCGTCGAGTCTTTCGATCTCGAGGTCTACCTCTGGAAGCAGGGCGACAGCTACGCCACGGTCAGCCAACACCGCTACCGCAGCGACCGCTATCAGGACGCCCTGGCCCGCTTCAATCGGGAACGCGACCCGCGGCTCGCCAACCCCCAGCCGGGGATGGCGATCTTCCTGCCGCCGGCAGGCTACCTGGAACGCCGCTACGGCGTGGCCATGCCGGGACGGGAACCGCCCGCCGGGTCCGGCCGAAATGCTCCCTCCAACTCGCCGCCCCCGCCGCCCGGGCCGACTCGGAGTGAAGCCGCCGAGGGCGATGCCATTCAACAGGTCGCCGATTTTCGACCGGTCTCTCCCGGTTCCTCGCCGCCGCCGGGGCAGAAACGCTACCGGGTCCAGCCCAACGACACGATCTGGAACATTGCCAAACGGACCCTGGGAAGCGGCGAACGCTGGCCCGAAATTCTTCGGCTCAACCGCGATGTCCTCACCGACGTCAACCGGCTCGAAGCGGGCATGGTGTTGCGGCTGCCCGACGATGCCCGGGTGGACGGCCTCGGAACCTCCCCGTAGAAAAGTGGACACGGTGGCACCGACGTAATCTCGTCGATCCGAGTGGATCGGACGGTCCCGGCTGGTCGTCCGAGCTTAGTCGCCGTGCTTTCCGATGATCCCATGCAGGGAAGGGCATCGTCATGGCCGTTCCGAAGCGTCGCGTCTCCCGCTCCCGCCAGGGCATGAGGCGGAGTCATCTCCATGTCACCGCGCCGCAGGTGCAATACTGCCCCAATTGCAAGGAGCCGGTGTTGCCTCATCGCGTCTGCACGAATTGCGGCTTCTACCGCGGGGTTGAGGTCGAGAAGATCAAAGAGAAGAAGAAGTAAGGACGGAAAGCGATGCGGTTGGCACTGGACGCCCTTGCCGCCTCGATCTCCCCGGAAGCCGTGGCCGCCTCCGCCGCCAAGGCGCTGGCCGCCACCAAAGATGTTCGGCTCACCCTCGTCGGAGATCCGCACAGTTTGAACGGTGCTCTTTCCGGCGTGGAGGGCCGCACCCGGGAACGGATCTCTGTTTACCCCGCTTCGCAGGGGATTCACGAAGGAGAAGACCCGGAAACCGCCCTGCGCTTCCGACCGGACACGTCCATCGGCCGTTGCTGGCAGCTTTTGATCGAACGCAAGGTGGACGGGCTGATCTCGCTCGGTCCGTTGAATGCGGTGGTGGCTGCGGGCATGCGTTTGCGACGCCTGGTGCCCCAGGTGCGGCGACCCGGACTGGCCGGCCTGATCCAGACGACACGGAGCCGCTGGCTGGTGGTTGACGCTGGGGCCTTCGCCGAGGCAACTCCCCCTCATCTATATCAATATGGCGTCATGGGTCTGATGCTGCACCGCGTCTTGAGCGAAAGCGACAAGGGCCGTTGCGTTCTGCTGCGCGGGGCGAACGCGGAAAACCAACGAGAGGCGGATCGGCTTCTGGAGGCGGGACTCAGCCCGCACCAATATGCCGGCATCGTCGAACCCGCCGGGGCGTTCCGCAGCGACGCCGAGGTGCTGGTCTGCTCGGGAAGTCTCGGCGCGGTCCTGATGCGCACCGGCAACAGCGTCGCCGATCTGCTCCGCGAGGCGGAGTTGCCGGGGCCGCGGGTTTCCGCCGTTCGTCCGCTCCTGGGCTTCATCGGCTATCCGATTCATCTGACCGATCTGGGCGCCTTGCCGGAGGCGGTGAGCCTGGCTCAGCGGCTGGAATCCGCCCGGCTCAACGACGGGATCGCCGAGCACCTGCAATTTGGCCCGCTGGTGGGAGCGGTCGGGGAAGACGGTTGACTTCCTCAGCGTTAGAATTCGCAACAAATTCCGACGGCGAGCGGAGGCCCGAAGCGCATCATCGCCGGCGAGCGGAGGCCCTAATCGTATCATCCCGGCGAGCGGAGGCCGTCAGGCCTCCGGTTCTGACGAGCGGAAGGCACCGGGCAGCTGACGCTGCCCGCTCGCCTTGACGCTGCGTGTTCGCCTTGACGCTGCCCGCTCGCTTCAAGAGGATCGTGCGGCAGGTAGCGAAACAAGAACGCATCCGAGCGGAGGGAGTCAGCCCTCCGTGACGACGACCTCCGCCACCACCTTCGAGGAACCACCGTGCCCAAGATTGCCTTTCTATTCCCCGGACAAGGTGCCCAATACGTCGGCATGGGCAAGGCCCTGTGCGACAGCGACCCGACCGCGCGAGCCATCTTCGAGCAGGCCTCGGAAATCCTCGGCTACGACCTGCTGCGATTGTGCGCCGAAGGGCCGGAGGAACGGCTGAACTCCACGGCGGTCAGTCAACCGGCCATCTTCACAGCCAGTCTGGCAGCCCTGGAATCGCTGCGAAAAAGCGAACCGGAGGCGGTGGCGGAGTGTCAGGCGGCGGCGGGGCTGAGCCTGGGAGAGTACACCGCGTTGACCTTCGCCGGGGCGATGTCGTTCGCCGACGGGCTGCGGGTGGTGAAGCGGCGCGGCGAGGCCATGCAGGCGGCGGCGGACGCCACGCCCAGCGGCATGGTCAGCATCCTGGGATTGGAAATTCCCCAGGTCGAAGAATTGTGCAGGAAAGCGGCCGATTGCGGTCCTGTCAGCATTGCCAACTACCTCTGTCCGGGCAACGTCGTGGTTTCTGGAGCCAAGGCGGCCTGCGAGCGGATCGAACAGTTGGCGACCGAAGCCGGGGCCATGAAAACGGTGCGTCTGGCCGTGGCAGGAGCGTTCCACACGGCCATCATGCGGCCCGCCGACGAGCGCTTGAAAGAGGCGCTGGATCAGGTGGAAATCCGCACGCCGCGCATCCCGGTGTGGTCGAATGTGGATGCCCAGCCGCATACCGATCCGCAGGAAATCCGCGGTCTGCTGGTGCGGCAGGTGCTTCAGCCGGTGCAATGGGAGCAGACGCTGCGGAACCTGCTGGCCGAGGGCTTCGACCGTTTCTACGAGATCGGGCCGGGGCGTGTGCTGGCGGGACTGCTCAAGCGCATCCAGCGCAAGGCCGACTGCCGCAACATCGCCGCCTGAGTCGCCCGCCGCACTGCGCCCTCTCCTGGCAGAAGGCCGGCAGGCGGCAGGACGTGAAGAACAAGTGACGGGACGTGGGAACTTCCGTATATTCCTGAAGGAATCGCACACGGCGGGTCAGGGACGACTTGGAGTGGACAAGGTGGAGGAGTTGGGTTATATCAAGGGCCGGACGTGGGAGGATGTAACCCGCAGGCCGGTCGGGGGATGGCAGCGCCGCGAATGCCTGCCAGCAGACTTCGGAGGACTTTAATCGTGAATTCGATTGAACAGCGCGTGATCGAAATCGTCAGCGATAAACTGGGCGTGGCCAAGGACCAGATCACCCGTGACACTTCCCTGATCAAGGATCTCCAGACGGATTCGCTCGACGTGGTCGAACTGGTCATGGAGTTGGAAGAAGAGTTCCACATTCAGATTCCGGACACGGCCCAGCAGAACATCCACACCATCGGGCAGATCATCGACTACATCGAGCAGGAACTGAAGCACAAGAAAAGCGGGAGCTGGGAAGGCCAGGGCACTGGGGCCGCCACCAAGGATTGAGAGTCGCGATCGAAGCTCGCCAGTCAGCCTGCGCCTGCCCAGGGGCTGACCTCCCCGCCGCCTCATCAGCTCCTCACTCACCGGGCTTGTCCGTCCCGGGAAAGCGGAGCGGAGGCAAGACCGGACGTAGGGACACGAAGGACGCCGGACGCGAGTCATGGGCCGACGGGTTGTCATTACCGGCATGGGCACCGTCAATCCGCTCTCCAGCGACCTCCAGGAGTTCTGGAAGGGCCTGCTGGAAGGTCGGAGCGGCATCGGTCCGATCGACCTGTTCGATCCCAGCGACTTCCGCGTCCGCTTCGCCGGGCAAGTTCGCAACTTTGAACCGGAAAAGATTCTTGACGCCCGTACTGCTCGTCGGCTTGACCGCTTCGCCCAGTTCGCCATCGTCGCCGCTATCAGTGCCGTGAAGGATTCCGGACTCGACTTCGGCAAGGAAGATGTCAACCGCTGCGGCTCGATCCTCGGCAGCGGGATCGGCGGCTTGAACGAGTACGAGGAACAGCACACCCGCTTGCTCAAGCAGGGGCCGAACCGCATCAGCCCGTTCGTCATCCCGAAGCTGATGCCGAACGCGGCCCCGGCCCAGGTGTCGCTGCATTACGGCCTGCGGGGGCCGAACATGTCGGTGTCCACGGCCTGTGCCTCGGCGGCCAACGCCATCGGCGAGGCCATGCGGACCATCCAGCGCGGCGATGCCGATGTCATTGTCAGCGGCGGCACGGAGGCGACCATCACGCCCATGGGCATCGGCGGCTTCGTGGCAGCCCGCGCCCTGTCCGAACGCAACGACGCCCCCACCAAGGCCAGCCGACCTTTCGACAAGGACCGCGACGGCTTCGTGCTCAGCGAGGGTGCCGGCATTCTGATTCTGGAGGAGCTGGAGCATGCCCTCCGCCGCGGTGCCCGCATTTACGCCGAACTGCTCGGCTACGGCGTGTCGGCGGATGCCTACAACATCACCGCTCCCTGCCCGGACGGCAGCGGGGCGGCCCTGGCGATGCAACTGGCCCTGCGCGACGCCCGCACCAATCCCGACGAAGTGCAGTACATCAACGCCCACGGCACCAGCACCCCGCTGGGCGACGAAGCCGAGACCAAGGCTATCAAGCTGGTCTTCAAGGACCACGCTTACAAGCTGGCTGTCTCCAGCACCAAGAGCATGATCGGCCACCTGCTCGGGGCCAGCGGCGGCGTGGAGCTGATCGCCACGGTCATGTCCGTGCACACCGGTTGGGTCCACCCCACCATCAATTACGAAACCCCGGATCCCGCCTGCGATCTCGATTACGTTCCCAACCAGCCTCGGCAGATGACCGTCCGGCGGGCCATTTCCAACAGCTTCGGCTTCGGCGGCCACAATGCCTGCCTCGTGGTCGGCACGTTCGATCCGAAAACTCGTTAAAACTCGATGAGAACGCTGACGCCTCCTTGCAAGGGCGGCCCAATCTCAGTACTTTGAAGCCGTTTTCCCAACCCAGCTGTGAATCGGCATCGCGGGTACGGTCATGGGTTTGCCACGCGGCGGCTTTCCGGCTCTGCTTCTGTGGACGTGCCTCCTGGGACTCTCAGCCGCGGACAAGCAACCGGACGAAAAACCGCTCGCCCTGGTCGGCGGACTGATTCGGACGCAGACCGAAGCGGGGGATTTCGTCGGTTGCCTGGTCGTGGACAAGGGCCGGATCGTCGCTCTGGGGCCGGACGTGCAGCCGCCCGGCAATGCCCGTGTCGTGAACGTCAGCGGCTGCGTCATTACACCGGGGCTGGTGGATGCTCGCGGCGTCGTGGGCCTGAATCCTTCGGCGGCTTCCGAAGGTGGGCGTGACGGCACGCTGGACATCCTCGACGCCGTCGATCCCTACGCCGACGACTGGCGGACCGCCGCTCGACACGGCGTGACCGCCGTAGCCGTGCAACCAGCCGGCAGCGGCAACCTGGGCGGCAGCGGGGCCGTGCTCCGCATCGCTCCCGCCGAGACGCCGACCGACCTGGTGATCCGATCCCCCGCGGCCGTCCAGGCGTGTCTGGGAATCGCTCCGCGGGCCGAGACCCCAGCGACCAGCCCGTTGCTGGATTTATTGCGGAGTCGCGGTTTTCAGATTCCCGTGCAACCGCAGCAACCCGCCGCTCCTCCTCCAGCCACTACCTTGACCCGCTACGCGCAGTACGAGCAGCTTCGCGGCCAATTCGATGCCGCCAAACGCTACGCTGAGAATCCCCCGGCCCGCAAAGACCGCGCCCGGGAACTGCTCGCCGAGGCCATCCGAGGACGCATTCCCGTCCGCATGGAGGTCCACTACGAGGACGACGTTCGCAACGCCCTTCGTCTCGCTGCCGACTTCAACCTGCGGATGGTCTTCGAACGGGTTGAACGCTGCCGAGTCATTCCCGAGGAATTGAGCAAATCCCGCTGCGGCCTGGTGATCGGCCCCTTGTGGCCGGAGCGACCTTCAATCGCCATCCGCGATCTCGTCCTGGGTTCGAGCGGAGGCCGTGAGGGAGTCGGCGAAGCCCGCAAGTTTGCCATCGGCACCTATGGATCGGATCCGCAAAGCACGGCGGCCTTGCGATTCCATGCTGCCTCGGCAGTGACGGCCGGCTATCCCCGCAACCGCGTTCTCAGTGCCCTGACCAGCGAAGCGGCGGACTTGCTCGGCGTTGGCGACAAACTCGGTCGCTTGGCCGTGGGACGAGTTGCCGACCTGGCCGTTTTCGCCGGCGATCCGCTCGATCCCTCCGCGCCGGTTCGGCTCGCCATCAGCCAGGGCAGGATCACTCACGAGAATTGGGAAGCCGAGGCCGCCGAGACGCCCCGGCTGGTCGGCACTTCGACGCCCGACAAGCTGCCGAACCGCTTCACGCTCCGCACCCGCCGTCTGCTGGCTCCCGATGGAACGTGGAAGGAAGGAGCCTTGCATGTCAGCGACGGCCGGTTCGTGGCCGAATCGCAATTGGCAGGCGATAACTCGGTCGTCACCATCGACCTGGGAGACCTGGCCGTCACCCCCGGCCTGGTGTCGGGCCATTTTCCGCTGACGGCGGAACAGACTCCAGACGCTGATGCCTCCCATCTTCGCGCCGCCGATCTGCTGTTTGCCGAACAACCCCGACTGCGCTCGCAGAGGGAAGCGGGCATGTTGTGGGCGGTCATCGCCCCCGGTTCAGCCAACGTGCTGGCCGGCGTCGTCACGCTGACGCCGACCGACGGACCGACGAGCGACGCAGGCAAGACCCCCGCTATCACCGAACGAGCACCGCGGGACATCGCCTTCAAAGGTGTGCTGACCGCTTCCGCGCGCAATCGGGATCGCTATCCGGCCAGCCTTGCGGGTCAATATGGACTGCTCTCGGACCGCATCCGAGGCATGAACTCGGAAACCCGATTGTACCTGCCCGACCCGATCCGCCAGGCTCTGCTGGCTGAGCGGGAACGACGCTTGGACCTCGTTCGCAGTCGGGCCTGGCCGATGCTGATCGAGGCCCAGACACGGGCCGAGATCGAGGCAGCTCTGCGCTTGGCGGAACAGTTTCGAATTCGGATTCTCCTCGTGAATCCACGGGACGTGGACGGCCTGGGCGAGGTCTTGCGATCCGCGACGGTCGGGGTGGTCCTCGCTCCGACCCGACCGACCGATGCCGAGCGAACCGTGCAGGCGTTGTCCCGCCTGGCTTCGGTCGGGGTGCCGCTGGCCCTGGGAGGCGACGCGGTGGAGATGCGGACGACAGCGGCGGTGTTGGCAGCGGCCGGGACGCCCCGAGCGGCAGCGCGACGAGCCTTGATCGCCGCCGATGTGGAAACCTTGGCCCCGACCGCGGCGGCGTCCCGAATCGCCCCGGGAAGTCCCGCCGATCTGGTGATCTGGTCCGGCGATCCGCTCGACCTGACCAGTCGGCCCGTGGCGGTGATCGTGGAGGGCAAGCGGGTCGCCGGATCGGCTCCTTGAACGGCTGCGGACAGGCGTCATGCTAAGTCACGGAAAAACGAAAATGCGTCCCTGGTGCTTTGCGATCCTGGCGGTGGTCGTGCCGATGACGGCCCAGGCCGAGGATTTGTTCATCAAGGCCAGCCGGGTTTATACCCTCGATGGTCCGCCGCTGGCTCCCGGCGTCGTTCACGTTCGGGACGGCAAGATCGTCGCCGTGGCCGGGGAACTCGCCATCCCGCCCGGCAGCCGCTTCCGCGATCTCGGCTCCGGCGTGCTTCTGCCCGGCTTCATCGACGCCGCCAGCTCCGCCGGCCTGGACGGCGGACGGACCGAGTCCACCGTCGAAGTCAGTCCCCGCATCCGGGCCTGCGACGCCGTGGACCCGTCGCATTCCTCCCTGCGTCGGCTGTGTCAGCAGGGTGTCACGACCGTCCATATTCTGCCCGGCACGGACAACGTTATCAGCGGCCTGAGCTGCATCCTCAAGACCAGCGGCGACCGCAAGAACCGGGTTCTCCGTGAAGATCACGGCCTGGCCATCACCACCTCCTCCGATCCGACGGAAGGCAACTCCTCCCGCAATCGTCCCGATTCGCCTTACAACCGGCAGCCGACCAATCGCATGGGCGTCGTCTGGATTCTGCGCAGCGAGTTCGGCCTGGCGACGCGGACTTCGACGCCGGATCGCGCCGTGCTGCGGGAAGTGCTCTCCGGAGCGCGGCCGGTGTTCTGCACGAGCCGGCTGGACACCGACCTGCTGGCGGCGCTGCGGCTGCGGGAAGAGTTTCCGATGCGGCTGGTGCTGGTGGGCGGGCAGGAGGCTTATCGCGTCCGGCAGCAGATCGCGGCGGCGAAAGTGCCCGTGCTTCTGGCTCCGCTCAGCACCAGCGCGGGAATCGGACCGGAAAGCACGGAGACGATTTTGAACCTCCCGGGGGTTCTGCACGAGGCCGGCATTCCGTTCTGCCTGACCGGCGGCGATCTGCTCGATCAGGCCCGCTTTGCCGTCCGCTTCGGATTGCCGAAGGATGCCGCCCTGGAAGCGATCACCGTGCAGCCGGCCCGGGTGCTGCAACTGGAACAGCGGGTCGGCCGCATCCAGGCGGGACGGGATGCCGATCTCGTCGCCCTCAGCGGCGATCCGTGGGATGGCACCAGCCGCGTGTTGTGGACCATGATCGACGGCGTCATCCGCGCCGAGGAGCCGTGACTATGCGTTGTCACACCTTCGTTTTGCCGCTGCTTCTGGCCACGGCGGGGTTGGCCTCCGCCGACGAGGTGCTGGCCATCAAAGGGGGCAAGATTCTGCCCGTTTCCGGCCCGGTCATCGAGCAGGGCGTGATCGTCCTCCGCAACGGCAAGATCGAGGCCGTCGGCAAGGACGTGCCCATTCCCTCCGAAGCCAAGGTGCTCGACGCCACGGGCAAGGTGGTCGTTCCCGGTCTGATCGAAGTCCATTCCTCGCGCGGCATGGACCAGACGAACGAAACCAACCCCATCGTGCCGTTTCTGTCCGTGGTGGATGCGATCGATCCCAGCCAGGATTATTTCGAGGAATGTCGGCGGCAGGGGATCACGACCGCGGCCATCGTGCCGGGAAACAACACGATCTTCGGCGGACAGGCGGCGATTGTGCGGACGTCGGGCCAGTTCCTCAACGAGATGCTGATCAAGCGGGACATCGGCATCAAGATTTCCCTGCGACCGACCGGCGACCGCAACCGCATGGGTCAGGTGGCGGCCATCCGACGCGAACTCGATGCCGCTCGGGAGGCGATGACCGAGCGGGGCCGTACCTCGCAGGCTCAGCCGCAGCCGGCGCCGGACGCCAAGGGGGGCACCGGCTCCCCGGAAGCTCGCAACGCCGAGCCAGCCGACCCGCCCGGGGGAGGAGGTGAGTCCGCCGCGGCCAATGACGACGAGGACACTCAGCAGCGTCGGCCCCGTCCCGGCGGCGGCGATCAGCCCGGCCAGGAGACCAATCCTGACGCCGCCCTCGTCCGTGCCGCCCTGGCCAGGCTTCTCAAGGGCGAGCAGCTCGCCTTCATCTACTGCGAACTGCCGATGGACGTGCCCCAGGCCATTCGCCTGGTCAAGGACTACAAGCTGCGTGGCGTGCTGGTGCTCGGTCCGCAGTGTCATCGGGCTGTCAAACAAGTCGCCGCCTCGGGCCTGCCGGTCATTCTGGAACCCACGCTGGTTCTCTGGGAAACCGATCCCCGCAGCGGGGAGGAGAAGCAGATCGTGTTGCCGAAGCTGTACCGGGAGGCCGGCGTGCCCGTGACATTCACGGTGACGCCGACGCAGTCCGCGGGAGGAGGCCGCGGCGGAGGCAGCCAGCCGCCCATGCTCGGCACGAACTATCTGTGGTTCCAGGCAGCCACGGCGGTGAAATACGGGGTGCCCTACGACGAGGCCCTGCGGGCGATCACCCTTCGTCCCGCGGAGGTGCTCGGCATCGCCGACAGCCGCGGTTCCCTGGAGCCCGGCAAAGCGGCCGACGTCGTCATCCTCAGCGGCGACCCGCTCAAGCTCGACACCTGGGTTGAAACGACGATCGTGGACGGACGGATCGTCTATGAACGTGCCAACGACCGGAAGATCAAGGCCCTGCTGAAACCCGAAGCCGAGTAGCACCACGCTGCCTCGGCTTCGCCTTGTTGACGGGTGATTATGCGATTCGCGTCCGCCCTGGTGATCCTGGCAGCATCACTGGCTCCGATCTCGGCCGGAGAAGTTCGCGCTTATCGCGCTTCCCAATTGTGGCCGGGCAACGGTCCGCCGATTGCCGATGCCGTGCTGGTCGTGCAGGACGGCAAGATTCTCGCGGTCGGCAAGGCCAGCGAGGTGACGGTTCCCGAAGGAGCGGTTCGGCAGGACCTGGGCAAGGCGGTCATCATTCCCGGACTGATCGCCGCGGAAACGTCGCTGGCCGAGTCCGGCCGGGACGACGCCTACGCCTTGACCCCGCATCACCGGGCCGTGGACGGCTTCGACTGGTACGGCGATTACGCGGCGGCTCTGTCCGGCGGCGTCACGACTGTCCAGGTGTCACCGGGTTCCCGCCGATTGCTTCCCGGTCAAGGGGCCGTCATCAAACTTCACGGCACCGACTTCGACCGTCGCATCGTGAAGGCCCCGGAAAGCCTGAGAATCCTCCTGGGAGACGCCTACAAGAACCCGCCGCGCATCTACGAGCCGCCAGTCGGGGCCGTTTCCGTGGACCGGCCGCTTCAGCCGACACAGCCGCAGCTGGCCGGCAGCCTCGCCGCCGCCGTTGCCGGGCTGCGCGGCGCTTTCCTCGCCGCTCGCAATCGCGGTCCGCAAACCGACCCGATCCTGAACGCCCTGGCGTTGCCGTGGACCGAGAAGGTCCGCGTCCGTGTCACGGCTTCCGCGGCCGGTGATGTTCCGGCGATGCTGGCCTTGGCCAAGGAGTTCGACCTGCGATTGGTCCTCGTGGAACCGAATCTGACCGGCACCCGGGTGGCCGAGTGGAAGCCGCACGTCGAGGGCGTGGTGCTGAATGTCGGCGTCCGCCCGGGGGTCATCAGTGACGGATCACCGCCGCGACCTCCCGCCGACCTCGCTCGGCAGATTCTTTCCGCCGGCTTGCCCGTGGCCATCAAGCCCGTTCAAGATGCCGACCTGAAAGATCTGCTCTATCTGGCCGGGCAGTTTCGACCGCAGCTCAGCGAGGTCGAAGCGTTGCGGCTGGTCACGGCCGATGCCGCGGCGGTGCTGGGAGTCGCCGATCGGGTGGGCACGCTGGCTCCGGGCAAGGATGCTGATTTCGTCGTCCTCAGTGGACCACCCTTCGCCGTGCAGACGCGAATCCGACAGGTCTATGGGGACGGTGAGCGGATCGGCCCGGAAGAAGGTCGAAGCCCGCGCCGCTTGCTGCGGGCCGCTCGGATTCACACGGGGACCGGCGAGGTGCTCACCGACGCGGCCATCCTCATTGACCAGGGCAAAATCCGAGCCGTCGGCCGGGAAGTCGCTCAGCCGCCCGACGTCGTCGTACAGGAATTTTCCGATGCCGTGATCGTTCCCGGGTTCATTGACATGGGCGTGACATTCGGCGTGGGCGGGTCGCTCAATGCCGCCGTGCCGCTGCAAACGCGGCTGGGAGAACGGCTGGTCGTCGCCGATCCGGCCTACAAGCCCGTGCGCCAGTCCGGCATCACCACCGTGCTGCTTTCCGGTCCCGCGACTGCCGCCGTGGTCGCTTACAAGCCGACGGACAACCCGCGGGTCGTCCAGGATCCGGTGGCCTTGCGTTTCGCTTTGCGGGGCAATCTGTCGTCCTCGGCATCGTCCCTGCGGGAAACGCTTCGGGCCGGCAGGACCTACGCCGACGCCTGGGACCGCTACGAGAAGGAACTGCCGATCTACGAACAGAAGAAGAAGGAGTACGACGCCCAGATCGCCGCTCAGCAGCAGGCTCGGGCGGCGTCCGAGCAACAGGAACAGAAAGCCGAGGAAAAGAAGGACGAGAAGAAGCCGGAACCGCCGCGTGCTCCGGAGCGTCCGCAGACGAATCCGGCCCTGGAGCCGTATCGAGCCTTGTTCGCCCGCAGGATTCCCGCGCTGGTGGAAGCCCAGCGGGAGGACGCGATCCGCCTGGCCGTCGCCATCTGCCGGGATGAGTTCGATGTTCGGCTCATTCTCGTCGGGGCCGAGGATGCGCCGCGGGTCGTCGGTCTTCTGGCGGACAAAGGCGTCGGCGTGATCGTGGGTCCGCAACTGGTCCGCAGCGCCGACGAGGGCGAAACCAACCTGCCGATGGAATTGGCCCTGGGCGGCGTGACCTTCGGCTTTCAATCGCAGGCGGGCCAGGGATCGCGGCTGCTGCCCCAGGCGGTCGGCTACGCCGTGCATCGGGGTCTGGCTCCCGCCGACGGCCTGCACGGTCTGACCGCTCGGGCGGCCCAGCTTTTGGGGCTGAGGCAGATTGGCACGCTGACGCCGGGGAAGGACGCCGATCTCGTCGTGCTCTCCGGCCCGCCCTTCGACCCGGCGACGCGCGTCCTGGCCGTGATGATTGACGGAGAATGGGTTCACGAGTGACACGGGGTTGACAATGCCCTGGAACTTTGCGGGAAATATCTCCATGTCGGCACAAAATCCCTGGCACGGCATCGGGCTGAGTCTGGCGGCCATTCTGCTGGCCACCCCGGTCGGGGCGGCGGAGAAGCCGAAGCTGGCCATTCACGTCGCCAAAGCGATCACCTGCGCCGGCGACCCCATCGAGAACGCCACCATTCTCGTCGCCGACGGCAAGATCCAGGCGGTGGGCAAGCGCGGCGAGGTCGTCGTGCCGGAGGGCTATCAGGTCATCGATCACGGCACCCGCTGGGCCATGCCGGGCATGATCGACGCCCACAGCCACATCGGCGGCGCGATGGGCGACATCAACGAGATGGTCTATCAGACCAATCCCGAACTGCGGGTGCTGGACGTGATCCGGCCGCACAACGAACAGCTGAAAATCGCCGTGGCTGGCGGCGTCACCACGATCACTTTCATCCCCGGTTCCGGCACGAACATGGGCGGCTGGGGCGCGCTGATGAAGACCGGACCGGGCAAGCTCGAAGACGTGCTCATCCGCTTCCCCGGCGTGCTCAAGATCGCTCAGGCGGGCAACCCGGAGCGGCGCGGCGGCGAGGTCGGCAGCGGACGCATGGGCATGAACCACATCATCCGCGAACAGCTCCGTGAAGGCATGGGCTACGTCAAGGACTGGGACGACTACGAAGCCGGTCGTCGGCCCGACAAGCCCGCCGTCAATCTCCGCCTGGAATACTTCAAGCCGCTGTTCCGCCGTCAGATCCCCGTGCTGGTCCACACCCAGGGCTACCAGGTCATCATGAGCACGCTGCGGATTCTGCACGACGAGATGAACCTCAAGGTGATCATCGGCCACGGCTGCTTTGACAGCAATCTGCTGTCCGAGGAGATTCTCAAGCGGGGCATTCCGGTCATGGCGGGGCCGCGCGGCTTCCGCTACGACCCGGCCGACGGGCAGGTGAAAGGCCAGGTAGCGGGGTTCGCGGATCGCGGCGTCAAGGCCCTCGGCGTCAACACGGACTCGCCGGTCGTGCCCCAGGAGGAGTTGGCTTTTCAGGCGACGATGGCGGTCCGGCTCGGCTGGAACGACGAGGATGCCATCCGCGGCCTGACCATCGAACCGGCCAAGGCCCTGATGATCGCAGACCGCGTCGGTTCGCTGGAAGTCGGCAAGGACGCGGACATCGTCATCACCACCGGCTCGATCCTCGATCCCCGGCACTATGTGGTGGAAGTGTTCATCGACGGCAGGTCGGTGTACGACGTGAAGAAAGACAGGCGGCGGTTCTGACCATGCGGTGCTTCGCCTTTTGCGTGTTGCTGTGTGTTCCCGTGCTGGCCGCGGCTCAGCAGACCGTGGTGATCCATAATGCCGTCGTCGAGACGCTCGGACCGGCGGGCCGTCTGGAGGGAGCCACGGTCATTCTCCGCGACGGCAAGATCGCGGCCGTCGGCAAGGATGTGCCCGTGCCCGACTTCGCCCGGGTAATTGACGCCCAAGGCGGAACGTTGATGCCAGGCATCGTGGATCCGTATTTCCAGGTCGCCATCACCCCTGCGAGCTCGGACAGCGGCGAACGGACGACGGTGATACGCGGTCGGCCCTTCCCATTTGGCGGCGGGTTCGGCGGACGAACCGCGTCGGCTTTCACCCGCATCGCCGACAATTTCTACCCCTACGACCCCGGCCTCAAGCCGCTGCCCCGGGTCGGCATCTGCCGGGCGAACGTGGTCTCCAGCGGCGTCGGCCAGGCGGCGGTCATCCGCTGCACCCCGGACCAGCCGGAAACGATGCTGGTCCAGCCCGACGGTCCGATCTACGCCAGCGTCACGAACTCCACGGAAAGCCTCGATCAGATTCGTTCCCGCCTGCAGCGTGGAAGTCGAGGTTCCGGCCCTGCGCCGACGGGCTCCGCGACCGCTCCGGCTCCGTCCGCCGCACTCAACGACCCGTGGAAGGATGTGCTCGAAGGCAAGAAGCCGCTCCTGGTCGAGGCCAACACCGCCGCTGCGGTCGTCCACGTGGTCAAGTTCCTGCAAGCGTACCCGGATGTCAAACTCGTGCTGTTCGTCGCGGGAGATGCCGTGCCGGAAACCCTGCCGCTGCTGAAGGAACGCAAAGTCTGCGTCGTGCTTCGGCCCCGCTTCGATTTCCTGCCGGCGTCGCGGGACCGCTTCAGTGCTCCGCGAATGCTGCATGAGAATGGCGTCGAGGTCGTCTTCAGTCTGACGGCCCGTCCGCCGCGTCCTCCGGCCATCACGCCGCCGACGCAACAGCAGCAACAGGAGGAAGAACAGCAGACCGTGCCCGGCGTGGAACGGGATTTCCCGCTGTTCCCCGTGGCCATGCAGGTGAAGACGGGGTTGCCCCGCCAAATCGCCCTGGAAGCCCTGACGAAAAAACCCGCGGCCCTGCTGGGCTGCGAGAAGACGCACGGCAGCATCGAACCTGGCAAGGCGGCCGACCTGCTGTTATTCACCGGCGATCCGCTCGACCCCGCCAGCCGACTCCGGCTCACGATCATTGATGGGAGGATAACCCATGCGCAGTGACCGCCCGATCCTCGGCCTCGCCTTCCTGATGATGATGGCCTCGTTGCTCGTTGCCGAGGAGAACAAGGACTCCCAAAGCGCCAAGCCGACCAGCCCGCCCATCGCCATCGTGGGCGGCGACGTGTACACGGTGTCGCACGGAGTCATTCCGCGGGGCACGGTGTTGATTCAGGACGGCAAGATCGCCGCGGTCGGCAAGGACGTGGCCATTCCCGAGAACGCTCTTCGGATCGAGGCCGCGGGCAAATGCGTGACGCCGGGTTTCGTCGCCATCAGTGCCTCCAACGTCGGCATCCGCACCGGCACCGGAGCACGGGGCCGCACCGGCGAGCCTGCCCCGCCGCAGGGCGTCACCGGCCGGGTCGTGGACGCCATCAACCCCTACGATCGCAACATCCTGTTCTGCCTGGCGTCGGGCATCACGACGGCCTGCGTGGAAGTTTCCGGGGGCGGGACCGGCCGCTTCGGTCGGGATGCCCTCGATCTCGAAGAACTCGACGAAACCAACGTCTGCCCCTGCTGCGGCATGACCTATCTGCCGCTGGAGCCGATCACCGCTCCCAATCCCACGGAGCGGACGCCGCGGCGCCATGCCGTGCTGCGGATGACGTTCGGAGAGCTGGACCGCATGCTCGTCAAGGAGTCGCCGTTTTATCACCTCCCCGCCGGGGCCTTTGCCGGAGCGTTCAACAAGCACCAGTGGCGGGAGACGATCAAGCGGGCCAAGGAGCAGGTGCGCGATCGCAACGAAGGGGAGGACGAAGGCGGTTTCGGCGGGTTCGGTGGCGGCTTCGGAAGGCGGGTTCCGGAAGAGGTCGTGCAACTGGTCGAGAAGAAGATTCCCCTGCGGACCGATGCCGCCTCGGTGGAACAGATCCGCACTGCGCTGGCCCTGGCGAAGGAACTCGGATACGCGGTCATTCTTGAAGGCGTCCATGAAGCGTGGCTGATTCCCGAAGAACTCAAGGAGGCTCAGGCTCAGGTCATCCTCACGCCGCGGAGCCGACGTCGGCCGCAACTGGGCAAGGAGGATTCGACCGGCAGTTCCATCGAAACCGCGGGCATCCTGGAGCGGACCGGCGTGCCGTTCGCCGTGGCGACGCTGGGCAATTCCGTGAATCTCGACGGCATTCCCGGTCGGGACCTGACCAGCCTCATGCTCGAAGCCGCCTTCGCGGTTCGCGGAGGATGCAGCGACGACACCGCCCTGGCCGCGATCACGATCAACCCGGCCCGGATGCTCGGTCTCGACAAGCGCATCGGCAGCATCGAAATCGGCAAGGACGCGGACCTGCTCATCCTCACCGGCCCGCCACTGGACTACCACTCCCACGTGGACAAGGCCCTGGTCGGCGGCAAGGTCTACTACGACCGGGTGCGGGAAAACATCTACCCCGATCTGCCGAACCGTCCCAAGAGCACTACCCAGACGAAGCGGTGAGCTGAGTCCTTTCCGGCTTGAATCTGCCAGAAATCGGGAAGCAGCGGGATTCGCTGGCGTATCGCTAAGCTCAAGCTATAATTGCGGCGTACGCGAAACTTCCCTGGGGTCGAGCCGAGTCATGAAGACGATCATCCGGGCAGGTCTGGCGGCGGTTGGGCTGATGGTGTTGGGAGCAACGGCGGCCTGGGCCGAGGGTCCGCCGGCTGGGAAGGTGGCGGCAGTGCCGGGGGCCTTGCTCCAGCGGGGCGAAGGCCCGACCTGGAAGCCCGTCAAGCCCGGCGTGTCGGTCCCCGCCGAGACGCTGCTGCTGGCCCTCCCGGAAGCAGAAATCGACTCGCTCAACGGCAACGTCCGCCTGCAAATGCTGGCCGACCTGTGGCGTCGGCTGCCCGAACCGATCTACGAAAGCGCTGTCCGCCTCCATCCGCCCAAGGAGGTCGATCTCGATTTGTCCCTCGATCGCGGTCTGGTCATTCTCCAGCACCGCCGCAACCGTGGCGAAGCCAAAGTAAACGTCCGGGTCGGCAAACACCTGTGGGAAATCGTCCTGGAGAAACCCGAAACCCGGGTCGCCCTGATGCTCGTCGGTCGTCATGCCGTCGGGGTACGGCCCTTTGGCGCGGACCGCTCCAAGCCGTTCCAGCCCGAGGAGTCACCCACGCTGAATTTGTACTGTCTGGTCTTGAATGGCGGGATCGAGTTGACGAGCAACGGCGTCTGCTACGCTCTGGACGCACCACCCGGACCGGCGGTCTTCCACTGGAGCAACGTGGACGGAGACGACGCCGCGCCGCGCCGGCTCGAGGAACTGCCCCAGTTCGCCCGGCCCCTGACGCCGGAGGAACGCAAGCAGGCGGAAACGGTTTATGCCCGGGCCAAAAAGCTCAACGAAATGCCGCCCGGCAAAGTCGCCGCCGAATGCCTGGCAGATCCCGATCCGCGCATCCGCATGATGGGGGTGACGCTGCTGGGAGCCACGGACGACCTCGACGGTCTGCTGGCCGCCCTTCAGAATCCCAAGCATCCCGAAGTGCGGGAACAGGCCGTGATCATTCTGCGGCATTGGCTGGGCCGCCAGGCGGGGCACGATGCCCGGCTCTACGAGCATCTGACCAGCAAACTCAACCTGAGCCCGGCCCAGGCCGCCGGCTTTCTGCAACTCCTCTACGGCTTCAGCGAACACGAGGCCGAGTCGCCGGAACTCTACGCGACGCTGCTGGCCTACCTCAATCATGACTCGCTCATGATCCGGGAACTGGTGCGATACCACCTCTATCGGCTGGTTCCCGCGGGCAGTGAGATACCGTTCGATGCCGCCGATCCGCCGGAAAAGCGAGCCGAGGCGGTCAGGCGCTGGAAGGCGCTGATCCCGCCGGGAGAACTGCCTCCCAAGGTGGTCCCGGAATCGGACAAGCGGCCCTGAGCCACGCGGAGACCGAGGGACAATCCCGCTTGGGCCTGGCTCCCCGAGTTCGGGAGTGCTTTCAAGGAGACGCTTCGCCATGTCGCTGATCGGTCGTCGCTGGCCAACCGCTGTGGCTCTTGCGTGTCTTGCGGGTCTTGTGTGCCTGTTGGCGGCCGGGCCTGAGCCGGTCCACGCCCAGCACCGTGGTGGCCTGCTGCCTCACTGGTTCCCGCCCAGCTATTACCAACAGTACGGCTACACTCCGTGGCAGGTACGCAACACCTACGCGGCGATGGGCTATCGGCCCGGCGGATTTCTGCTGCCTGGCTACGGGTTCGGGTACAACTCGTCGTACTGGTGGAACATGTACCGGCCCTGGGCACCCATTGTTTATCCTTACTACCCCTACTATCCGTACTACCCGCCCGGCTGGTGGGGATATTATCCGCCGGTCACTTACAACTTCACGTACAACCCCAGTGATTACCTCCAGGGTGCCGCCGCCGTTTACAACGCCCAGGGAGCTTTTCTGGTCAAGCAGGCCGAGGCCCAGCGTCTTCAAGCCGAAGCCGAAGCCATTCGACTCGAAAACCGCCGCCGCGCCGCCGAACAGGCTCTGCGGGAGAAGCAGAACCGGCTCACTCCGGAGCAGATTCGCGCCCGGGACCTGGAGATGGCCTATCGCCGCAGCCTCGCTGATCCGCCCACGTCGCAGATCATCTCCGGCCAAGCGCTCAACGACCTGCTCCTGGGATTGAATCAACGCCTGGCCAGCGCCCAGAACGTTCCCGAGGTCCCGCTGAACCAGAGCGAACTCCGTCAGGTGGCCGTCGCCTCTGCCAATGATCGCGTCAATGTCAGCCTGCTGCTCACCGACAAGCTGCCCTGGCCGGACCTGCTGCGTGGTCCTTCCCAGGAGAAGCTCGACAAGCTGATCCCGGAGGCGGTCCAGTCGGTGCGGTCGAAAGGTTCCGTGGATTCGGCCCTGTATGCCTCCATCGAAGGCGAGCTGGAAAAGTTGGGCGACCACCTCGACAGCCAGGTCAACAGCGGCGAGATCACTCCCAACCAACACATCCAGGCGAACCGTTTTCTCAACGCCCTGCGGCGAGCCGTCACCATCCTCCGCAGACCCAACGCCGCGGACTATCTCAATGGCCTGATCTCGGCCCGGGGCGACACCGTGCCGCAACTGGTCAAGTACATGATGACCAACAACCTGCGGTTCGCTCCGGCCATCGCCGGGCAGGAAGAGGCCTACGTGGATCTCCATCGGGCGATGGTGGCGCAGGCGATGCAGTTGGAACTCTCTCCGGCCCTCGGCTCTGTGTCGGGCTTCCGAGTCCGCCTCGGGCCGAATCTGCCCAACCCGGACCAGAACGAACCCCGGCGATAAGGAAGGTGGCCAACGGGCCGGGCCGGTTTTCCACCTTGCCTGCCCCGAAGGACAAGCTCTGACACTAGGACAAGCCAAACCGATTTGGAGAATCGTGGCAATCCGCTCAAGCGAGGTGCAGCGAATCATGGGGACCGCTTCCATCGTTGCTGTTCTCCTGACCGCCGCGGCGGCCCAGGATGCCAGTCTGGACATCGTCAACGTCAACTTCACCCACGGCCCGAACGGTCCGATCCGCTCGGCCAATCGCTACCTGCCCGGCGACGTGATGTTTCTGGACTTCCACATCACCGGCCTGAAGTTCAACAACGAAGGCAAGGCCAGCTACGCCGTCGGCATGCTGGTCACGGACGCCAAAGGGGAAACCGTGCTGCGACAGGAACCTAAATCCCAGGAAGCCCTCAACTACCTGGGGGGCAACCTGCTGCCTGGGTCGGCACATCTGCAAATCGGCACGGAGCAGCCCGCGGGCACCTACACGGTCAAGATCACCGTCGCGGATCAGGCCGCCAAAACCACCAAGTCCGTCGAGCGGAAGTTCGAGGTGCTTCCGCACGGGTTCGGATTGGTGCAGGTCGGCTTTTCTTCCGATCCCGACGCCCTCATCCCCGAGGCGGCCCACGGCATCCTCGGGGAAACCGTATTCCTGAACTTCGCCGCCGTCGGCTTCGAGCGGGACAAGGTTTCCAAGCAGCCGCGCGTCAGTGTCGCCTTGCGGATCCTGGACGAGAACGGCCAGCCGACGCTGAAGAATCCGCTCACCGGCGAAGCGAACAGCAACATTCCCGAAAACCTCAAGCTCATCCCGATGCAGTTCCCGATCACGCTCAATCGGGCGGGCAAGTTCACGGTGGAACTGTCGGCCCGGGACCTGGTCGGCAACAAATCCGCCGTCGTGACGATCCCGCTGACCGTTACCGCGGGGAAGTAGAGTCTTCCATCCGGCCCCGAAACGTCGAAAGGAAGTCGCCCTGAATATGAGCATGAATCCCTGGGTCACCTCGGTTGGTTCCATCGGCGGCGGTTGGCGATTCTTCTTTTTGCTCGGCGTGCTGCTGGTGCTGCTAGGCGTGCTGGCGATCGCGGCCCCGCTCGTGGTGACCGAAGCCGTGATTCTTCTGCTCGGCGTGTTCGTGCTGCTCGCCGGCGTGTTTCAGACCGCCCATGCCTTCCTGGCCCTGCGTTGGAACGGCTTCCTGCTCGAACTGCTGCTGGGCATTCTGGACATCGTCTTCGGCCTGTTCATGATCGCCTGGCCGGTCGAAGCCGCCAAGGTCATCACCTTCCTGCTGGCGGCGTGGTTCATCGTCAGCGGGTCGTTCCGCATCGGGGCGGCGACGGCGATTCGCTTTCCCAACTGGGGCTGGACGCTGGTGGGCGGCATCGTCTCCGCTCTGCTGGGCGTCCTGATTCTGATCGGCTGGCCGGAGACGGGCCAAATCTTCCTGGGGCTTTGCATCGGCATCGCCTTGCTGTTCCAGGGGTGGTCCTGGATCATGCTCGGGTTGTCGCTGCGCAGCCTGATGACCACGACGCTCGAATGACGTCAACACCTCGCTTGGCGGACTCGCCGGACAGACCGGAAGCCGGGAACGGACCGGAAAAGCCTCCGCTGTGGGAACCGGCGACCCGGTTCTATCGGCGGCTGCACGTCGCTGCGCTGGGTCTGCTCATCGTCGTGCTGTCAATCCATCTGCTGCGGGAATTCGCTGTCATTCTCCAGCAGGTCGCCATCGCCGGGTTCCTCGTCTATCTCATCCTGCCGGCGCAACGCTGGCTGCTGCGTCGGGGCATGCCGCTGCTGCCCGCGTACATTGTGATCCTGTTGATGGCCTCCGGACTGGCCTTCGGCCTGGGCACTCTGATCTACACGAATTTCCAGGACTTTCTCGTCAAGGCGCCGACCTACCGGGAAAACTTCGAGGCCATGACCGAGGAGCTTCAGAACCAGCTGCCGGAATGGATTTATGATGCCGTTTTGCGAACCGCCATCGAAGGCTCTCGGGACGCCGAGCAGAACCTGCAACGGCTCGGGGCGATGCTGGGCCAGGTCCTCGGCATCGTGCCGTACCTCGTCCTGGTGGCGATCTACCTGGTGTTTCTGCTGTGGGAAGTGGCCGGGGCCAACGAACGCATCAATCGCGCTTTCGGGGCCGAGCGGGCCAACACCGTTCGGGAAGTCCTCGGCAATGCCAGCGACCTGATCGAACGCTACATCTCCGTCAAAACGCTGGTCAGCCTCCTGATCGGAGCACTGACGACGATCGCCCTGTTCCTGTTCGGCGTGGACTACCCGATCCTTTGGGGCATCCTCACCTTCCTGCTCAACTTCATTCCCTACCTGGGCAGCTTCGTGGCCGTGGTCTTGCCGACGTTGCTGGCCCTCGTGCAGATGCGCTCGCTGGGGACCGCCCTGGCCGTGGTCGTGGTCCTCACCGTGCTGCAAAACATCGTCGCCCTGATCATCGAACCGCTTCTGGCCGGGCATCGGCTCAACCTCAGTCCGCTGCTGATTCTGGTCGCTCTGGCCTTCTGGTTCAGCATCTGGGGCATCGTCGGTATGCTCTTGGCCGTGCCGCTGCTGGTCGTCATCAAGTCCGTCCTCGCCAGCATCGAGGAAACCCGCTGGCTGGCCCAACTCATGTCGAAAAACAACGACTAGCGCAGCCGTCGGACGGTCGGCAGATCACCGGCTGCCGCTGCGATGACGGCCCTGCCCGAGCGAATAACCCGTAAGATAGCCGTGTCCCGTTGACGCCTCGGGGTGGACGGAAACCTCGAACCTCCCCGGGCGACGCCTTCAGCCCTGCGAGGTCCGTGCATGGCCGTTCTCGATGTCGCCCAGATGGAGCTTGTGCTGACCAGTCGGCGAAACAGCCACTTCCTCTGGCGCTACATTTACGGCGGTTGGCTCGTGCTCCAGTTCTGCTGGCTCTGGTTCATGTACTGGATCGTGGAGGTCATCGCTTCCAGCATGATGGCTGCCGGTTCGGGAGTGAGTCCGGACCCCGCCGCTACCCAGAAGTTCCTCTCTGGCTTCCTGGAGCTTTTTCTCTGGCAGCAGATGGTTTTGATCATTCTGGTTTCGCCAGCCATCGCCGCCGGAGCGATCACCGACGAGAAGGAACGGGGCACCCTGCAATATCTGCTGACCGCGGATTTGACGTCGAGCGAGATCGTGCTGGGCAAACTGCTGGGCCGACTGGTCATCATCGCGACCATCTTCGCCACGGGAATCCCGTTTCTCTTCGCCGTCGGCGGAGCCTTGCGGGTCAGTCCAGGCTTCCTTGCCGGTGCCGTGGTTCACGCGGCGGCCATCGCCTTTGCCGCCACGTCCGCCAGCATCCTGGCTTCCGTCTGGGCCAAGCGGACGCGGGACGCCATCGTGCATCTCTACCTGGTCCTCGGCTTGCTGTTTTTGCTGGTCATTCTTGGGTTGCAGGTTACCGGCGCGATGGGGATCAGCGGATCGGCCCGCGGAACGACGACGGAACGGCTGGCGGCAACCGCGGCGGACGTGCTGAGCTATTTCGATCCCAGCCTGGTTCTCAAACCGGAATTGGAAGGTGCTGGCTCGGCGATGGTCTTCGCCCGGGCTGTTGTCGCTGGTCTATCCTGGGTTGGGGTTGGGGTACTTTGTCTGGCGGTCGCCGCCTGGCGGCTGCGGCCGGCGTACAACCGTCAGTTGGAGGGCATCGGCCAGCGCAGGAAGGCGTTGCTGTGGTGGGCGCGTCCGCCGATCCACGGCGAGCCGGTGCGCTGGAAGGAACGCTACGTCACCGGCATCGCGCCACTGCCCGCGCTCCGCTACATCCCCCAGAACCTCGTCATGCTTCTCATTCTTTTGGGGACTACGACGATTGCCGTTCTCGTCGCCGCAAGCTGCATCACCGGTCCCAACAGCGTGCTCCAGATGTTTACCCAGCCTGAGCAGTTCCAGGTGGACCAGGATTCCATTACCCAATTCGTCACCTGGATTTCCCTCATCGTCTTGTTCCTGTCCAGCCTGATCGTCGGCATCCGCTGTTCCGGGGCGATCACCGGCGAGCGGGAGAAACACACCTGGGAGTCGTTGCTGATGACGCCGCTGGAAACGCAGTCCCTGGTGCAGGCCAAGCTCTGGGGCATCCTCGGAGCCACTTATCCGTATCTGCTCATGTACGCCATCCCGATGTTCCTCCTCAGCCTCCTGGGCGGTCCGGTGTGCGTGATCAGCTTTGTCATCTCTTTGGGGGTGACGTGGCTGGCGATGTTCTACACCGGCTCGACCGGCTTGTGGTGCTCGGCCCGGTCGAACAGCTCCTGGCGAAGTCTGGTCGGCACCCTGGCCTGGGCCTACCTCGGCGGCTTCCTCGCCTTCATCGCCCTGTTTCCGCTTCTGTTCGCGATTTGGATTGTCATCGTTATGGTTGTGGAATTATTCCTGTTGTTCCTGACAGGAAATGCAAGCGGCGTGTTGCTGGGAACCTTTGCCGGTTTCGCGATTGCGGGCCAAATCGCCCTGGCGTTGGGTTTCCTGCTAGGCTCCTGGTTCTTCCTCCGCGAGGCGGAAAAGCGTGTGGCGGACTACGACCGTGCCCGGCATTGGCGGAGAGAGCGGAAACGTCAACCCAAAGTCGTTCCCCGCCAAGTCGTTGAGTACAATCAGACGCCCGACGGCTGACCGCCGGCCGCATGGTTGACACGTGATCAGAGCGGGGTCCAGAAGCCCCTCGAAAATCGCGTGGGCCTTCCCCTTTTTCCTTGCTTTTCCCATTTTCACAAGCTAGCATCCGCCGCTAGCTTTCGCCCCTCGGCTGGAAGTGACAGGAGATCCAGCCGCCCGGCTCCCCCTTTTTGCCCTTGTCCGTGAATCGGGAATCTGACAGGGGGAGGCAAACAAACCGCGGAGAAGGGAACAACCCAAGAGGGGAGGCATGAGCAGAAAGCGATCCACCTCGCCCGCCGGCTCCAAAGCCGTTACCGTGGAGCGTGC
>JANWWR010000157.1 GCA_025055835.1 Gemmatales bacterium | reverse complement strand
GCCGCTGGCCATCCTTGGCGGCAGCACCAGCGACCGGGCCAAGGACTTTGCGTTGGCTTTGCAGAAGGCCCGAGAGAAATCGGCCAGACCCATGCCGCTGCTTCTAATCACCACCGCCACCGCCGACCGCGTCCATCTGCTTGATGAGGCCGATGAAGGCCCGGAACTTAACCGCATCTATCCCGACCGCACTTTCCGCTTCTGCTTCACAAACAGCCAGATGGCAGAGGCCCTGGTCAGCTTCGTTGTCAACCACGACGCCATGACGCCGCACGGCCCGCTGTCCGCGATTTTCGGAGGGGTCAGCGCCGCGGGCACCGATCTGCTCGGCGGCGGAGGTCTGCTCGTCCTCGGGCTGTCCGCGCCAGTTTTTAGCGTCGAATGGAATGACGATCCCTATTCCCTCGACTTGGCCGAACGGCTCCGCGATCAGGTTCGGCAGCGTCTGCTCTGTTCCCTGGTCAACCGTCGCATCCCGTACAGCACCGGCGACGTGATGCGGCCTAACGGACCCGAGCAGGCGGCCGTCTGGGAGCTTGCCGACGAGTGGGCACGCCTTCGGAATCAAAAGCCGCTCCTCATCCTGCCAGCCGCCGACCGGCCGATGCGCCGCGTTCTTCGCAGCCTGGCCGCTGTCGCCCCCGCCGAGGCCCGGCGAGCCGTCGTCGTCACCGGCGATACGCTCAACCTCGACATCGTCTTCCGAGATCGCGAAATCCTTTGGCCGGTTCAGGAGCTTCCGTTCACTCTGCTGTTCTTCGCCCACGAAAACCCGGTCGCCTGGTCCGACGACGAGGAGCAGAATCCAGGCGGCACGCAGGACCTGTTGCTCAACGCCCAAATCATGCGTGCCGTCGTCGAAGCCGCCTGGCAATTGGAGGACGGACGCCTGGGGTTGGTGGATTCGCCGGACGCCCTCGCCGAGGGCCTGCATCATCGCTCGCCGCCGTTGTTCGACGAGGCCGGAAATCGGCTTCAAACCAGCGGAGCCTACGTCGTTTTGCTGCAACCGCGCTTTGATGGCCCGCGAATTCTGCCCGAAGCGGTCCTGAGCGTCTGGCGGGGCAAAGTGAAAACTGCCGGGCAGGAGCGACGTTGGCACTGGGAAAAAATCAAGCAGTGGTCCGCGTCCTATGGACAAGGCTTTGCCGACTTCTAAAACGCCGCCGGTTTCCCGCCGTCTGCTGCTCGGGCTGGTGCCGCCGTTTCTGCTGCTCTTGCTCGTGCTGGCGGCCCTGAGCTACGCCTTGTACACCCGGTCGCAGTTGACCCGTCAGGCGGATCGAGAAGCGCTGCGGGAGTGGCTGGAAGAATCCCGTGTCCATCGCAAGACCCTGCCCGATCTCGTCCGGGAATACCTCGCCCAGCTACCGGCCAACGGAGAGATGCCTTTGCAGGACGATCCCGTTCTCCGACTCCGGGCCGAGGAGTTGCAGGAACATCTCGCCGCCTTGGGCCGACCGACCCGCCTCCTGGCCGAACAATTGCCCCTCTTCCCGGTCATCTACGAGCTACGTTTGAGCTTGCCGGATCGGACCGTGCAATGGGAATCGGGTCTGCCTCGGCCTCGACCCGTCGGACAGGTGGCGGAATTGAAATATCCCCTGCTCGGCGAGTCGGATCCCCGCGTCGTGATTCACGTCGCCTACCAACTTCATGCCTACAACCGCCGTCAAGAGGAGGAGGCTCAGCGGCAGCGGCTCGTGATGTGGCTCTCGCTGGCCGCCGTGGCCGGGCTACTCGTTTCAACCGCCTGGGCCTGGTTCGCTCTGCGTCGGGAACGCCAGCGGGAAATTCAGACGCTTCTTGCCCAGCAGCAGATCGAACACGCCGAGAGAGTCGCCCTGGAAAACCAACTTCGGCGGGAGGAAGCGGAACATCGTCGGGCCGAGGCGGAACGGGAACTTCTCGAACAGCGCCTGGCCGCCCAGGCTGCCGAACAACGCGCTTTGGAGATCAAGTCGCAGATCTTCGCCGGGGTCGGCATCATGGCCGGTTCCTATGCCCACAACATCAAAAACCTGCTGGTCCGCCCCGCCGACCTCATCCGCCGCTGCCTCGCTTCTCCGAACCTCGATCCCCAGGTCCGCCAAGGCTTGCAGGAGATCGGCGCCACGCTCAACACAGTCACGGATCGTTTGCAACTGATCCTCAAAACCGTCCGTCGTGATCCCAGCCGCTCCGTCACGACCCGACTTGACCTTAACCAGCTGGCCCGTGAAGCCTTCCACAACTGGACCGACATGGCCGAGCAAAAGTGGAAGATTGAAATGACCCTCGAACTAGCCCCCGAACCGCTGGTCATCGTCGGCGATCCGTCCCATTTGTCGCAAGCGATCGAGAACCTGATCTTCAATGCCCGCGATGCCGCTTTCGAGATGCGGAATCACGTCCGAGAGCAGGCCCGCAACGATCCAAGCCTGAGCGAGGAACAGCGTCGGCATCGGCTTATCGAAGCGGCAGCGTGGAAGGGACGGATCGTGTTGCGGACCCGGCGGGACAACGGCGAGGCAGTCATCGAGGTGGAGGACAATGGCATTGGCATGACCGACGAAGTGCGGCAACGCTGCACGGAAACGCACTTCACCACGAAGCAGAACAATGCCCTGTACCACGGCCTTTCGACGGGCATGGGGCTGGGCTTGGCCTTCGTCCGCACGGTTCTGGAAGGTCACGGCGGAAGCTTGGAAATTGACACGGTGCCGTTGGCGGGAACGACGATGCGGATGCGGCTGCCTTTGGCAGATCGGCAGGCCAAAGCAGCTGACGATCTCAGGCGGCGTGACGGCGACGTTGCGGCTGATGCTTCCACCGCCGATGCAGCCAGAAGTACTGCTTCGGGTCCCGACGGATCAACCGCTCCAGCGCCGTCGTGATCTGCTGAGTCAGTTCGGCCACGGAGTATTTCTGCACTTCCTCGGCGGGAAGGTAGCAGCCGACCTCGATCCGATACCGCATCGGCTCGCCAACCTTGCGGGCGACGGCGACCAGAACATCGGCTCGGTATTCAAGTGCCAGCACCGCCATCGCCTTGTGAGTGGAAGCGGGTCGGCCAAAGAAGTCCACGAACAGACCGCGTTGCCCGGCATCCTGGTCGCCCAGGGTGCAAAGCAGGCCCCGGTTGCGAAGCACCTGCTCGATCAGTTCAAACTCGCCCTTCTTGGCAATGAGCCGCTGGCCGGTCTTCTCCCGGAACTGCCGCAAGAAACGGTCGAGGTACGGATTGTCCAGCGGTCGGGCGATGGCCCAGCTGCGGAAGCCAAACAGCGCCAGCGCGTACCCGCCCATCTCCCAGTTGCCGTAGTGCCCGGTGACCAACAGCACGGGCCGATCCGAGAGCAAAGCCCGAACAAGCAATCCGCCATCTTCCAGCTCGACATAGCGACGCCAGGTATTGGGGTACAACTTTCGCGGCAGGTGTACCATTTCGACAAGCATCACCGCGAAATGCCGGTACACGTCCAGCACCCAGCGCCGCAGATCAACTTCCGACCATTGACCGGGAAACGCCTGCCGCAGATTGTCCCGGGCGACCTCCCGATGCCGCTTGTCAACCAGGTAGGCGAGCCGGGCCAGCAGCAGCATCAGACTGCGACCGGCGGAGTAGGGCAGGGCTTGCAGAACGCAGACGGCAAGTCGCACCGCCAGGTAAACGCAGAAATCAGCCAAAAGATTTCGCGGTTTGGCCATGCGGTCCTGTCCTCCGTGACAAGGCCCGGTCACAACTCGACGACGCGGCCGGTCTGGGCCGAACGATAGATGGCCAGGATCACCTCGACAGCCCGGCGGCCTTCCCGACCATCAACCAAAGGAAAGCGGTTGTTGCGAATCGCCTCAACGAAGTCGGCCAATTGTCGCCGATGGTACTCATGCGAGATCGCCGCCGGGTTGCTGGCTCCGCCCGAGGCCCCGACCTTCTGGGCGAAGCGCTGGCGAATCTGGCGATCTTCGTCCGTTTCCGGCGTGAATTCCCAACGCAGCACGTCTTCCTGTTCGACGACCACGCTGCCTTTGTCGCCATGCACGGCAATCGTCTTGGGCAGACCGGGGTAGATGCTGGTCGCAGCCTGGATGACCCCCAAGGCCCCGTTGGCGAAGCGGAGACAGGCCACGGCTGTGTCTTCGACTTCGATCCGTTCATGGGCCAGCGTGGCGGTAAACCCGGCCAACGACCGCACCGGCCCCATCATCCACAGGAGCAAATCCACGTTGTGAATCGCCTGGTTCATCAAGGCCCCGCCGCCGTCCAGGGCGAGCGTCCCCTTCCATCCTCCCTCGTCGTAGTACGACTGGGGACGCCACCATTTGCAGGTCGTTTCTCCCAGGGTGAGACGGCCGAAACGGCCGGACTCGATGGCCCGTTTCAGGGCGACGTTGGCGTCGGCGAAGCGGGAAGGGAAGATGGTGCAAAGCAGTACACGGTTCCGGTCGCAGGCCTCGATGATGCGGTCGCAGCGCTCCAGGGTGATTTCCAGCGGTTTTTCGACGACGACATGGCGCTTCGCCTCGGCGGCAGCGACGGCCGGTTCCAGATGCGCTCCGCTCGGCGTGCAGACGACCACGACATCCACGTCGGGCCGCTTCAGCATCTCCTCGACGGAGGCAAAGACGGGACAGCGCACGCCACCGGCCTCCATGACCGCCTCGGCATGGGAAGGATTCCGGCTGACCAAGGCGACCAGCCGAGCGTCGGGCAGTTCCCGAATGGCCCGAGCATGAAAACGGGCGATCATGCCGCAACCGACGATGGCGAATCCCAGGGGCATGACCTTCTCCGTAACGCTGCTTGTTTCTGTGGTGGCCACCCGTCCTCTTACGAGGACGGCTCGCCAAGTGTTGACAAAGACGGCTCGCTAAATCTACAGAGGACGCTTCTCCCGTTACAAACGGGACGGCTCGCCAGGTGTTGACAAAGATGGCTTGCCGGAACCTTTCATGCCGTCGAGCCAACCGCGCGGCGCATCTCCGAGCGGAATTTGATGAGGTACTGCAATCCGCTTAGTGCCGTGGCCGCCACCATCAGGTACAGAATCACGTCACGCGGCAGTTTCAGCCAATCCGGCGATTCCATCCAGAGAAATGCCAGCATGACGATGAGGGCGACACACTGCAAGACCATCTTCAGCTTGCCGAACCAGTCCGCCCCGAACTTCACGTTCTGACCTTCGAGGAAACTTCTCGCTCCAGTCACAATCAGTTCCCGCAGCACAACCACGACCACCATCCACGCCGCCAGCCCCGAACCTTCCACAGGCAGCAGAAAGATGTAGGCTCCGAGAATCAGGATTTTGTCGGCCAGCGGATCGAGATTGCGGCCCAGCGAACTTCCCTGGCCATAGCCCCGGGCTATGAAGCCGTCCAGCCAATCGGTGATCGCCGCGACGGCGAAGACGATCAGCGACGCCAGCCACTGTTCCAGGCCGATGAGGATGAACAGAACAACCGAGAGCACGATGCGGAGGAGCGTGAGCAGATTGGGAATGGTCCACAATCCTTGACCAGGCTGGGTCGGGGTCGCCGCCGGGGGAGCCTGTGCCATCGTCGAGCCTCCGTGATGTTAGCGAACCTCCAAGGCCCGGCCAAAAAGATCGTAGCCATCCGCTCCGGTGATCTTGGCCCGCACCAGGTCGCCGGGCCGAAGCTTTCGACCTTTGATTCGCACGACACCGTCGATGTCCGGGGCGTCGGCATAGCTCCGGCCGACGTAGCAGCCCGGGGCCTCCGCATCGGGAGCATCGAGAATTACGTCGAGTTCCTTGCCGACCTGGGCCGCGCTCCAGGCGAAGGCGTTGGCCTGCTGGATTTCCATGAGCCGGTTCCGCCGCTCCTGCTTGACCTCCTCGGGCAAATGACCGTCGAGTCGGGCCGACGGCGTGTTCGGCTCGAAGGAGTAGGTGAAGACGCCCACCCGCTCAAATCGGGCATCCCGGACAAACTCGCACAGTTCCTCGAATTGCTCCTCAGTTTCACCGGGGAAGCCGACGATGAACGTCGTTCGCAGGACCAGGTTCGCAATCGTGCCCCGCAGTTGCTTAAGCAGGGTTTCCGTCTCCTGACGGTTCACCCGACGCTGCATCCGCCGCAGCACCTTGTCGTTGATGTGCTGGAGCGGAATGTCCAGGTAGGGCAGAATCTTTTCCGCCTCGGCCAGCGTCTGCATCAGATCGTCGGTGAAGTACATCGGGTAGGCGTAAAGGATGCGGATCCAGTCCAGATCATCAAGCTGATCCAACTCCCGAAGCAGCTCGGCAAGCCGGACTTGGCCGTACAAATCCAGGCCGTAATAGGTCGTGTCCTGGGCGACGAGGATCAGTTCCCGGACGCCGTCTTCGATCAGTTCACGGGCTTCCCCGATGATCTGCTCAAGGGGCTTGGAAACGTGCTTGCCCCGCATGCTGGGAATCGAGCAGAAGGTGCAAAGACGGTCGCACCCCTCGGAGATTTTCAGGTAGGCGTAATGCCGGGGTGTGACCCTGAAGCGGGCCTGGTCGTTCATGGCCCGCACCGAGGCGGGACGAAAGAGGGTCTGCTGTTCATGTCGGCCATCGAGGAGCCGATTGCAGACGTCAACGATCTCTTCCCGGCCGAAAACGCCGACGAGATGGTCCACCCCCGGCACTTCGTCGAGCAGCCGTTCCCGTTCCCGCTCGGCCAGGCAGCCCGCGACGACAACCGCCCGCACCCGTCCTCGCTGCTTGAGGTCCACCATCTCGCGGATGACGCCGAGCGATTCTTGCCGTGATGCCTCGATGAAGCCGCAGGTGTTGACGACGACGACATCGGCTCCGTCGGCCTCTGGAGTCAGGGCGAAGCCGTCCTGGGCCAGCAGCCCCAGCATCCGCTCGGAGTCCACGAGGTTCTTGGCACAACCGAGACTGACGAAGGCCAGCGTCGCTTTATTCATGCCGATGCAGTTTCCCGAGGCAAAAGGGATTCGACGAGCAGAGGAGAATCCATTTTCAAGTCTTCGCGAGGTCGCGGTGCCCAGCGCACGAGACTTCGAATCGTCCGTGATATTATCGGGTGGATCAACCTGCGGACAAGGCAATTGCCGCTGGGAAAACGGGTATGCACCGTCCCTCAGCCGACGTCAGGTCGGCGTATCCGCACGCAGTCAGGTAAGATCACTGCGAACGCACCAGGCAACTCGGCGGCGTTGTCCCTTAAGACCTGGGAGACAATCTCCGCTTTTACCGCGTTGTCTAATCCTTCAAGACGAATCAGAATGACCCCGTGATGTGACAGACCACGGCGATATACCAACTCGCCGAAGTCTTTATCTGCCGTCACGAGCACTGACCCGCTCTCGGAGGCCTGACGAAGCACCTCGTCATCCGTTACGCTCGGTGACAACTCGGCGATCCAGTCCACAACATGCCCGTCCTTTCGGAGTCGCTCGACAATGCTGCGATCCACGTTTTCGTCGGCTACGAGGTTCATGCCGACTGCCTCGTGATGGGACGGACGATTTCAGCCCCAAGAGCAGAAGCGGCATAACGAAGCGCTGCCAGAACGGCTTCGCGAGTCAGCCGAGGATGCGATTCCAGTAATTGCTCGACGCTCTCCCCCGCGCCGAGCTTCTGGAGAATCAGTTCGACCGTAATCCGGGTGCCCGCAATGACAGGTTTACCCATCATGATGTTCGGGTCCGAGATGATTTCCGGCTCAGCCATCGGAGACCTCCTGCCAGGTGAGACATCAACCGAGAAAAAGCTCCATGCATCCGCCACGCTTTGAGTTCCCCTTCGATGAATTCACGCCCCGTTCAGCTGTGGAGGAATGGGGGAGTAACCGAGGCGCGTTCAACGCTTTCATTTTGGCCGACGACTCGGGCGAGTACCAGACCGTGCGTTGCGTCATTCGCCTCGAACCTTGAGACGATCAACTGACGGAAGAGGCGGCCAGGACGGTCAGGGCGAGAGCGGCGGTTTCGATCCGCAGGGTTCGCGGTCCCAGCGAGATCGGGGTCCAGCCAGCGCTTCGAGCGGCATCTAGCTCCTCCTCCGTGAATCCGCCTTCAGGACCGACGGCAAGCACGGTATCGGTTGGTCTTTCCATACGGATGGACTCTCCGAGGCGATGCCCCAGCCAGCGACGCGACGGCAAGGCACCATCTTGGACGAACTCCGCCCAGGGACGCGGCTCCCTGATTTCCATGAGCCGATTGCGACCGCATTGCTTCGAGGCCTCGATCACATACCGCTGGAGCTTCTCCGTTTTGGCGTCGCTCACCGTGATCACCGAACGCCGGGTTTCGAGCGGAACGTATGCGGTGGCTCCCAGTTCCGTCAGTTTTTCGATCAGAAATTGGCCGCGGTCGCCTTTCGGCAAAGGGCAGGCCACGATGAGTTGATAGCCAAGTTCCCGTGAGACTTCCCGAGGCGGTTCGAGATCGAGTTCGACCTCACGTTTACCGATGTGGAGGACACGAGCGGGCCATTCTCGGCCATCGCCGTTGAAGAGCACTACGGTCTCGCCGACATGGATGCGGGAAACGACGGCAAGATGGTGAGCCTCGGGGCCTTGGAGAAGGAAATGTCCGGGGTCCAACGGCTGATTGACGTAAAACCTCTGCGACATGTCCGCTAGAATACGCTGCCGCCGTCACGGCTGGGAGGTCGGATTCGTCGGCGTTCGTCAGCGGAGGGATGCCCATGGCTCAGGAAGGGCGAACGAGCGGCTTGGGTCGTCCGGCCGGGTTAGCCAATTTGGAGCGAACCCGGCAGCAGATTCAGGAACTCGACCAACTTTTGCAACAGATGCTCGCTTTACCTCTGGCTGAGGAAAAGCCCGCCGATCCCTCTGGGTCACCGGAAGTACGGAGCGAATTAGGAGTTTCACCAACAACGCAGCCCATTGAGGAAAGTCCGGAGCGTTCGACAAGCCTGCCGTCCGTCGGCTTCGAGACCAAGGGTCCGACCGATGCCGTGGGTATCTTTCCGGAAACAGAAGCGGAGTCGACGGAATCGTCAAACCTGGAAGCCGTCGAGTTGGAGGAGGCGCAAGCGGCCTGGAATGAGTTTGAGCCTGGCACGGCAGAATCGACAGCCCCTCGACCCACCTACACTGCTGCCAAGCGACGTACTCCTTCATCGCTGCCGTACCGCACCGCCGTCACGGTCAATTCTGGCTTGGAGCGGTTCTTCCGCGGCCTTGGCCCGCTGGGTCGTCCGTTTCTCAGTCCTTGGGGACGGGAATGGCTCGGCTGGCTGGGTTTCGTCCTTCTCGTAGCTGCTGCCGCGTTGTCGCTCGGAGTCCTGTTGGGTTGGAACTGGTGAAACGGTGTCCTAAAATCTAACGTCAAGTCGGCTGGCGGGCGGTATTGCCCGCCGGTCCCGCCGATCAGCCACCGGGCACGACGCCGCACCGGAGATCGACCGCATGACCGAAGCCAAGTCCGCTGCTCCCGCCTCTCCGCCGCCAGCCCGCGCCCTGGGAGCGTTTCTCAGCTTTCTGGTGCCCGGCTTGGGTCAGATTGTTCAGGGCTGGATGAGCGGCAATCGCAGTCGGCTCGGCAAGGGGGTCTTCTTCCTGTTGGCCCTGTACGGCATGTTCTTCTATGGCATGTGGTTAGGCGATTGGCAGAACGTGTACATTCCACACGTTCAGGAGCAGTTGATCCGGGAAGGCCGACCTTTGACCCTGTTCGGCATGACGCTCAGCCCGTTTGTGGGCGACATCTACACACGGCTGCAATACGCGGGGCAGTTCTGGATCGGGGTCGCCGCTTGGCCGGCGTTATGGAACTATTTCGTGCCGGAAACTCCGATCATCTCCCGCTTCCAAGCATCACCGGGATCGGTGCCGCCGGGCAAGGAGTTCCTCCGCGACCAGTCGCTTCGGCAGGCTGAGGCCGAGCAGATCGCCGTGCAATTAGCCCCGAACATGGGAAAATACTGGGATGTTGCCTGGGTGTACACTGTGATCGCCGGCGTTCTTAATCTGCTGGTCATCTACGACGCCTGGGCTGGGCCGGTGTATCGGCGACCCCTTGTGAGCCAGAACGAGCTTGGGACGCCACAGGGATCCAACTCCGGGACTAAGGATAGATGAGCAAGGCCAATTTCGGGAAACCAAAGTCGTGATCTACCTGCACCTGCCCGTCATGTTGGTTCTCGTCAGCCTGGTGTACAGCGCCACGCGGTACGATGATTGGGACCTGATCCTAGGCAATGCGATTCGCGGCTGCGTGTACATCGTGACCTTTCTGGGCAGCGTCTTCGTGGTGCTGTGGTTCTTGTCGGTCGTGGTTCCCGCGGTGATTGGCTGAAGGTCGTCCGAGCCGGTTTGGAGCGACAGATCTCATGGCGGCCCTGGGTTGGTATGTGATTCCCCTGCTGGCCGGTCTCGGGTTCGTCGCCGTCTTTTTGGCCTGGAAACCCCTGCGGAACTGGTTTCGGGAAGTGCAGGCCGAGCGGGCCAGGGAGCTTTTCACCCTGCAAAGAGAGCGTCTGGAAGCAAAGTTCCTGGAAGCGGCCAATGCCAGCGGCAAACCGCGTGGCCTGCGCTGGGCGGATTGCGATTGGGCTTCCGAAGTCCGCTACGTTCGGGACCGCCGCAGCGGCGAGATCTTCGCCCTGGTCGAAGTTGCCGTCCGCTTCGAGGCCATCCCGGACGGCCCGATGGAAGACTGGCCGGCCGTCCGCGATATCCGACAGGCCACCGGCGTGTTCTTCTTCCACAAAGGCCAATGGCACACCCACGGTCGGGCCTTGTTCAACATGACGCCCGATCAAGCCGTGAATCACTTCGGCGGCCAGTACGAAAGTCTGTCCGCTTGAGCATGGAAGGCACCTTCGCTGAAAACGCAAGCTACGCGGCGGAAGCCGGAGGGCCAACCTTGGTTTTCGATTACCGGATCATCCATCACCCACAACGACGGGCCTGATCGAATTCTTGTTGACGAACCGCGCGGCGTCATCTAACCTCTAGTGAAGTTCGGTGGTGGGAAGTCGGTCGCCGTGGCGGCTTGGCCACGCGGTCTTGTTCCATTCGATAAGCAACCTGGCAGCCGAGAAAGGCCGTCATGAAGACGGCGGGATACCTGTTTGCCCAGGACAGAGTAGGAAGTCAGGACGATGCCGGAACAAAGCTCCTTCCCCGATTCCCAACGTCCGGACGCCCCCCGCCCGGAAGCCACCCACAGTCTCTCCGAAACGCATCCCCTGCTGGAAGCCTTCGACCGCATTGCCGGCCTGCCCCTGGTTCTGGAAGCCGCTTTCGAGCAGGCGGAGGAAGGGTGCTGGATCCTGGGAGCCGACCACCGTTCGCTGGCCCACAATCAGGCCCTGGCGAAGATTTTCAATGGTCCGCCTCCCGCCCGTTTTTGCGTCCCTGAAGACCTCGTCGGCCAGCCGACGTTTTTCCACCCGGATGGCCGACCGTTTCTCCTCCGCGAATGCCCCGTTATGCGGGCCTTCAACGGCGAGGTCTGCGACGGTGAAGATGTCGTGGTTCGACGGCAGGATGGTTCCCAGGTCTTCGTTTCGGTCAAGGCTCGGCCGTTGCTTCAAAACGGAAAGATTCTGGGTGTCCTGGCCGTGGTTCGCGATCGCACCGAGGAGAAGCGGGCCGAGCATCAGCGCAGCACGTTACGCCGGCTCAGCGAACAACTCGTTGCCGTCGATAATCCCCGCGACGTGGCCGAAGCCGCTTATGAGGCC
The DNA here is from genome assembly GCA_025055835.1 of Gemmatales bacterium. Classification (GTDB taxonomy): domain Bacteria; phylum Planctomycetota; class Planctomycetia; order Gemmatales; family HRBIN36; genus JANWWR01. Next base: position 5,833 of record JANWWR010000157.1, on the reverse strand, counting down.
GCCATCGAACTGTTCCAGCCTGATTGCTTCATGCTCGACTGGTACGATGCCCCGACGCAGATGACGCACTCGGTGCTGTTGATCGACACCGACAAGGACGGTCAGCCCCGTGAATATCTGCGTCAGCCGCTGCCGATTTCCGAAGACATTCGAGAGGTGATCGAGGGACGGCCGCTGGTCATCAATCGCGTGCAGGGGACGGAGCGGATGACGTTGCGGCCGATTGGATCGGGCCGACGTTCGGCAAGTTTACTTTTCGCTCCGGTGCGAAGACGCGGCGAGACGGTTGGATTGCTTTCGGTGCAAAGCTACACGCTTCTGCGTTACACGGAGGCCGACCTGCCGCTGCTTCAAGAACTGGCTGATCTGACTGGTCCCGCCCTTTTGCACGCTCATCTGCGCGAGGAGTTGGAGGTTCGTCGCTCCCAGGAAGCACGCAACGAGCGCCTGCTGGCTCTGGAAAAGATGGCCGCCGGCGTGGCCCACAATTTCAACAACCTGCTCACCGGCATCCTCGGCTACGCCGACCTCTTGTCGATGCGGGAGGACCTTGACCCCTCGGCGCGGGAGATGGTGGATTACATCCGGACCTCGGCCCTGGACGCTGCTGCCGTCGTCAAACGGCTTCAGGAGTTCTATCGTCCCAAAGCCAGCAGTTCGGAAAGTCGTCCCGTGGATTTGTGCGAGCTGATCCGCGGCATGGTGGAAGGGGCTCGCCCCCGCTGGTACGACATGCCTCGCCGCAACGGGGTCAAGGTAGATGTCCAGCTCGACCTTCAGCCGGTGCCCCAAATTCGCGGCCATCGCCAGGAGATTCTCAACGGGTTGAACGAACTGCTGTTCAATGCCGTGGACGCCATGCCCCAGGGGGGCATCATCCGAATCGCCACCCGGCAGGAACAGGGTGACGCCGTCGTAACCATTTCGGACAGCGGCATCGGTATTCCGCCGGAAGTTCTGGAACATTGCTTCGAGCCGTTCTTCCTGAGCAAGGTGAAGCGGGGAAGCGGGTTGGGGCTGTCCTCCGTACATGGCATGGTGGCGCGTCACGGAGGACAGATCAGCGTCCGCAGCGAACTCGGCAAAGGCACGGAATTCACCCTTCGCTTCCCCCCGGCGGATGCTCCACGCCGTCAGCCTGACCGATCCCCGCGATCCCCCGATCAAGGCACCGATGCGAACAGGAAAGCACGTCGTGTTTTGGCCATCGACGACGAACCCATGGTGGGCCGGACCATCCAGGCGACGTTATCCCGCCACGGTTTTTCCGTGTTCCTTGCCAACGACGGCCCGAGCGGTCTGGGCATGCTCAAACAACAGCCCTTCGACCTGGTGATTACCGATCTGGGAATGCCGGCGATGGACGGCTTCGAGGTGGCCCGCAAAGTCAAAGAGATGATTCCCGCCCTGCCGGTGGTGCTTTTGACCGGCTGGGAACAGAGTACGTTACCTCTCATGGACATCCCGGTGGATGCCGTGCTTCAAAAGCCGGTGGGGGTTCATGATCTCATCTCAACGATCGAGGCATTGATCGCTTAACCCCTCCTCGTTCAAAACTCCTCTTGAATCGCCTGAGGCTTGCCAGAAGGGCCACTTCCTCCCTGGAAGAAGGCAGCGATGCGTGCTGCCTCGGCGACGAATTCCGGCAGCTTCTCCGGAGTCACGACCACGCCGTGACGATAAACCAACAGCGAGCCGTTCTTGGACTCGACGAACCATCCCGGTTGCGAGCCGAAATAGTCGAGGGCTTCCGGCGTGAAGGCCTCGCGGATTTGCTCCGCGTTGGGTCCCCGCAAAAGATACTTCCGGGAAAACTCCGGGTGCTCTTCGAAGTCGATGTCCTGATAACCAAAGACCTGAAACACCTGATGCAGGAAGTTTTCCGGTTCCATCTCGAAGACGGGGAGATGGGTGGCGGCTTCCGGCAGCAGTACCACCGTCTGATAGTGAGTGGAGCGATTCTTTCCGCTGCCGGTCGTGTATTTGCAATCCATTACGTAGAGCTCCTGAGAACCGATCCGGCCCCGCATGGCGTTGTAGGCGTCCGCTCCGCTGCCGCGGTTGAACAGGGTGAAATGACGGAACAGCGAACTCAGTGTGCCCAGCGTCTTGTCGAGCCAGTCGAAACCCATGAGCTGAGCGGCTTCCGCCAGGGCCTTGCGGCGTTTCTCGCTGACGTAATTCCCGTAGATGACGACCGCGACTGCCAAGCCGATGAAAAGAAGGAAACAGACGCACGGGATGGCAAACTCGAACATGGATCACCTGTTGCCCTCAGACTCGTGAACTCTTCACCGGGGGCCGATGGCTGGAGCAATCGCCGCCGCGCCGCTTCGGCTGCATAATGCACTGCATGGACTCCTTGCCGCAGATCCGCCTGAAGATCGAACGCCGCTCCGCCCATCCGTGGATTTACCAGAAAATGGTGGAAAAGCCCAGCCGGAAGGTCCCTAACGGCAGCGTCGTGGACGTCGTGGACCGGACGGGAACATGGATTGGCCGAGGCTTCTGGAACGGGCACTCACGCATCAGTCTTCGCATCCTGACCACCGATCCGAACCAGGCCATCGACGCCGACTTCTTCCGGCAACGCATCACCCAGGCCATCGCCCTTCGACGTCAAGTCCTTCATCTGGACGCCGTCACGGACGCCTATCGTCTGGTCCATTCCGAAGGCGATCACCTCAGCGGGCTGGTCGTGGACCGCTTCGGGCCGGTACTCGTCCTGGAGTATTTCGCTGCTGGAATGTTTCGATTTCGAGAAGAAATCCTGAACGCTCTCCGCGAGCAGTTTCCAGTCAGCCATTTCTACTGGTTCGCTGAAGAGCATGTCCAGAAGCAGGAATCGTTCGACTGCCACGAGCCGCAGCCCCCGGAACCGATCGTGATCACAGAACATGGTCTGCGCTTCCGCGTGGCTCCCGGAGCCAAGCACAAAACCGGCTTCTTTCTTGATCAGCGGGACAACCGCCGCCGCCTGGCTGAGTTCTGCGAAGGCCGCCGCGTTCTGGACCTCTGCTGCAACACGGGCGGCTTTGCCATCTACGCCAAGGCGCTGGGCAAGGCGGAGGAGGTCATCGGCCTGGACCTGGACGAAGAAGCCCTCGAACTGGCTCGCAGCAATGCCCATCTCAATCAGGCTCGCATTCGGTTCGTACAAAGCGATCTGTTCCCTTGGCTGCGAGATGCCATCGCCAACGGGCAGCGGTTCGACGTGGTGGTTCTCGATCCCTCCAAGCAAACCCGGTCGCGCGAGGAAATCGGCCAGGCTCTCAAACGCTATCTGGACATGAATCGGCTGGCCCTTCAAGTCGTGGCTCCTGGAGGCGTCTTTCTCACCTGCTCCTGCACCGGACTGGTGCGGGAAGAGGACTTTCTGGACGTCATTCGCCGGGCCGCCTGGCAGGCCGGTCGTGTCGTGCAGGTCTTTCACGTCAGCGGCGCTGCCGGCGACCACCCGTGGCTTCTGCATGTCCCGGAAAGCCGTTATCTGAAAGCCGTCTGGTGCCGCGTGGCATAAACTGCCGCCATCGGCTACACTGCCGGGACCGCGAAGCATCCTTGGGAATCCCTCCATGCGTGTTTTGGTGATTGGAGACATCGTCGGCAAACCGGGAGTGGACGCGGTAACGGCATTGCTCCCCGAATTGATCGCTTCGGAGCAACTCGACCTGGTCATCGCCAACGCCGAGAACGCCAGCGGAGGAGCGGGCATCTCCCTGAAAGCTTACCGTAAGCTTCGCAACGCCGGCGTGGATGTTCTGACGATGGGCGATCACATCTACAAGAAGGCCGACATCTACCGGCTCATCGCCGACAACCAGCCAATCGTCAAACCCGCCAACTATCCCGTCGAGGCACCGGGAGCGGAATACCTGGTGGTTCCCGCTCGGGATGGGACACCGGTCGGCGTCTTCAGTTTGTTGGGTCGGCTGTACATGCGGCCGGTCGATTGTCCGTTCAAGGCTGCCGACCGCGTCTTGGAAGCGCTCAAGGACCAGACCCGCTGCGTCATCGTCGATCTGCATGCCGAGGCGACCGGGGACAAGGCGGTGATCGGCCGCTATCTCGACGGCAAGGTCAGTGCCGTTATTGGCACCCATACTCATGTTCCTACCGCCGACGAATGCATCCTTCCGGGAGGCACGGCTTTCCTGACCGACGTGGGCATGACTGGTCCGTATGAAAGCATCCTGGGCCGACGCATCGACCGGGTTTTGCAGGCCAACAGGACGTTTGTTCCCGCCCCATTTGACGTGGCCGAGGGCGATCCGCGCCTGGCAGCCGCCTTGATCGACGTTGATAATTCCACCGGCAAAGCCCGATCCATCCACCGCATTATGCGGAGATTAAAGCAGGCAATTTGAACTGCACTGTTGCGATTATCATCAAGACCGATAACAGTTTGTTTAATCGCTTGCCTTTTATTGCAAAAACGACGGCAGCCGGCGTGGTGCCTGCCGCGCCGTGCTGCCGTCCTTTTGGAGGTCGGATAATCCCGGTCTGGGTCTGGTCCGGGAGTGCTTGCCTTTTCGACTGCCAGTCATTATAGATTGTCACGCTTCTGCTGCACGAGGGTCTTGATCCGCTGGGCCAGCAGAGCAACGTCAAAGGGCTTTTTGAAAACCTCGTTGAATCCGTAGTTGAGCAGGGCCTCGGGATTCGGCTCATCTTCCAGCGCCAGGGCCACGATCAGCGTTTCCTCGTACTGAGGATTGCGGCGAAGATTCTGGGCGATTTGCAGACCTTCGCTGCGGCCCATAGCCAGGTCAACGATGATCGTGTCGGGATGAAAGCTCTCGGCCTGGATGCCGGCTTCAAAGCCGCTGTTAGCGCATTCAAATTTATAATCGTCGCTTTCGGGGAGCAGTTCCTTCATGCGGTCGATGAAGAGCTTCTCGGCCCCGATGATGAGGATTTTATGCCAGCCCTCCTCTTCGAGTTCGCCCAGCGGCATGCCGTGTTCTTTCAGGAAGCGGATGAGGTGCTCGCGGGGAATACGACGGTCCTGGCTGCCGGGGATCCGGTAGCCCCGCAGGCGACCCGAATCGAACCACTTACTGACGGTGCGCGGGGCAACTTTGCAGATTTTCGCCACCTGGCCGGTTGTGAACACTTTCCTCATGGCAGGCACTCCGTTTTGTTTTGAGCCACTGGTACCATGGCGTGGACGGACGCGGGATCGTCCACGGCATGGGTGCCCGCGGGCCGGGTCAGCCTCCTGGGTTCGGCAAATCGCGGGAACAATTTGCCGCATCGGGCCGATTGCGCTCGGTTCTCGGCCGCGGGTCGGGATTCCTTCCGCCGCCGGCGTACCACCGTGTTCTACCCTCCGGACGGTCTGATACGCTGCGGCTGACGGTCTGCGATGCACTTCGCTTATCTTCCTTTTTCGGCCAAGAATCCCCCGGAGATAAGAAAAAGGCCACAACTTGGGAAACTTCTGCGACTTGCCCGCCAAACGCCCGCCGAGCCGTCCCGCGCAACTTTCCCGGTTGCTCCGGCCGTTTCGGCTTTGCCGACCCACCCATTTTCACAACTCCTTATCTGGCCTTGACATCGGCACTTCCTCCGGTCCGCTCCGAAGCGATTCTACGCCTCTTTGGCAACCCCCAAGCGGTGTTGCGCTCCCAGCTTCGCGCAACATTTTCCAAGCCCTTTTCCACCTGCTACGGGCTTTTTCCGCATCCAGCCGTCCCCGAACCCAACTACAAGTCCAGTAAGCGCTTAGGCTCATGACGGTGATTCCCTGGGCTTCTCTCGCAAAGGTTGTTTCGCTCGTTTTTCGCGCAACATTCCTGCAAAGGGCTTGGCGAAAGGTGCCTCGAGAGCC
>JANWWR010000098.1 GCA_025055835.1 Gemmatales bacterium | reverse complement strand
GGAAACCTTGAATCCGGGCCACAGTTCCTCGGTGACGCAGGCTCCGCCGACGACATGCCGCCGTTCCAGAACCAACACCCTCCAGCCGGCCTTGGCCAGATAGGCAGCGGCGACCAGGCCGTTGTGACCGGCCCCGACGAGGATGGCGTCGTAGTTTTTCATGCGTCAGGGACACTCACTGCTTGCGGAAGCCAAACCGCTCCTCGAACATCGGAGCGGTCAGGTTGTCCACGGGGCAGTAGTCGTCGGTGAGGACCATCGGTTCGCGTCCGGTTTTCTCCTTGCGGGTGCGAAGCCAATGCTGGAGGTCCTTTTGCGAGATGACGCGGGAAGTCCGCTGCGACGGGTTCATGCGGATCATGCCTTGCAGCGTCAGCATCGGCCAGCCAACCCATCCGCCGCCCACCGCTCCGACCGCCGAGGTCACGCCTTTTTGCCGGGCCAGACGTTGATCCATGAAGCGGTCGAAGTCGTCCATGTCGAGGCGGCTCGGACTAGCAACCACGATGCAGGTGTGGCACGGAATCTCATCCAAGGGACTTTCGCTGAACACCACGAGGTAGACATTGTCCTGTCCGAACACTTCCTGGAGCGTGCGGATGTAGGTCGGGATGAAGTGCCCCTGGGAGACGTTGTCGATCACCAGACACATGAGCAGACCATCGGGTTTGAGGCACTGCTTCAGCAGGGAGTCGAACTCCTTGGTGGTCAGGTGGTAGGGGATGGACAGGTCGTTGAAGGCGTCGCCGAAAATGTAGTCGTAGCGGTCGCTGGAGTGGGTGATGAGTTCCTTGTTCATGACGAACCAGCGGCCGTCCATGTTGAAGGTGCGGATGCGGGTATCCTTGATGCCCAGCATCTCGTGGGCGACTTTGGATACCATCGGGTCGATTTCCACCACGTCGATCCGGGCGTCCTCGTAAGCGTGATCGAAGTAGCGGGGCAGGGTGTATCCGCCGCCACCGATGAAAAGGAAGTCGTTGGCGTCGGCGCGACGGCTGCGGTGCCAGGCGACCAGCTCTTCATAGATCTTGAGGTAGTCGTATTTGAGGTAGAACGGGTCGTTGAGGTTCGTGTACGAGTGGATGAGGTGGTCGAGAACCAGCGTGCGTCCCGGATCGCCGTGAAAGTTTTCTTCCACCACGCGGATGGTGTAATAATCGCTCTCCTTGTAGTAGGTGCCCGGTCGAATCTCAACCAATCTCGGTACCAGGTCATCGGAATCGAAGTACAGCCACATCGGCCGGGCCACCGCTTCGCGCTGGCTCCACAAGAGGGACAGGGTGACAATCAGGGCCAGGATGCAGGCAGCCACGACGGCTTGCCCGAGCCGACCGTTCCGACGCGGTGCCAAGGTCAGGCCGAAGATTGGCGCGCACAGGATAAGCAAGGCCCCGACGCTGTACAGCAGCGTCCGGGTGCCCATCGCCTCGATCAAGAAGAAACCGGTGGCGAAGGTGCCGAGGATCGAACCGAGCGTGGAAAACGCGTAAATCTTGCCGACGGTGTTGCCCGTTTTTTCCAGGTCCTGAACCGCTAACTTGACCACCACGGGCGAAATCATGCCGAGCAGCAGAGCGGGCACGAAGAAGACCAGGGTCGTGGTCACGAGGATGCGGGCCATCAAAAGGGACATCCCGCTCTGCACGACCAACCATGCCAGGGTTTCCGTGTTCGGATCGCGGAGAATCGGGGCGTCGCCGAGGGAGTCGGCAAGAATCGGCACGGCCAGGGAGGTCAGACCGGACAGGAACAACAGCCAGCCCAGCGTGCTGCCGCGAGGATAGCGGTCGGCCAGCAGACCGCCGAAGTACGCGCCCAGACTGATGCCCGCCAGGACCACGCCGATGATGCTGGTCCAAGTGTACAGCGACACGCCGACATAGGGAGCCAGAATGCGGCCAGCGACGAGTTCGATGACCAGCGTGCAGAAACTGGCGATGAAGGCAACTGTACTGCCGAGGACGATTTCCCGTCTCATGCGTAATCCTTCAGAAGAGGTTCGGCCCTGGTGCTTTCCATCGAGCGATGGTATGGTGCCGAAAGAGGGCAGTCAAGGCTTGCAGAAACGGCATGGGCGGAGTGCGGCGGGGCGAAAATGATGACGGAGCTAATCATCGCGGCAGCGTCGCCGAGGGCTTTGGAGACGGCCCGGCGGCTGCGTCAGGCTCTTGGGGCCGGGGCCGTCTCAGTGATCGAGGGCGATGCCGAACGCATGGTGCAGCGGTTGCTGCGACAGGATCGACCGCTGGTCTGCATTCTGCCGGCGGAAACCGTGGTCCGAGCAGTGGCTCCTTTGCTGACGAGCTACGGAACCGTTTCGCCGGTGATCTGGTTGGACGAGGACGGCCGCTACGCTCTCGCCTTGGCCGGTGATGCCGGAGCGTGGGCCAGGCGAATCGCCGCCGCCCTGGGAGCGGCAGCCCTGGGTGCCTCGGCGGTGCGGGAACTGGAAGGTCCCGACGTTCATCTCATCGGCCGACGCTGGGGATGGCGTATCGACAACCCCGCGGCCCTCGACGTCGTGGCTCGGGCTGTGCGTCGCGGCGAACCCATCGCCGTCTTTCAGGATGCCGGACAACGGGACTGGTGGCAGGCCTTCGGGAACTGGCCGCATCATTTCGAGCGGGTGGACGCCTGGCCCACTGAAGGCTCATGGGCCGGAGTCATTGTCATCAGTGACCGTCAGCCGCGTCCGGAACCTTCACCGCTGGCAGGGCGAACCTTGATCTTTCGACCTCAGACGCTGACATTAGGCGTGTCGGGATGTCGCGGCATCACTGTAGAGCAGTTGGATGAATACTGCCAAAAGCTTTTCGAGATGCACGGCCTGAATTTGCTCAGCCTGGCGGCGGTTGGCACTTCCGATGTTCATCGCCACGAAGCGGGCCTGGTCGCTTTTGCCGAGCAGCGGGAGATTCCGTTGTTGCCCTACGCTGCCGACAAGCTCGCGCTGCTTTGTCATCCCGATCAACCAGAGGTGGAGCCCTGCGAGCCGGCAGCCATGCTTTCCGCCGGGGTCACACAGCTGACCGTGCGGAGCACGCAATTCCCGAATGCTTTTCTGGCTGTGGCCCGCCGCGCTGTTCGCTGACGAGTTTGGCACGCAGTGCGTCTCAACCGCCGGAGGGTGTGACGATCATCAGCGTGCCATCGCTCAGCGGCGACAAAACTCGCCCCGGTCCGAAGGGTACAACGCCGGTTGTGGGAATGGCCTGGCTGCCGACGTGCGAAGTCGCCTGGACCTTGCCCGTGGCGGCGTCGAGCCAGACGTAATCGCCGCTGCGGTGAGCCACGATCACCTGCTCCCCGTGCAGCGCTGGCTCGCCGACCATCCAGCCCTTGCCCGGTCCTTCTCCTGGGGCCGGATATTGCCAAAGCAATGTATCCTGCTCCGGATCAAGCCAGACGAGCCGGACATTGTCCACGATGCAGCCGACATAGCGTCCTCGGAGGAATGGCCCCCGGGTGATCCGTCCACCCACGTCCCACACCCGTAAAGGAACCAGCCGTGAAGCCGAGAACAGATGGAGATGATTGGCGTCATCTCCCAGACACAGATACCTGTCGCTTTCCCGGGGAATGACCAGCAGCGGCGTGATGATCCGGCCGGTGGGGAGTTCCAGCACGTCCTCACCCTTCTGCCAGACATTGCCCGACTTCTTCCACTGTTGAAGCCGGTTGAGGCCATTGGCGATCAGTAGATGGTCTGGAGCGACCAGGGCCGCGTGGCCGACCGCCAGCCCGGCTTTCGGGTCACGCCACGTCAAAGGCACGGGCAGCTCCCGCGCCCCGCCCAGCGGAAACTCCCGCAAGGTGCCGTCCCGACACGGAGCCATCACCGAGGTTTCCGTCAGCACGGGAGTTCCGACCGGCGGGGAATCGAGCCGATAGAAATGCTCCGTCGTCTTTCCTTGTTCGATGTCGTGACGTTGGATGCGGACCCGCTCCGAGCGGGCCAGGAAAGTCATGGTCACGATCTGCTTCCCATCCGGAGACACGAGCAGCCGAGCGACGGCAGATTCCTCGACGCCGTTGGATAGCCACTGCGGATCGGTAAGCCATGCCTGATCGGGGGAAACATTTCCGCGTTCCGAATCCAGGCTGAGCAGCCCGCCGAGTTTGTCCACGGCAAAAAGGCGGTTGCCCAGAACCAGCGGTTCCTGGTTGCAGATGAAGCCCAGCTGGCGTTGCCAGAGAACCTTGCCCGTAGAAGTGGCCAGGCAGGTCGCCAGGGTGCGGTCCAGTCCCTCGGTGCCATCCAGGGCCTGAGTGACGAGTACCATCTGCTGGCCGTTGGACAATACCTGAGCCTCCTGAACCGGACTGCCCAAAGGCAACGACTCCGAACCCGCGCGCACCAGTTGCTGGCGGTACAGATCGAAGCGGAAGGGCTGGAGATTGCCACCGACCAACAGCCACCATTTGCCGAGCGTCACCTGAGCGATCTGCGCCCGGCCAATGGGTCGCTGCCCCGTGAACAGGGGGCTGTTCGGGTCGCCGATCGGCAGCGGTTGAAACGACAAGCGATAAACCGGACGGTCATTCGTGCCGCGTTTCAGGCCGAAGAGGGCAAGATAACCACGATCCGTGGCGATGCCCAGCGTATCGCCGTCGAAGTAGGGCGAGAACCAGGACCACCCGGGGACGGTAAATTCGATTGGCTTGCCGTCGGCCCCCAGGGCGGGCTTGGCATCGGAGACGGCATCGGGAACGGTGAAGGCCCGCAGCTTCATGCTGCCTAGATTGTCGGCCTCGGCAATGAGGATGACAGACGGCTGGCCCGGACTCGGCGGAGCGATCACCGGCGCCCCCCGCAATCCGCCGACGGCATGGCCGGTGTAGATGACCCCGGCGCACCGCTTGTTCTGCACATCGAGCACAAGAATTCGGCGATGAGCTGCCGGCAGGAACAACCGCTGCGTGATCGGGTCGTAGGAACCGGGCACCGTAAGAGGCTGCCCCGTTTCATAGACGCCGAGCAATCGGCCCATGAGCGGCTCGACGACGTACACCTTGCCGTTTTGCGTCGGCAAGTAGGCGATGGGCGGTCGCCCGACGAGGATCGGTCCCGCCGAGCAGGGCGAATCGAGTTGGTAATGCCATTGGGTGCGGCCCGTCGTGGTTTCGACGGCGGAAACCGTATTGTCCACGGCGGACAGCACGAGGGCCAATTCGGGCTGGGCTGGTCCGGCCCGCAGCCGCGCGGGCAAGAGCGTCGTGTCGATGCCGACACGCATCGCCCAACGGACCTGTCCGTCGGCTTGCGACAAACCGTACAGCACGCCTCGATCCAGAGCCAGCACCACCGGGGCCTCCGGTGAGGCGGCTGCGTCCCCCTGAAGCTTGGGACCGACCAGAACGGACACACTGGCCTTACCGCTGGGAGCCGGTCCTCGCGGCAGCAGTCGAGGCGGGGTCTCGGCGGAGAACGCCACCCATTCTGGTTCTTCCCGCTGAAGCGCGGTCAGCCGCTGTTGCAGATCATTGTCTTCCTTGAGTTTGGGGTGCTGTTTGACTTCCTCGTCATAGAGCCGAAGTACCTGTTCCGCGCTGCCGGGAACCTTGCGGGCCATGACGCCGCTGATCGCATCCAGCAGGCGGCCTCGCGCCTGGGCCATCGCCACGGCGGCGGCAGCCTGAGCCAGACGGTTATCCAGATCGGCGTGCCGCTGTTCTACCTTGGCCCCATCGCGGATCGTGGCTCCCTCCGACTTGGCACGCTCCACGCACTCTTTTGCGATTTCCAGCAATTCCGGGACAGGCTCCGCCTTGGCCCGTTCCGCGGCCGCCGCCGCCAGATTGGCCAGCGACTCCCAGATTTCCTCCTGATGTTCCTTGTAGGCGGCCTGGGACTTCTGATCCTTGACAAAAGCAGCGGCCAGTGCGTTGGTCTGGGCCACGTCGGCAATCGTTCCCGAGGTGGCGTCGCGCAGTCGGCTCAGTTCCTCCATGAAGGTGTAGAGTGGCTTCTTGTCACTGGAGGAATAGGTTTCGGCGAGTTGTCGGAATCCGTCAGCGGCCTGTCGGTAGCGGCCGTCCCTGTAGAATTTCATCGCGATCTCGAAGTTCCGTCCTTCTCCGGCCTGCATCTGCCGCAGGAAAAACACGACCAGCCCGGCACTGATGACAAACAGGATGGCCGCTCCGATGATGATGACCAGGCCGGTCCGCTTCTTCCTCGTCGGGGCATACAGGCTGTAATCCGTCGTCGAGGTGGATTCGCCCTCCTCAACGGCGGCGGTGACGACGACTTCCTCCGGCGGAGGTGAAGGCTCCTCGAAGCCGGGACGACGGACCGGGGGCGGCTCCCAGCTTGGCGGCGGGGGAGCTCCCTCCTCCTCGACTGCGGTCACTTCGGGAACGTACTCCTCCCTGGTGCCGGGAGAGTCCCGGCGGACTGGGGGCGGCTCCCAGGCAGCGGTTGCTCCCAGATCCGGAGCCGCTGCACTCTGCTGCCAATCGACCTCCGTTGGCCCCGGTTCCGACGGAGGGGCCGGGGCTGACGAGGCGACCGGCTTTTTGCCTTCATCCAAGGCGCGGGCCAAGCCGTCCTCGCCGACGATAAACGGTTGCCTGCACGTGTCATAAGGACAACGCAGCCGACGGCCTCGATGCTGTGTCTCTATCTGCGATTGTTGCTGACAATGCGGACAGGTGATGGTGATACGCACGTCGTTGCCTCGTCAACGCGAGAAAATGAATCTGCTTCATCATTGAAGCAAACTTTGCCAACAGCAACAAGTTCCCCTAGCAAAACTCCATGCCAAATCTGATCGAGCTTACGCCGCGTGGCTGGTATTGCCCGGCTGGCGACTTCTACATCGACCCCGATTCACCCGTGGAGCGGGCCGTTGTCACGCACGGCCATACCGATCACGCCTACCCGGGGTCGCGCCGCTACCTGGCCTCGGCTTCCTCGGTCCCGGTGCTCAAGCAGCGATTGGGCCCAGACGCCGACATCGAACCGCTGCCCTTCGGCCAGTCCATTACTATCAACGGCGTAAAAGTATCTCTGCACCCGGCGGGGCATGTGCTAGGCTCGGCCCAGGTGCGGGTCGAACATCGCGGCGAGGTCTGGGTCGTCAGCGGTGACTACAAGACCGTCGCGGAGCCGTCCTGCGAACCGTTCGAGCCGATCCGTTGCCACGTCTTCATCACCGAATCCACCTTCGCCTTGCCGGTGTATCGCTGGCGACCGCAATCTGAGGTCATGGCCGAAATCCATGCCTGGTGGCGAGCCAATCAGGAGCAGGGCCGAACCAGCGTGATCTTCGCTTATGCTCTGGGCAAAGCTCAGCGACTTCTGGCCGCTCTCGATCCCGGGGCGGGGCCAATCTGCGTTCATGGAGCGGCACGGGTGTTCCTGCCTGCGTACGAGGCCGCCGGAGTCCGCTTTCCGCCCATTGACTCCGCCGAGGCAGCCGAGGTGCGTCGGATGGAAGGTCGGGCCTTGGTTTTGGCCCCGTACAGCAGCTTCCGCACCCCGTGGTTTCACGCTCTCGGACCGACGTCCACAGCGACGGCGTCAGGCTGGATGCAGATTCGCGGCCACCGCCGCAGGCAGGGCGTGGATCGCGGCTTCGTCCTGTCGGACCATGCCGACTGGGACGGGCTGCTTTCGGCCATCCGAGAGACGGGAGCGGAGCGGGTCGTGGTGACGCACGGCTACACGGATGCACTGTGCCGCTGGCTCCGTGAACAGGGAATGGAATGCTGGAAAGCGTCCTACGGTCGGCGTTTGCATGAGGAAGTCGGATGAAGCTCTTCTGCCGACTTTATCACGAACTGGATTCCACCACGCGGACCACGGACAAGGTCCGGGCTTTGGAACGCTATTTCCGCGAAGCTCCGCCGGCGGATGCGGCTTGGGCTTTGAGTTTCCTCATCGGACGACGCCTGCCTCGGGGTGTCACCACCACGCAGCTACGGCAGTACGCCGCCGACTTCGCCGGGATTCCGATCTGGATGGTCGAAGAATGCTACGAGGCGGTCGGCGATCTCGCGGAGACGCTGGCCCTGTTGCTCCCCGAACCCGCTGAGAAAGAATCCCTGCCGCTCCATGTTCTCGTCGAGGAACGGCTTCTCCCTTTGCCGCGGCTGAACGAGGAGGAACGACGCGCAATTCTGGAAACCACTTGGCGGCAGTTGTCGGGGCCGGAGCGGTTCCTTTGGCACAAACTCCTCACGGGCGGATTCCGCGTCGGAGCAGGCCGGACGCTGACGGCCCGGGCATTGGCGGCCGTGGCCGGCGTCGATCCCGCGGTTATGTCCCATCGGCTCATGGGACCGTGGCAGCCTACCGCGGCGGACTATCAGCGACTGCTCAGCGGCGATGCGGTCGAGGGCGACGTCGGCAAACCCTTTCCGTTTCTTTTGGCGTATCCGATTGAAGTTTCCATCGAAACTTTAGGCGACGTCCGGGACTGGCAAATCGAGTGGAAATGGGATGGCATCCGCGCCCAGATCATTTGTCGGGATGGCAAGGTTTTGACTTGGTCGCGCGGCGAGGAACTCATCACCGACCAATTCCCGGAATTGAAGCAGGCAGCCCTCGCTCTGCCGAACAGCGTCGTGCTTGACGGCGAAATCCTGATCTGGGGGCAAAACAGTCCCCGGCCGTTCTCCGACCTGCAAAAACGTCTCAACCGCAAGCGTGTGACTTCCCGCGACCTCAAGGACTACCCGGCCGTCTTTGTCGCTTATGATCTGCTCGAGCTGAACGGCGAAGACTGCCGCACCTTGCCTTTGTACATGCGACGGGAGAGACTGGAGCGGTTCCTCGACGGATGGCAGGTGCCTGGCACGCTTCGCTTGTCTCCGCTGCTCCCCCTGGAAACCTGGGCCGAGGTGGCTGTGCATCACGCCCTGGCCCGAGAATGCGGGGCGGAAGGGCTGATGCTGAAGCTCCGCAGCAGTCCCTACGTCGGCGGACGGGTCAAGGGGGTGTGGTGGAAGTGGAAGGTCGAGCCCTTCCATGTGGACGCCGTGCTGATCAATGCCCAGGCCGGTCATGGCCGACGCGCTGGCCTGTACACCGATTACACATTCGCCGTCTGGCACGAAGGCCGTCTGGTCCCCATCGCCAAGGCGTACAGCGGCCTGACCGATGAAGAAATCCGCGAAGTGGATGCCTTCGTCAAAGCGAACACGGTGGACCGCTTCGGTCCGGTGCGAGCAGTGCGACCGGAGCTGGTCTTCGAGCTGGCCTTCGAGGGCATTCAGCGTTCGTCCCGGCACAAGTCCGGCATCGCCCTTCGATTTCCCCGGATGAACCGCTGGCGAAAAGACAAACGCCCCGAAGAAGCCGATCACCTGGAGCGTCTGTGGGCTTTGCTGCCGTCGGAAACCGATTCCCGCTGAACCGGACGATTTGCTACACTTCGCAGTATGAGAATCGCATTGCCGTTATTTGTTGCCTCGTTGCTGGCTTTTGCCGGTGCAAACGGACCTAAGCCAGACATCCCGACGCCGACGCAGATCCTTGGCGACTTCCGCATCGCCCCCGGCCTGCGCCTCGAACTGGCCGCCTGCGAACCCCAGGTGCAAAGTCCTGTAGCGATGGCCTTCGACGAAGCAGGCCGACTCTGGGTCGTGGAGATGCCGGACTATCCGAACGGTCCTCCGCCCGGTCAGCAGCCCGAGGGCCGCATCCGGATTCTGACCGACCGCGATGGCGACGGTTTCTACGAACAGGCGTCCACCTTTGCCGAGGGGCTGCTTTTCGCCAACGGTGTTCTGCCCTGGAAGGGCGGCGTGATCGTCACCGCTGCTCCGCACATCCTTTACCTCAAGGATTCCGACGGCGATGGCAAAGCCGATCTGCGGGACGTGCTTTTCGAAGGCTTCGCCACGCAGAACCCACAGTTGCGGGTGAGTTTTCCGCTCTTGGGACCGGATGGCTGGGTGTATGTCGTCAACGGTCTGCGTGGCGGACTAGTGCGAAGGGCTGGGAGAAACGAGGCCACGCCGGTGAACCTCAGCGGCATGGACTTCCGCTTCGATCCGCTCGATCCGGATCGGCACGAGGCGATCAGCGGCATGGGCCAGTTCGGCCAGACCTTCGACGACTGGGGCAACCGCTTCGTCTGCGACAACAATCACCATCTCCGCCACATCGTCCTCGAAGCCCGCTACCTGCGACGCAATCCGTTCCTGGCCGTGCCTTCGGTCGTGCAGGATACCTGCGAACTCGAACCGGGTCCGCTCTCCTCTGGGGTGCGGCTCTATCCGATCAGCAAAAACTGGACGACTTCCAATCTTCATGCGGGACGGTTTACAGCCGCCTGCGGGGTGTTCATCTACCGCGGCGATCTACTCGGCGACCGCTATCGCGATTCCGCTTTCACCTGCGATCCGACCGGCAATCTCGTTCATCAAGAAATTCTTCGACCGCACGGGGCGACATTCCGTTCCAGACCGGCATCGGAGGGTGTCGAGTTTCTCGCTCATCCTTCTGACTGGTTTCGGCCCGTGTTCTTGACCTCGGGACCGGACGGAGCCATGTACGTCGTGGACATGTGCCGGGCCGTCATCGAGCATCCGGAGTTCATGCCCGAGGAACTGAAGAACCGACCCGATCTGCTTTGGGGAAAGGACAAAGGCCGCATCTGGCGGATCGTTCCCGCCGACCGGGCCACTCCTCGGCCCATCGTCGGTTTCGACCGGATGGCCGTGAAGGACGTGGTTCCCCTGTTGGAGCATGCTAACGCCTGGCATCGGGAAACCGCCTTCCGGCTCTTGCTGGAACGGCAGGATGCGGAGGCCATTCCGCTCCTCGTGCGGATCGTGGAGCAAAGTCCCTCACCTATGGCCAGGGCCTTGGCTGCTTCGCTGGTGCAGCGAATGGCTCCCGATCATCCACAGCGTCCCTGGCTGCGTCTGTTGGGCGAAGAGCACCCCCGGCTTCGGCAGATCGGCGTGCGGATGCTCGGCGAAGCAGACCTCGCCCAGCCGATGGTTGTCGAGCGTTTAGCGAAACTGGCCGAAGACCCCGATCCCGCCGTCCGTTTTCAGGTCGCCCTGGCCCTCGGCGACATTCGCGGCCACGATGAGTTGGTCGTCGCCGCCCTGGCGAGAATCGGTCGCACTTCCGCCGAGGATTCCTGGGCTCGCCTCGCTATCGCCTCCTCGGCTTCGCAACATGCGCCGAAGCTGGTCGCCGCGTTGTTGCAGGGCGACCAGCGACGTTCCGGGTCCCTCACCTATCTGATCGGTGAGCTGGCCACGCTGATCGGGGCTAGTCGAGAGACGGCTGGTCTGATCGAATCCCTTCAGGCGTTCCTGGCCCTTCCTGACGCGGACCTGTCTCTAAAGCTGTCCGGCATCCACGCCCTTGCGACGGGCCTGGAACGCCGCGGCATCCGCCTGCAAAAGGTGTTGAACGAGCTTCCCGAGAAACATCGGACGCTGCGGGAAGACTTCTTGCGGTTTGGCGACGGGATGCTGGCCAAAGCCGAGCAAGCCGGCACCGGCTTCTGGACGCCGGAAACCGTCCGCTTTCTCGCCTATTTGCCGTGGGAGAAGTCTGAGCGTCCTCTGAGAGCCGTGTTCGATGCCGATGGCGATGCGGAAACCCGTCGGGCCGCCGTTCGTGCTTTGGCTGCGCATCAGCCGGCCGATCTCGCGCCGTACCTTATCTCCAAATGGCGGACGCTGACGCCGACGCTTCGTGCCGAGGTCGTTGCCGTTCTGCTGCGGGATGAAGCTTCCACCTTGCACTTGCTCGACGCCATCGCTGCGGGCAAAGTCGGCCCGTCCGAGCTGGAGCCGACCCGCGTTCAGCAATTGCTTCAGGACCGCCGGGAAGTCGTGCAACGCAAGGCCCGGACCGTCCTGCAAAGCCAACTTCCGACGGACCGCCGCGAGGTTCTTGAACGTTATAAGGCCGCTTTGCAGATGAACGGTGACGCCCGCCGCGGACAGGAGGTCTTTCGGAACCAGTGCGCCGGGTGTCATCAAGTCCGGGGAATCGGCGTGAACGTCGGGCCGGACATCAGCGACACGCGGACCAAGACGCCGGAAGGACTTCTCGTGGACATCCTCAATCCGAATCAAGCGATTGACGGCAACTACATCAACTACACCGTGCTGCTCAAGGATGGCCGCATCGTTACCGGCGTGATCGCCTCCGAGACGCCGACCGCCCTCGTTCTCAAACGGGCCGAGAATCAAACGGACACCGTGCTGCGAACCGACATCGAAGCCCTGCGTTCCAGCGGACAATCGCTCATGCCGGAAGGTCTGGAGAAAACGATTTCGATGCAGGAGATGGCTGACCTCCTCGCCTTCCTGAAGAACTGGCGGTATCTCGACGGCACGGTGCCGCTTGGTCCGTCGCGCTGACGCCCGAGCCGATTTGGCCCACAACCTCCTCCAAGCCCCATCGGGTCGGAATTCGTGGCATGAAACGCACCCTGCGAAGCCGCTCTTGGTTCGAGACGCCGGAACTGTACGGCTGGCTGCGTCGAGCGGCCCTGCGTTCCGAGGGTCTGACCGAAGCGGCCTACGAGGGCAAACCGATCATCGGCATCGGCAATTCGTGGAGCGAGCTGACCCACTGCAACGCGCATCTTCGACCGTTGGCCGAGGCGGTCAAGCGAGGCGTCTGGCAGGCTGGCGGGTGTCCGCTCGAGTTCCCCGTCTTATCGCTGGGCGAGTTCAACATGAAGCCCACGACCATGCTTTTTCGCAATCTGATGAGCATGGACGTGGAGGAAACGATCCGAGCCAATCCGCTCGATGGCGTGGTGCTGTTGTGCGGCTGTGACAAGACCACGCCGGCGATGCTCATGGGCGCGGCCAGCGCTGATGTCCCGGCAATCATCCTCACCGGCGGACCGCAACTGAGCGCTCATTGGCGGGGCGAAACGCTCGGCTCCTGCACCGACTGCCGACGCTACCAGATGGAGCTTTTGGCCGGCCGCATCACTTCGGAGGATTGGCACGATTTGCAGGGGGCAATCATTCGCAGTCCGGGCCATTGCATGGTCATGGGCACGGCCTCGACGATGGCCTGTCTCGCGGAAGCGTTGGGAATGGCCCTGCCTCACACGGCGGCCATCCCTGCCGTGGATTCGCGGCGGCTGCAACTGGCCGAGGAAGCAGGAAGGCAGATCGTCGAATTGACCCTGCAAGACATTCGGCCGTCACGCATCATGACCCGCCCCGCTTTCGACAACGCCATCCGGGTCCTGCACGCCCTGGGCGGTTCGACCAACGCCGTGATTCATCTGGTGGCTTTGGCCGGTCGGCTGGGCTTCGATTTGCCGCTGGATCGGTTCGACGAACTGGCCCGCTCCACGCCGGTCTTGCTCGATGTCAAGCCGGTCGGTCGGCACCTCATGGAGGACTTCTTCTACGCCGGAGGACTGCCGGCCCTTTTGCAGGAGCTGGCACCGCTGTTGCACCTCGATGCCATGACCGTTACCGGTCGGACGTTGGGCGAGAACATCGCCGCTGCGAAGCGATACGACGCTGAAGTTATCCGCTCCTTCGATAACCCGGTGTGCAATGAAGGGGGATTGGCGGTCCTGCGTGGCAGTCTGTGTCCCCGAGGGGCGATCCTCAAGACGGCAGCCGCCTCCCCGGAACTGCTGAGGCACCGGGGCCGGGCGGTGGTTTTCTCCAGTGTGGACGAGATGCAACGGCGTCTCGATGATCCGGATCTGAACATCGAACCGGGCGATGTGCTGGTTTTGCAAAACGCCGGGCCGCTGGGCGCGCCGGGCATGCCGGAGGCGGGTTTTCTGCCGTTACCGACGCGCTTGCTTCGCCAAGGCGTGCGGGACATGGTCCGCATCAGCGACGCCCGCATGAGCGGAACAGCTTTCGGCACGGTAGTCGTGCATGTCTGTCCCGAGGCCGCGGCCGGCGGCCCACTGGCCCTGGTGCGGACCGGCGACGTGATCGAACTCGATGTGCCTAACCGCCGTCTCGATCTCCTCGTGGACGAAGCGGAGCTGGCCCGCCGCCGCTCAGCCTGGAAGCCGCCTCCGCCACCGTATCATCGCGGCTACGGCTGGCTGTTCCAGAAGCATGTCTTGCAGGCCGACCAGGGCTGCGATTTCGATTTTCTGCGTGCCGCTCCGCCGGGATCGTGATCAACAACAGCCGGCATAGCCATCCCCATGTCATCGGCTGATTCGCAGACCGCCACCCCGCAGGAGATTTTCGACCTCTTCCCGCGTGATCCAGGCGAAATCTCCCGGAATCGAGTGCTTCAGCGCCGACGCCGCTACGCCGAAATCCAATCCCGCCTGCACATCGTTGTCGAGAAGGCCGTGGATCAACCCCGCTGCGAAGCAGTCCCCCGCTCCGAGGCGATCCACGATCTCGACCTCGTAGGTCCGTGTCCGATAGGTGGTGCCCCGGGAATAGGCCAAGGCGGTCCAGGAATTTCGCCAGACCAGCGGATTTTCCCGAATCGTGATGGCGACGACCTGAAGGTTGGGATATGCATCCGCAAGTTTCCGTGCCGTGGTTTCATGGTCCGACCCGGTAATGCGGAGCACTTTTTCGGCGTCTTCTTCCGTCGTAATGAGGACGTCGCATAAGCCGGTCAGCTCGTGCAGACAGCGATGGGCTTCCTCCGGACTCCAGAGCTTGGCCCGATAGTTGAGGTCGAGGCTGATCTTGAGGCTCTTCTGACGGGCCATGTGAACGGCTTCGCGGGTGGCTTCCGCTGCGGTCGGGCTGAGGGCTGGGGTGATGCCGGTGACATGGAACCAGCGCGCGCCGTTAAAGACGCGGGACCAGTCCACCATGCCGGGCTTGATCCCGGCGATGGCTGAGCCTTTGCGGTCATACAGCACGCCGGAAGCCCGCGGAGCGGCTCCGAATTCCAGAAAATACAGCCCAACTCGCTCCCCTTCGGTCCACAGGACGTGTTCGACATGGACGCCGGCCTGGCGGGCCTGATGGACGACGAGTCGGCCCAGGGCATTGTGCGGCAAACGGGAGACCCACGCCGTCGAGCGACCCAGACGAGCCAGGGCGACGGCCGTGTTCAGTTCCGCGCCGCCGACGCGAACATCAAACGACCTGGCCTGCTCGATCCGCTCGAAGTTCGGTGGACTGAGGCGGATCATCGCTTCGCCGAAGGTGACGACGTTATATGTCATCCGTTTGTCACTCCTGGTCCTGCAAGGAAGGGGGTTTCAGGAAGCCGATTCTGCCATCTCGGTTCGGGTTTGGCGAACGATTTCAATAAACCTGCGGGCCAACTCCCGGATGCGGTCGAAGTCTCCGTGGGCGAGAGCCTTGGCCTCAACGAGTTGACTGCCGACGCCGAGGCAGCACGCCCCTGCTTTCAGAAAGTCGGCTGCCGTGTTCAAATCCACGCCGCCAGTCGGCATCAGTCGCACTTGCGGCAGCGGAGCGCGGATCGCCTTGAAATACGCGGGTCCGCCCACATCGGCGGGGAAGACTTTGACCACGTCGGCCCCGGCTTCCCAGGCGGAGAGGATTTCGGTCGGTGTGAAGGCTCCGGGCATTACCGGCTTGTCGTAACGGCGACACAGGCGGATGACAGAGGGCTTGAAGACGGGCGAGACGATAAACTCCGCCCCGGCCAGAATCGCTCCACG
>JANWWR010000073.1 GCA_025055835.1 Gemmatales bacterium | reverse complement strand
CTTCAACTCGTGCTCCAGCGATTCACGCTGCTGCCAAGCCTGCTCCAATTCCTTTTCCAACTCTTGCACCGCCTTCTCTGCCTCCTGCCGGGCCTTTTCGGCCGTTTCGCGCTTGGCACGTTCCGAAGCCAGGTCCTGCTTCGCTTGTTGTAAGGCCAGTTGGAGGTCGGGTTGATGGGCGGGCTTGGCGGCGATCTCTGCCCGGAGTTGTTCCATCTGTTTCGCCAGCGTCTGACGTTCCTGCTCGGCCTTTTGTTTGGCCTCGGCCAACTGGGACTTCAGTTCGTCCCGCTCCCCTTGTAACCGCTGGATTTGCTCCTGAAGCTGCTGCGTTTGCAAGGCTGATTCCGCCCGTACCTGATCCAGCGAGCGTTCCAGGGCTTTGGCTTGGGACACGTCTTCGACCAAGGCGACAACTTGACACGACGGGGCCTCGCCGAACCCCGCGCGGAATCGCATTCGCAACATGGTTGACGTGCCGGTTCTGCTGACCAGTTCCGCAGTGGTCACGGCGGCATGGTTGTGTTTGCAGGCCTCCTCGACGGCGGAAAGCACAGCTTCCTGCTCCTGGCTCGAAAGTCCTCGCATCCAGCCGTGACCCAGCAATTCGTCCTTGCCGCGTCCGAACAGACGGGCCGCTTCCGAGTTGACGCGAACGCACTTGCCATCGGCCTCCAGAAGCAAAAGTCCGCCCGGCACGGATTCGGCCAGCTGGTCCGCCATCCCTTCCTGGCGCACGGACTCCTTCTTGGCCCTGCGGGCCGAGGAAACTTCACGGAACATCAGCAGCACTTCGACGACTTCGTCGCTAGTGCTTTGAATCGGAACGATACTGCCCTCGACCGGAATGGTCGAGCCTCCCGCGGTCAGCAGAACGGCATCCTCCGGCAGATGGACGGGGTGACGCTGCCGGACGATCTCGTCGAGCCGGATCGGAATCGGCTTGCGAGTGGTTTCGTGCAGCAGGACGAAAAGCTGATCCAGCGGCCGATGCCGGGCATGGGCCAGATGCCATCCCGACCACGCCTGGGCCTGGGTGTTCAGAAAAACGACTCGGCCGCGCACGTCGGCAAACACCCAGGCTTCCCGGGCATTGCTCAGCGTCTTTTGCAGCCGATCATACGCGGTGACAGCCCGTTGACACTGCATGGCAAGATAGCTGGCTACGCCGCCCATGAAGGCGAACAGCCCGAGCCGCAGAAAGAAGTCCTGGAGGCCCATTTGCCCCGCAGGCTGATAGGCCAGGGAATAGCCGAGCGTGATCGCTCCCGCCGACAAGGCCGTGGTCAATAGTCCGCCATACAACCCGCCGAGCCACGCGGCCACGATCACCGCCAGAATGTACGGAAGGAAACCGATCGGCTCACCCCAGGCACCGAGCAGGCCCGTGAACAAACTGGCACCCACAACGTAGAGCACCGGCAGGACCGTCGCGCGGTAAACCTGAACCTGGGTGTAAACCACGCCAATAAGGTTCCGTAGCCAGGACACGGTCATGACCTCAAAAGGGTTTCAAGATCAGAAAAAACGGGCGGGTTCCAAGCACATTCAGCGGAGCTTCTGCTTCTGATTTCGGTACCAGGCCTCCAGCGAAGCACGATCTTCACCCGAAGTCTCGACAAGGGCCAGGAACTCTTCGTCGGCCTGTTCGAACTTGCCCAGGCGAAGAAAGTTGACGATCCGCAGTCGTCGGGCGTCGTCGTGGATGAGATTCAGTTCCAAGGCGCGACGGCAGGCCGAATTAGACCCTTCGTAATCGCCGACCTGATGCAGCAACTCCGCCAGTTTCAACTGATAGATGGAATAGCTGGGGTTAAGTTGCACCAGCCGCTCTTGATACCGAACGGCCTCCTGGGGCCGGCGGGCCTGTTCAGCCATCTCGACGAGATCTTCCAGGGTCTGTTCGCGATCCGGAGCGAACTTCAGAGCTTGGTGGTAAGCCTCCTCGGCTTCCCGCAGGTTCCCTTGCTTGCGGAGGGCGTATCCCAGGGCATCCCAGCCTGCCGGGTCGTTCGGCCACTGCTTGAGGAACGGTTCCAAGAGGCCCTGGGCTTTGCGGACTAAAGGCACGATGGGTGCCTGCCCTTCGATCCGCCTGGCCACATTGACAATGGCTACCCCGAAGTCCCGCTGCACATCCAGCCGCGACCCGTCCACCCGATCCGCGTGGAAATGCCGCAGCGGGACGATGCCGGACGACAGGATCGCTCCGGCGTCGGGGAGGTCGCGGTCCTTGTCCGGTCGCCGAAGCACTCGATGATCCGTCAGGGCCGTGTGAGCGATGTTCGACTGCAATCGCGGCATGTGGCAGTGGATGCAGCTGTCCTCGGCCGAAGCCTGACGCCGATCCGTCGCAGGTAAACTGCACGGTTGCTTGTCGTGACAGGCCAGACAGCGTTGACGATAAAATGTCACTCTCTCAGGGTCTTGGATGCGACGGTGGGGGTCGTGGCAGGAGGTGCAGCCCATTGTTCCGCCGCTGCCTTGGAAGCACCGGCTGACGTGCATCTGCTCGACCTGGCTGACGGCTTTTTGTCCTCGCGTCAATTCCGGAGGCTTGACGTAAATTGCCAGGAACTCATGCAGCGGCAAACCGGGCCGGTAGTCGAACGTCCCCCGGCCCGCCTTGACGACCCGTTCTTCGCCTTGCAGGTGGCACTGTTGACAGACGTCTTCCCGAAGTTCGGGGGACAGGTGACGAGGGTTGACGATGCTGTAGTCGATGCCATCAGTCTTTTTCGGCTTTTCCGCATGCAATTCCCCCGGACCGTGGCAGCGTTCGCAGCCGATCACGAAGCCGCTGAAGTACGGCGGAGCGTAACGGTTCATCGTGTTTGGCTCGTCATGAGCGAAGTTGCAATGGCAGAACAGGCACCCGGCCTGAATGGGCCGCTCGAAGTGCATGTTCCGCTTCTCGTATCCCGGCGACAGGTCCCATGAGCCGGTATGACGATACCAACTGATCGGCGACTCGAAGAAAAAGCCGTCGCGGTTGACGACGTAGGTCCGGCCCCGTGTTCCCGATCCGATCGCGTAGGCCGCTTCTTCTTCAATGCGAGCCAGGGGTTTACCATCCCGACCCAGCAAGGTCTCGCTGTGAAACATCCTCCCGTTGCGCATCGTCACCTCATACATCAGGCGACCCACCTGGAAACGATAGCTCCCCGTCTCCGACAGTCCTTCCAGGCGCGGTGCCTGTTCAGTGGGATACATCGCTTGTCCCATCGAGTGTTGGGCATAGTGATCGGCGATGTCCTGGTGGCAACTGGCACAGACCGCGTCGCCGACGTAGCGAACGTGAGGCCGCACGTTAAGGAACGGACTTTCCAGCGTCAGACGGGGATCTGGCGGCGAGGACAAAGGCTGGATTCGCCCGCGAAGCACGAAGTAAACCAGCGGGATTGCCACCAACAGAAGTCCCAGCCAATACCAACGACGCTTCATCGCGGTTTTTCCGTCGGTACGACTCATCATCCCATCCGCGTTCGACGGGCATTTCCTTGCCTGATTATGTCGCATCGGCTCAGGGGGTGCCAGCCGACCTGCGGTCCCCGACGGGGAAAGTATTCATTTGATACACAGGCGTGGTTACAATGCGGCTGCGGAGACGCCATCCCAAGGGGCCTCACCAGGAGGGGGTGAAAGCCATGTCGCGTCTGGTTCACGGATTCCTCGTGTGGCTGATCGTGCCGGGGCTGTGCGTCGCTCAAACCGAGCGGCTGGAACTGGGCAAGCGTCTTCGCAAGTTCGAAGCAGCCTGGGACGCGCAGACGGACGCTGCTCGCCGAAAAGCCGCGGTAGCCGACCTGCAAAAAGCCGTCCAGTCGTTCTTCAGCTTCCGCCTTGGCGAGGCGGGCAAAGCCCTTGACGAAGGCCGTTTCACTCTCACCGAGAAGCAAAAGCCATCGGAGGAGAAGCGCTGGGCGGAATCCCTACACGCCCGTCTGTCCAGCCACTTCCTGGACACAGCCAATCCCATGTTGAAACTGACCCTGGCGGAGTTCTACACGACCGAAATCATGCCGCCGGAAGGAGCGGCCGTCCGCCTCACCGTTCGCAAGCCTGACGGAATGGCGATGCGGCCGCCGACCATCGTGTCGACCCCCAGCCTCCCCCAGGAAGCCGTCATCGATCTGAAAAATGTTCCCGCTGGCGACTACGAGCTTCTGATGGAGGTGCTCGTCGGCCAGACGGTTTTCGTCCAAACCCCGTATGCCTTGTCTTTGGCCGATAAGCTGAGTGATCGGCTGGCCCGGCTCAAGGACGTGTCCGAGAAGAGGACTCGGGACGGAAGCATCGAGACCGAAACCCTTCGGCATCTCGTCACTTTGCTGGGTGACATGGCCAAGGACCGTGCCCCTGAAACCGACTATCCCTGCCATCGGCTGCTGGAAGAAGCGGAGCGACTGGCTGAGAGCACCGGCGAGTTCTACACCGGAGAGCGATCCGGCCAGTTCTGGCTGGCCTTGGCGGTCGCTTCTCGTTCCGCTGTCGTTCGCCTCCAGGTGCCGGAAGGATTGAAGAAGGACAATCCGGTTCCGCTGGTGGTCGCCTTGCACGGCGCGGGAGGCAGCGAGAATCTGTTCTTCGACGGCTACGGCAACGGGGCAGTGGCTCGGCTCTGCAAGCAACGCGGCTGGCTGCTGGTCGCCCCGCGGCTCGGCGTCGGGGGAGCGAATCTGTCCGCGGTCGTGGAAGAACTGGCCAAGCGTTACCCCGTGGATCGTCGGCGAGTTTTCCTTGTCGGACACTCGATGGGCGCGGGTCAAGCGTTGGCGGCGGTCAGTGCCGATCCTGAAAAATATGCGGCCGTCGCTGCCCTGGGCGGCGGCGGTGCCATCCGACGCAATGACGAAGCGATTCGCAAGGTCCCGTTCTTCATCGGCGTCGGCTCGGAGGATTTCGCTCTGCGCGGCGCTCAGGCGCTCCGCGACAGTCTGACGCGGGCCGAGGTGAAGACCGTCGAATACAAACTCTATCCGGACATTGAGCACCTGATCATCGTCCAGGTCGCCCTGCCCGACGTCTTCGCCTTCTTCGACCGCATCGCAAAACAGCCTTGAACCGGGGGCGGAAGTTCCGCGTCACTTGCGGACCACGAAGCGGGGACTGGGTACGTCCACGGTGGCCGTGGCCATGCTTTGCAGTTGCTCCTGACTGCGAAGCTGCTCTTTTTCAAGATACTCGCGGCCCTTCTTGACGTTGATATGGTCCCACGGGAGGACTTCGCCGAGGGGACGTGCCCGATGAATGAAGAAGTTGATGTCGATGCCGAGGTCGTCGGCCGCTTCCCACCACAACTGCGGTCGGAAACACTCGTCCCAGGCGTCGAGCCGTGCCCCTTTTCGCCACGCTGCCTCGATGACGGGAGCTACCCGCCGATCGCCCCGCGTCAGTAAACCTTCGACCAGGCTGCGTTCGATGTCGTGCTGCTTGATGCGAACCGAGTGGAGGCGTTTGCGCGACCGCAGATACTGCCCGGCCCAGGTCAGGTATTCCCGGCTCTGCATGCCGTTCCATTGATAGGGCGTGTGTGGCTTGGGAACGAAGTTCGAGACGCTCGCGGTGACCTCGGCGAACCGGCCGGTTTCTTCCCGACCGATGCGGGCAATGGTTTCCGCCATCTCCACAATGCCGTCGAGGTCCACTTGCCGTTCTCCCGGCAGGCCGACCATGAAGTAGAGCTTCACGCTCCGCCAGCCATTGCGGAAGGCCTCTCGGCAGCCTTCGTAAAGGTCTTCGTTGCTGACCGGCTTGCGGATCTGCTCCCGCATGTCGTCCCGAGCGACTTCCGGAGCCAACGTCAGGCCGTGATTGCGGACCCCCTTGATGAGCTTGGGCAGCGACCGCAGTTGAGCGTTCACCCGCAGGCTGGGAAGGGACACATTCACGCCCAGCGGCGTGAACACCTCGTGCATCCGCTTGACCAGTTCCTCGAAGTACGGGTAGTCGCTGGAGCTGAGGCTGAGCAGGCTGATCTCGTTGTAGCCCGTGTTCCGATAACTCTCCAAAGCCGCCTGCACGATGCATTCCACGGAGCGGACCCGCAGCGGCCGTTTGATGACCGTGGACTGGCAGAAGCGGCACTGCCACGGACAGCCGCGCATGATCTCGATGGGAATGCGGTCGTGCGTCGTCTCGGTGTTGCTGACGATGGGCTTGACCGGCAGGGGAAACTCGTCGAAGTCGCGGCGAATGGTGCAGGCGTAGATTTCCTTCGGCACATCGCTGCGGGTGCGGTGGATGGCGGCGATGGTGCCGTCGGCGTGATACTCCGGTTCGTAGAAGGCGGGAGCATAGGCCCACGGCTGCCAGCCGGCATCGGCGACGCTGCCGACCAGCTCCGCAATGGCTTCCAGTCGAGCCTTGTGGCCGAGGTCGCCTCGCCTCCGCCAATGGTTCTTCAGTTCCATCCACTTTTCCAACAACCACGGCAGACTTTCTTCGCCGTCGCCGATGACGAACACGTCCACATACGGGGCCAGCAGTTCGGGGTTTTGTGCTCCCGGCCCGCCGCAGACGATCAGCGGATGTTCCAAAGTCCGATCCCGGGACCGCAGCGGTACGCCGCCGAGGTCCAGCATCGTCAGAATGTTCGTGTAGCAGATCTCGTACTGAAGACTGAAGCCGAGAATATCGAAGCGATGAAGCGGCGTGAAAGTTTCCAAACTGTAGAGCGGCAAACCAGCGCGCCGCAGTTCGGCCTCAAAATCCAGCCAGGGAGTGAAGGCCCGTTCGCAGGCCCAGCGCGGATCGGCGTTGACCAGGCTGTAGAGGACTTGCAGGCCGTGGTGGCTCATGCCCAGGGTGTAGGTGTCGGCGAACGACAAACAAAGCGTGCCCTCGACCTGGCGGTGGTCCTTGACCACGCTGTTAAGCTCTCCGCCGATGTATTGAGCCGGCTTCTGCACCCGTAGAAGAATCCGGCGAATCGCTTGTCTGAGTTCCTCATTGACCATGAGGGAAATCCTCAAAGCTCATGGCATGTTGTTGTGGCACCGCTAGCGGTTCCTCTCGTATTGTACAGCCGACCCGCAGCGCATTGACACGCCAGCTGAAAAACGAACCGGGATGCCTTGGGATTTCCAAGACCTCCCGGTGCATCGTCACCATGCGGATGTAGAGCTTACTCGATCAGCGTCACCTGCACGCCGTCCTGCATGATGTCGCTGATCGCCTGTCGCAACGTCTCGATCATGAAGGCGTCGTCGCCATACACGAGCTTGTACGGAACCTGGCCGATGCGTCGGCTGGGCGGGATGTTGCCGATGGTTTCCATCTGGCCCAGGGTGCTGATCGCCCCGGCACGCTCGGAGCTATCGGGAGCGATGACGCTGCCAAAGCCGATGCAGTGAATCAAAGCGGGCCGACGTGCCGTGCTGTAGCCCGGCGGATTGTCCGTGTCCAGGGCAACGATGCGTTGGCAGATGTTGAAGATTTCCGTGGTCACGGCCGAGGAATTGTCCGCCGTGGAAGTGACGGACGGATACTCGCTTGCTCCGGGGCTGCTGCTGTTGAAGCGAATGTTGTAGAAGCTGTTATATGGCCCGGCGTTTGTGAAACCGGCCGTGGCGGTGTGGTTCGGCAAGCCGTCTGTCTCGAAGATCACCATCTTCTGAGCGCCGCGCCGGCCAAGGCCGCCGGCGTCGCCATTCGGGGCCGGAGTGGGGTTGTAGGTCCGCAGGCTGACGTTGCTGCTGAATTGGTTGTAGGCCAGCATCAGACCCATCGAATAACAGGTTCCACCCATCGCCCGTGGCACTTCGATGTTCTTCTCGAACTCGTACATGTTGATCTCGGTGCCGGGGTTGTCCAGCGTGAAGGGCGGGAACCACAACGAATCAATCATCCGCGGGTAATTCCGTCCCAGAGGAGCACGGACCCGGTTGAAGCGGCGGGCGTTGGTGGTATCGGTGGCCGAGGTTCGCGGCACGCAGAACATGATGAGCGAAACGTGGTCGTTGGGATGGTTCCGTTCGATGTCTCGGAGCGCGGCACGGACACCGATCTTGGCGGCGTACAACGGCGCTTCGTAGGCCGTGCCAGGCCACCACCAGTACGCCTGATTCGCCGCCCGGCCGGCCATGTTGTAATTGCCCAAAAAATCCACCATCGACATCGGGCCGAACCAGAAATGGAGCCGAGGCCGCTTCGGATTGTCGTTGTAATGCATGTAGGGTCTCGGCGTTCCGGTCAGCGAGGACAAAGGCGTGATGCTCGCCGTACCCCAGGTGAAATCGCCTCCGTAGCCCGTGAACTGCACGATGTTCGGAACACTCGAAGACGCCGTGTCCCAGGAGCTCGCCCCGGTCTGACGCAGGCCAAGGACGTAGTCAATGTAATCCTTCCAGAAGCGCTCGTTGGGATCGGTAAGTGGGTAGGTGTTCCACCAGCGATTATTCAGTCCGTTGTCATTGAAGTTCGGCAAGGCCGTGTAGTAGTTGATGCGACCCGCCTTCAGCCGCGGCGGGAAGGGGTTTGGCCCTTCCGTGAACAACCAGCGAAGGATTTCCTGATAATTGATGCGGTAGTAGGTCGTGCTGCCGACGCGCGGGGAGTACCAGTCGCCGTCGCTGTCGAACAGGAGCGAATTGTCGTCCATCGGCGTGGCCCCGTCGCTCCTGAAGAAGAACCGCTTCCGCCAATCCAGCCGAGGCCGGTTGTGGAGGCGGAGAATTCGCTGGTAGGTCCGGCTGTTAGTGCTCAGCAGCGGCCCCGTGGGGTCGGTGGTGAGGTAATTCGCCAAGGCGGTTTCACTGGACCAGGGCCAGTTGTTCGCCACCACATCCCGATGCGTCGTGCTCAGGCCACCCATGGCGCTGATGAGATCGCGGACTTTGTTCCGATCCGCGGAGGAGGAAGTGAACGGCCAGCGGGGGTCGGGAGGCCAAAGGAAAAAGGTCTTACCCCAGTAGCGGGGACCGACGGTGTATCCCGCGAAAGGAACATCGTTATAGTTCGTTTTGCCGCCGGTACTGGAGGCGTTGCCGGTGCCGTAATTCGCTGAGCCGTCCACACTGCCCGCAAGTCCTGCCGCGTAACCGTCTAATTCCCACACCCAGTTGGCCGGACTGGAGTTCGAGAACGACGAGAGCTTCAGCAATTGCACAATGGTTTGAGCGTAGGAACTGCCTGGCGAGTAAGTCGGCCAGGTCGCAGTATTGCTTCGGTAATGCCGATCGCCGGCGACGTGACCTTCGCTGTCGCCGTCCGCCGCCGGAGTGAAAGCCAAGGCCGCCGATGACCCGCTGTTGTGCTGGTAGAAACTCTGCACAATCGGATTGCGGTTCTGGCTCAGCGGGTTGACTTCAGTAAAGTTGCACAGACCGTACACCTGCCCGCTGATGGTCACGGGGGATGTTCGCTGAAGCCCCGCCGTGGAAATGCTGGAGTAGGCGCCGAACCGCGGGAAGACCCCCTCGGGATTGTTCGTTCCTGACGCCGGGCTACCTCCACTGACCTGGCGGGCTCCGCTGTGCGGCACGCCGATGAGCGTGTCGAATCGCATCGAGCCGGAGAAATCGAGGACGAGGGCGATGTCCCGTGGGCGATGCACGGCCGTCGCCACCGTTGTCGTGGTGAAACTCGAAATGCCGAAGACCTTGGCAAAATAGGTGTCGCCGGTGACGGTGACGGTGGAGCGACACAGGCTCCAGTTGTCGTTGCTGGCCCTGGGTATGTGAGTCACGAAGCGCTGAAGACTGTCGTTGTAGGAGTAGGAGCCGAATTGGTTGGTGACCTGCGACGCCACCACGCTTTTCCCCATGATGCGGTTCGACGTTGCGGCGGTCATGGCCGCCGTGACGGCGGCGCTGAGGTTGTTGTCATTTACTTTGTCCCCGTTGAGGGTGCGTGCTCCGGCCATGGCTGCACTGTCAGCCACGTTCTGAGCCTGGGTGCGGGCAACCGCCAGGACCCCCACATCCACCGCCAGGGCCACGAAAGCCAACAGCCCCAGACAGGTCAGGCACACGATCGGCAACACGGATCCGCGCCGCTTCCGAACTGCACGTCCCATTGTCGGTCTCTCCCGTTGCTAGTTGGACTCGCTGGACATGATGGAGCGAATGCGGACGGGAATGGTAATGGGCATCCACCCGCCGATCGGGTGAAAATTCCCCGTGATTTCCACGGCGATGCCGTCACCAAAGCGGGCGTTGGTCCACGCTCCGGTATTGTTGCCGGTAGTCAGGTCCGCCCGATAAACGCTGATCTGCATCCCTTGCAAATGCCCGGTCTGGCCCCCCATCTTGGCAGTCACATGACTAGTGATCTGCGAGGTGGTCAGCGTGTCCGTACTGACCACCGCCAGACGGGCACCTTCCCGAGCCGCGTTCTCGGCCAGCTGCCGGACCATGACATAGCGGCAATATTCGAAGAGCGACACGAGGAGGGGTAAAAGCAGGGCCAGACACACGGCCGCCTCGACGGCGTGAGCGCCCCGGCGTATTGGCTTGCCACGTCCTTTCAGCCTCATGACCGAACTCCTCCTATTCGATCGGAATCGTGCCGTCCACCGTCACCGGAATGTCCTTCATGGAAAACCAGTCCGCCGAGGCCTCGACTTCGAGAACGCCCAGCAGCTGAATAATGGTGGCGGTGCTGCCCGGACGCAGATCGGCATAAGGCACCCGGGCATGGATGCGGAAATGATCCATCTGCTCCGCATAACGGGGATCGGAACGGCTGGTACTGGTTAAATTGGTCAGCGTCACCACGACCCGGCTGACGTCTACGCCGTGATGGCTCAGGTAATTGCGGACGGCCTGCTCCACCTCCGTCGGCGAGCGTGCTCCGCCTGCCGCTTGCCGACCCGCTTCCCGACAGGCATTCGACAACAGTTGATTCGCCTCGATGACACAGGACATCTCCCACAGGCCGAGAAACACGGGCAGAATCAGGAAGGCCAACGTTACGGCCAATTCGACGGTTGCAGCAGCCTGACGGGGAGCATGATGGCGACGACGAGACATGGAGTTGCCCTCGTGGCGGTGACAATGCCGGAAGTAAACCGGACCGCTGAGCAGACAACTCACGGTCCAGCCACTCTTACTGCGGGGAGGATGACGGGAACGGGCCGAGAAGACGGCAGGGGAACACCGATGCCTGGAGCCGCTCGGGGACCGGCCTCATGGGAAACGTAGAACACGCAAGGAAGCTTGTCAAACTAGTCGTTTCAAAGACCTCTCAGGTCCGCCTTCCTGGGGCCAGATGCCATCGGCTCAGCCGCTCGGAAGAAAGCGATGCCTTCAACCAGCGGTTTGAAATCCGCCCCGTTGAGAAGGAAGACGGCGTCCGGCAAGGTGGACGATCGGGCCAGATAGTAAGATCCACCCCGCAGCCCGGGCATCCGCTGGGGATCGGGCGTGTACGTTTCCCCCACGATCAGGGTGCGAGAATTGCCGTTGTCGTACTTCACCTCGACCATGAACGACGGCAGGGCCTTGGCATCCTCGGGATTCAGCCGCCATTCCTCTTTGGGCTGGCCCTTATGGAGAATGAACCGCTCCGTGGACAGCAAGCTGATCTGCGGCATGCCCGTTTCCAGTCCGACGAGCCGATTCACCTTGGCGAAGTCGAGCTTGGGCAGCGAGTCCTTGGCATCCTTGCCGCCCACCATGTACGAAACCACCTCCCATGTGCCTTTGTCATTGCCCTCCTGGCCCTTTTTGTAAGCCAATTCGAGGACGGTCTTCTCGAAGTTCTTGGTCTTGTCGTGCCAGGTCAGCTTGACACTGGCAGGCTTGGCTGACGATTCCGGGCTGAAGACGGTATTGGCTCGCAGTTCGACATCCAGCATCCGAACCACGTCTTCCGGCACAAGGAATACGAAATCGTTGGCGTCTGGAGTCGGGCCTTCCGAGGGCTTGATCTCGACCCGGGCGTAATAGTTCTTCCCCTTCTCTGAACTGCCTTCCGCTGGTCTGCCGATCACATAGCGGAATACCGCCGGCTCCTTCTTGTCCTTTTCCTTGACAGTCACCTGACACTGAAGCAGCGGGTTGTCCGCTAAACCGAATTTCTCCTTGCGGTCTCGGTCCGTGGCGCGGTCGGTGATGAGCCGGTCGGCAGAGATGCGCGAGAGACTGAGCAGAAGCATGTCGGTGGCGGTCGCCCCATCGCCTTCGACAGGCTGCTTGAGTTTCCACGGCCGAGGCTTCGACGCTTCTCCCTCGGCTTGCGGCTCCCGTTCCAACTCGTAGGTCACATCGCTGCGCGTGAATGTCAGCTTGATTGCCTCGTTGGGTTTGAAGCTCGGCAGGACATGGTCGCGGTAGTGGTAGTACCCGGCCGTGGCTAGTTCACTCAGTGAAATTATTTGTCGTCCTCCGTCGGCAGGCGGGAAGGGACGCGCGGAGCTGTCAGCCTGGGTGGGTGAGGACTGCCACGGATCGGGAACGGCCAGGATCGCGGGAAGGGTGTCAGGCATCTCTCTCCGGACGTAAATGACGCCGCGCTTCTCGTCCTTGCGACCGATGGCGAGGCGTAAAGCCGGTTTGTCTTTGACATCGGCCTTGAGCTTCGGTTCGCCGCTGCCTTCCGGCTTGCCGTCTTTGTCCCGCTGAATGCCTTCCTCCCAGAACGTCAGTTCCGCCCGTGGCTGGTCCAACCCCAGATCCAAGGGATCCGAACCGAACCAGGCCCGCTGCTTGGCGTCGTCATCGAGGAAGTTCTTCGGTCCGGAGACTTCGACCTTGTTGACTGCGTCGATCAGCTTTGTCACCGTGTCGAGATGGGTTTTCACGGTAGCTCGTTGGTCCGTATGGAGGTCCCACTCGGACGGTACCGGGGTCGAGGCCGACGATTCTCCCTTGGTCGTCAGCTGGGGCCGACGGAAGCGCAGCGTCTCGCCGGCGGACTTGAGATCAATCGCATCCACCTTGGTGGCGTCCAAGCGGGCGAGATGGCGGCTGCGTAGTTCATCAGGGTTTTTTTCGAATGCCTTAAGGTGCTTGGCTTCGATGCGGACGACAAACTCATCGGTTTGGAGCCGGGCGTAGTAGCCGACGGTCTGAGCGTCTTCGGCACGGCCGGCTTGGAACGCGGCGACCCCGGCCAGGGCCGACCATGGACCGGAGAGGACCGGCACGCAGTCCCCAGCAAGAAGCCCGCCGCGGCGAGCCAGCAACCGGTTCTCCTGCTCGGCGTCTCGCTGACCGATCAAAAGCGTGCTGGTCTTCTCCGCCGTATCGGTCGGCGACTTGACCCGGAAAGTGGCCGTCGCTGTCGCCTTTTCCGGGGTGACGCCATACTTGGAGAGCTTGGCCTCGTCCAGAGGTCCGTCGTCCACGAAGTCCTCGTTGCGGGCCACGCGGATGTCGGACAGAGCATTGACCAGATCGTCAGCGGCTCGGGTGTCCGCCTCGCCATACTTGGGTTCGACGAACTTCCAATCGCGATTGTGCACCCGTGCCAGTTCCATGGGCTTTTCGCCTGCCTTGGCCACGCGGACCCCTTGAACATTAATGGCGCTGCCGAGCAATTCCTTGTCGCGGAAGTCGTTAACGGACCCCAGAGCGCGATCCACCCGGTTCTTGGGCACGGCCACGGGCTTGTTGGGGGCCTCAGATGTCATGGCGTAGATGAGCGGGTCTTCCTTGTGCGGACTGGTTTTGCCGAAGGAAACCGTGAGTTCTTCGGTCCCGGTTTTCTTGCCTTCCTTGTCCTTCACATCCCTGGTCAGGGTCACGGTAACGCTCGGCTTATCGAGGCCGTAGAGGCTCAAGTCCTTGCCCAGATCGGCCTGCAAATCCTTCTGGGCGTCCGCCAGCTGTTCGATGAGGCTGTCCACGGCCCGCGTGCTGACCCGCACCTTCTTCGGAGCGACCATCTCCCACGGCCCGACGCCCTTGCCGTCTTCGGACGGTTTGCGGCGAAACTCGATGCGCTCAGCACTGCCGTCGTCGTTGGTTCGGGTGATGACAACCTGGGTGAAATCGGCAGCAGGGACCACCGCAAACCGCTCTTTGCCCCGCCGCAGGGAGGCCAGCAGATACTTTTCGCTCTCCTTGCGCTCCACGGGTGTTTGATACCCGAAGAACTGAAGGCCGAAGAAAACGGCGATCAGAATGAGCAACACGCCGAAGAGGATCAACGGGGTCCGCAGGTTCATCGCTGCATCTCCCTTCATCACCGACGCCGCAACAGCAGCACGGCCAGACCGCACGCGGTAACCACGCTGAACACGACGATTCCCGGAACTACCATGAGGGCGAATTTGCGATCCGGCGGGATCGTCACACGGTAGTACTTCCGGGTTTTCGGTTCCACGTCGGTCACTTCCGAGTACCTTTCCTGAAGCCAACTCAGGCAACTGGTAAAGATTCGGTAGCTCAGCGCCCCCATGCGGGGATCGTTGATGTAGGCATTGCTTACCCAGGTCGCATCGCCGAAGACCACCAATCGCGGTTTGCCCTGGGAATGCACGTCGTTGGGATCGACGGGCTTTCTTTCCCGGACGGTGACCGCGACAGGAATGGTCGGAGTCCGCGTTGAGGCCTTCTTCTCGAAGGCTTCGGGATCCTTGAGAACCTCGCCTGGCTTCTCCTCGGCCCACTGATACCGTCCCTCGGCGGCCAAGGTCGTGAACAGCGGAGAGGCGACGTACTCGCCGCCGGACTCCGTCGCCGGACGGACACTGCGAGCCTCCGACCAGGCGAAGAATGCAATGGTTCTGAACGAGTCCCGGAACACGGTGTCCGCATTGGGTGCAACTCGGAGAAAGACCGCCGTAGGCGCCTCGGGACTGATGCCATTGAGAATGACATCCTGACCGACCGTTACACCATATTCGCTGAGAAACTTTTCCAGGCCCGTCGGAGTTGGAGTACGGTCATAGACGTCGAGAAGCACAATGAGCTTGTGCTTGGGGTCCTTCATGTACTCTTTCAGCAAATCCACCTTGCGGGCCGTGAACTCCTGCCGCGGGCCGGCGATGACGACGGCCATTGCATCATCGGGAATCTTGCTCACGCTGCCGAGGTTGAGCGGCTTCACCTCGTAAATCTTGTCCTCCTGGAGCAGCGAAGAGAGCCGACCCAGCCCGATGTCCGGGACCTGCGAATCGAAGCTGTCGAGAGACAACTCACCGCTGTCTTGGGTAAAGTACACGATGTTCTTGATCTCACCCTGCTGAAGCGATTTGATGGCCGAGATAATGGCTTGCTCACCCTTGAAGGCGCGCTCCTCTTCGCCTCCGCCGAAGGGATTCCGGCCGCTGACGCTTTCCAGATCCGGCGTTGGTTTGAGGAACTGGAAACTGGGCTTGCCGTCGGGATCGTAAACCACCAGCACCCCCTCCCGGCCCGTGAACGGGTATTGCTGCATCAAGGCCGCCACCGTAAAAGGATTGGCCGGGTTGACGAATTCGACCTCGATCTTGTCCGTCACGTTCTGGAAGTTGCTCAGCAGGGTTTTGACATCGGCGAAAAGGACCGTCCGAGGCGAGAGCAGAACGTAGATCGCCACCGGCTTCTTGAGGTCTTTGAGGATCTGCTTGGTGCCGGGACTGAGGCTGTAAACGTGACCCTCGGTCCAGTCGAAGGGATCCAGGCCGTTTTCCTGGACGTAGAAGAAAGCCAGCACATTCGTGGCTGTCAGCACGGCCGCCAGCATCAGGCCGGTAAATACCGTGACATAGCCGTACACCAGCCGACGCAGCGTCGGATTGCGCCGCTCCTCCGACTGCACCACCAGGATGCTGGCCAGCATCGCCATCAGCCCGAAAAGAATCAGGCCAAGGACGATGTAAGGCCGGTAATGGGCCAGTGTCGGTCCTCCCTTCCAGGCGTCCCGGCCAGTGAACAGGCCACCTACGGAGGCGTTCCACCACAGCATGCTGAACATCACGCCGAGTACCACCAGGCTCAGCCCGAACAGCCCGCCGATGCTCAGGATCACCATCTTGTCGGGTGGAGCAGTCAAGTCGGACGGCAGCTGGTCACCGCGAGGAAACCAGATGTAGAGCAAGGCACCGATGCCGAGAAGAAGGTTGAACACGGACCAGAAGACCATGTAGGCATGACCGTACCAGGCCAGGGAATCCTCGCTCGAGGTGTGGTACAGCTGATTGCCCTGGTAGATCAGCATTCCCAACATGAACAGCGTAAAGACGCTGACAGCGATCAACACGGGTTGGGAAACGTGTCGGGACTCGGAAGAAAACCGGAGAAAGCTCATGGCACTTCCCAAATAAGCAACGGGCTTAAAGCCGTGCGATGGCATCACCGCCATTTGCGGGCTTCAAGCACCTTGACGGTCAGGAACAACCAGAACGCGGCCAGCGAGAGGTGGAACAGGACGAAGCGCAAATGCACCCGGCCGCGGACGAACTCCATCAAATGGTGATAGTACGACACATAACCCAGGGCTTCCCGCTTCGTCTGCGAGGCCGCCGGGTCGTTCATCAACTGGAACATGAAGATGACAATGATCGTCAGCACGATCATGACCACCGACGTCAACAGCGCCGCCACGATCTGATTGGGCGTAATGCTGGAGAAGAACAGTCCCATCGCCAGGAAACCGGCGGTCATCGCTCCGATGCCGACGTAGAAGCTGAGCATGGGCCGATAGTCGAACGGCTCGCCGGAGTAAATCCAGAGCGTGAACGGAAAAACGGCCCATAAGCTCCAGGCGATCATGTTGAAGATCCACACCGCTAGAAACTTGCTGAGCACGATTTCCCACTCAGTCACCGGGGCGGCCAGCAGAACCTCCAGCGTTCCCGTGCGATTCTCTTCACTGAGCATTCGCATGGTCAGCAGCGGTACCAGGAGAATCAGGCAGACCAGCGGAATGAATTCGAGGAAATAGTTCTGAATGATCGGCTCCTCGGCTACGAGTTGCCCACGGCCGACGGCGAAGGGATCGTCCGGTACGAGGAAGCTGATGAAGAGGTAGAACGAGAACCCGGCCATGCCGGCCATCCCCGCCAGGACCACCCAACCCAGCGAAGGCCCCAGCAGAGCTGCCAGTTCCTTTCGCATCATGACGAGCAATCGCGAATCGGAGGCCAAGGTCGCCCCGGTCAGGAGGTAGATGCCGCCGATGAGCATGAGAAAGAAGCCAGCGGGCAGGAAATAACCCTGTGCCCGAGCCCCTTCGGAAACGAGGTCGGCGACCAGCGGGGCGATGCTCCGCACTCCGGCGATCAGAATCAGGACAATGCCGAGATACGCCACAGCCCGCGAGGTCCAGTAGCCGTCGTCGGAGTCCGCCCCTTTGGCCCCGATGTACGCGGCCAGGAATGGAAAACCGAGGAACACGGCGGCCGCCCCGTAGGGCACGGCAAAGCTCGGGACGCCGAACAGATCGAGGAAGCTGCTCGCCAGGGTGAACAACGCCGCGGCCCAACCGATGGCCCCGTAGATGTTGGCCGCCCCCTCACGCCAGTCCGACTCTGTCTCATTGGCCGTGAACGGAAGCAGGTACACGAACCCCAGGGCAAGAGCCGCCATGCTGTAGGGCAACAGGTTAATGCCCGGAGCCAGCAGCGCCGTGGCCAGGAAGACACCGGCAGCGAAGATTCCCGCGAGGGTCGCCTGCTGCACGCGGCTGTTGGTTCGCATCCCGGTGAGCCAGCGTGCCGGATAGCTTAATTTCCATCGGATCAGGTCTTTCCAGCCCAACTCCGCGGGCGGGTTGCCGATCGCGGCTCCGACGAAACCGGCTGTCGCGCTGCCGACGAGAATCAGGCCCACCGCGCCGCCGATCAGCCCGGCCAGCAAGCGGGGCAGCCAATCCGGTTGCAATTGCAACCCGCCTAGCCAGGCCAACGACAAACTGACGACGGTGACGACGCTTCCGAACAACAGAAGCATGTAGGCCACAAAACCATAACCCCGACGCACGCTTCTGTCACGATCCTGGAAGGCGTGGAACAGCGTGCTGCCGCAGCCGAGCACCAGCCAGACGGCGATCAGCGGCACGGAGAAGCGGACGCTCCACGGCCAGCCTTTGTTCGCCCATTCGTAGGCCTGGTGAGCCCAATTCCACAGGAGCATGAACAGGCCGAAAAGCAGGAAGAAAAGGCCCACGACCCCAGCGGTGCGGGCCGCCTTCGGTTCCTTTTCCTCCTCCAGCGAAGGCTGACTCGGGGCCTCCATACCGATGCGTTGTTCCTCCCCTTCGGCCGCTTCCATGACGCTGTCTTTTCCAGAGTTGTTCATGGAGAGTTCCCTCCGCCCATCCCGTTGCAGTAAAGCGTCAGCGAATACTCCCCATCGTCACACGCATGAAATGTTCGCGGAGCGATTTCCGCCGCAGGTCCAGACGGCGAGGTATCCAGCCCTGTTTGACGATCCGCTCGGCGATGGCCAGGCGGAGGTCGCGGTTATCCCTGGTCCGCAATTCAAAAGCGGCGATGCCATCCGGATTGTCCCGCGGATCGAGCCTGACGACTTCCACCGCATCCACGCCGTCGGTTTCCTGCAACACCTGCTTGACCCGGTCTTGCGGCCCTTTGACTTCCAGAACAATGACCGAATCGCGTTGGAGATCGGCGAGGCGTCCTTCCAGGGCGACTCGGCCCTGATTGATGACGATGACGCGGCGGCAGACCTCTTCCACTTCGGGAAGGATGTGCGTGGACAAGAGAATGGTGTGCTTTTCCCCCAATTCCCGGATGAGGCCGAGCGTTTCGATCTGCTGGTTCGGGTCGAGACCGGCCGTCGGCTCGTCCATGATGAGGATGGGTGGATCGTGAACCATCGCCTCGGCCAGGCCGACACGCTGCCGATAGCCGCGCGAAAGCGTGCCCACCAAACGCCGCCGAACCCCGAGAATCCGGCACCGTTCCATGCAATACTCGATGCGCTTCTTGCGGACGCGTCGGTCCACGCCCTTGAGCTTGGCTCGATAGGTCAGATACTCCTCGACCCGCATTTCGGGATACAACGGCACGTTTTCCGGCAAATAGCCCAGGTTCTGCCGAACTTGCAGGGACTCCTTCATCACGTCGAACCCGGCGACCTTGGCGGTGCCGCTGGTGGCGGGAATGTAGGTGGTCAGGATGCGCATTGTCGTCGTCTTCCCGGCCCCGTTGGGACCCAGGAAGCCGACCACTTCGCCCTTGTCCACCGAAAACGACACATGGTCCACGGCCAGCACCGAGCCGTAGTATTTGGTCAGATCGCGGACCTGGATCATCGACATGGCGCGTTTCCGCTTGGCTGTAAACTTACAAGGCCAAGAGCGCCACGGGCGGACATGGCATTCTCGGCCTCGCACAGTTTCTACGACGCGTAAGGTGATGATAGTTCGTTCACAAACCGCCAGCAAGAGGAGGGGACCGCACGGCCCCTCATCGGGAGCTGCAACCCTTCATAGGGATCGCACGGGGATCGCACGGCGGATCGACACCGACGACGGTACTCAGGTCGCGTACTTGGCTCGGTACTTGTCGAGGAAGCGCTTGGCATCCGCGGTGACGTCCCAGGCGTTGGGCCAGAAGCACAGGTCCACGCACCACCAATCGTGGGGCACGCCGCAATTCATCAGTTCGGGGATGAGCTTGTCGAAGTTCAATTTTCCGGTGCCGAATGGGTTGTGCGTGCTCGTGTTGTGCTCGTTGAGGGTGCCGTCGCTGTCGATCAGGTGGACGTGCGTGATCATGCCCTTGAGCTTTTGCAGCAGTTCCAGTTCGCCACCCGGCAAGGTCTCCTTCTGTCCGGGCTGATTCGCACCCACGACGGCACACATGTAGGCGTGGCAAGTGTCGTAGAGCACGCCGAAGTTCGGGTTGCCCTTGTCCCGCACTGCCTTGGTGATGGCCAGGATCTCCGACGGCTTGGAGAAGACGAAACCTGGCTCGAACTCCCAGCAGACGTTCATGCCGAAATCGGCGGCGATCTTGCTGCACTTGTCCCACACACTCACCAGGCGGTCTATGCCGAGCTTGGGATCCATGCCCGATTTTTCAAAGAAGTCCGGCGGCTCCACGGTGTCCACGCGGATCGTCTGGGCCCCGAGGTCGGCACCGAAAGTCGTGAAACCCAGGAATGCCGAGACATACGGAACGGGGTTCTCGTCGAAGATCGAGGGACCGGGCCTCTTGAAGCTCCACAAGTCCACGGCAATGCCGGACAGAGCCAAGCCGTGATCGGCAATCTCCTTTTTGAGCTTTTGGCGCGAAGCGCGGGTGGGATGGGAAACCGGCGTCGGATGGACGCCGAAGCTGCCCAGCTCCACTCCCTCGTAGCCGAGATCCTGAAGCTTGTGCAGAACCTGGTGAAAGTCGTTGGTCGGCACTTCCTGGTTGAAGATGTACGCCCAGCTGCCGATGCTCAGTCGTCGCTTTGCCATGACTCCCCTCTCTTCGACCGCGTTCGCAACCGTCCGTTTGCTTCACCTGACGCTGCTGGATCGGTCAAGCCATTGTCATCCCAGAATCAATCCGCGTGGCTTGTGTCTGTTTACCGGCGTTTGTGGTCTCCGACTTCTGGAGCGTTCGGGTTCGTGTTCGGACCGAAGTACCGCAGCGTGACCAGCGGCTCGCTGCCGGTGTTGTCGAAAACGACCCCTTCTCGAGCGGCGTCGTGAGTCACAAACACTTCGTCCTCGGTCAACTCCCCGAAGCGAATCATGGCCGGCGTCTGCAAGCGCTGCCGACCGATCCAGCCGCTGCCCTGCACGGTGATCAGGCCGTAGGCTCCGTTGTCCTTGATTCGCACTTTGACGCCGGGCATGACCGTCAGTTCCTTGGCGGTGAAAAGCTCCTGCCCGTTCACTTTGCCGTACACCACCCACTTGTCGATGTAGCCTTCGGAGAGCGTGTCGGCGACGGGAATGGGTTCGAGATAGTGATGGTCCTTGAAGTTCGGATCGACGTTGGCCTCCCAGTCCAGTTGGTTCACCAGGTAATCCAGGTCGTGGTGGTGGCCCGGCGGCACGTCCTTGATGAGGAGATCCCAGGGGACGTAACGGCCTTCCACCATGGACTGGTACATGGCAAAGACGTCAGAACCCCACTGCGGCTCGTAGGTGACGAGCGATCCGGGAGCGTGCAGGATGCACGGGGGCACCAGCCAGCCGGTCCCCGGCTTGAGCCGATACGCCTTGCTGTAGTCGAGGATGCCGTTGTCGCCCTGTTTCCAGCGTTCCAGACAGCGACGGATGTCCTGCTTGGTCGTGCCCGGCTCCAGACCGAAAAACGTGTATGGGAAATTGTTCGTGATGCTGTTGAGTTGCGGGGGGAAATAGTAGGCCTCGGGTTTGCCCTGCTGGCCGACCAGGGCGGCCTGAGCGTTGTTCTGATGCATGTGATGGGGGATCGGCCCCATGTTGTCGAAGAACTTGCTGTACACCGGCCAGCGGTGGTAGGCGTCCCAGATGGCCTGGCCGATGAGACGGGGCCCTTCCTGTTCGATGGCTTCCTTGAGCGTGAAGACTTTCTGCCCTCGGCTGACGACGTAGCTCAGCCCTTCGTCCGGCGGCGCGCCGACGTTGGCAGCCGGCGTCGTGGAGGCGAACCACCGTTCGTCAATGCCGCCCCGCTCGGCTCCCAGGGCGTAGATGTCGTCGGGATGCAGTTTGAGGCGGCGGCCCGGTGTCAGGAACGAACGAGGCACCCAGGTCGGTGCCAGCCGCAAAATTCCTTCGCTGGCCTCGATCACCTCGCGGATGACATGGGCTTTGCTGGGAAGCGTGGCGGGGCGAGACGGCGGCGGAACGGCTTTGGCTGCTCGCTTGGCCGTTCCACTTGCAGCGCTTTTGGTGCTCTTGGTTGGCGTAGGCTTCTTGGCCATGGGTGACGACTCC
This sequence comes from Gemmatales bacterium, assembly GCA_025055835.1. Taxonomy (GTDB): domain Bacteria; phylum Planctomycetota; class Planctomycetia; order Gemmatales; family HRBIN36; genus JANWWR01. The sequence continues at coordinate 54,978 of JANWWR010000073.1, read as the reverse complement.
TTGGCTGGGTGTCCGTTGCGGAAAGAACCAAGTTCGGAGCGATGCTTGGTCCCGGCAGCCGCACTGCGTCGCAATAATCCTCTGGTCGCGTGTTTTTAGCCCCCCCGGATGACCGAAGCAAGCGTTTTCTTCACAGCTGTCCACGGAATTTCAGGGAGAAAAAAACAAAGCGACGCCGGGCTTTTCAGCTGCGGCGTCGCTCGAAGTCGGTTCAAGCCAGCGCTTCGTGATTCAGCGTCGGCGTGGAGCTTCCTCTTCCTCCTCCACCTTGCGAGGCGGCGGTTTTGCTCCTTGATCGGCCGGTTTCGCAGCCTCACCATTGCCTGCCGGGGCTGGCTGAGCGGCTCCGGTGGTGGGAGCAGAGGCCCGGACACCCGGAATCCTCACGCCGGTCATGCCCATCTGCGTCAGGAAATCCTTCAAGCGGACGACGCGGATGCCCTTTTCCAACGCCTGTTTATTCAGCTCCAGGACAGCTTTGCCCATTGGTCCGCCGACGGCCTGACGAATCTGCTCCTCCACGGGAGGAGCGGTCGGACTGACATCGAGAATCCCGGCTCCGCCGACGATCAAGTAATCCGTCTGGTAATCCAATTTGCCCTTGAGCTTGTTGTCGGCGTTGGGATCCAAATAGCCATCCACCTTGACGCCGATGTCCGTCAGATACCGCCGCAGGTAGTCCAGATCGTCGGTTCCGTCGTTGTCCAGATCGAAGAACCCGGCGAGTACCACGTGTACCGGTTCCGTGGGATCCCAAAGCGGATTGTAGAGCAGATCCCCGGGCACGACCTGGTTCCTGGCCAGGTAGAACAGTCGGGGATCCGTGATCCAGTAAGCCTCGGTGGTCGGGTCGATGCGCTGTCGGGTTTCGGGATCACGGCCGAGGCGGGCAAATTCCGGCTTGGCCACCCGGGTGATGCGAGCCAGCGACACGGTGGGGCCGACGACGCTGATGACCTCAACCATCGCCTTGGGATCCGGCTCCGGCTGGCCGCCCGGTCCCACGCCCCGGACACTGAATTTCAGACCGGGCACGACCCGATGATTAGAACCGACGTCGATGTAAACCGTGTGCTCCCCGGGGGTCGTGCGGATGACCCGGGCACGGACCTTGTCGATGGCCAGTTGCTCGGCGGCCTGGGCCTTGCGGCGGATCTCAGCCCGCTCGATGTCCACCTGCCGCTTGATCTCCTTGACCTCTTCATCCTTCTTGGCCAACTCCGCGTTCTGAGCTTTCTTCTGCTCGGCGAGCATCTTCTCGAAATCGCGGGTCACTTCCTCCATCTTCTTGGTCAGGTCGGCGATGGTGCGGTCCTTCTCGTCGAGCCGGGCACGCATCTGCCGTTCGTAGTCCGTGCGGACCTTCTTGACCTCGGCGTCAATGATGTCGCGGTTGTATTCCTTCTTGTAGTCCTCGAACTCCTTGGTCTTCTTGGCGAGTTTGTCCTGCTCTTCGCGGAGGTTGGCATTGAGGGTGGCCACCTGCTTCTTAAGGTTTTCCAGCAGTTCCCGCATGGAGGTGGCAGTCTTGCCGTTCTGATTGTCGTAGGGGCCGATCAGTCCTCGACGGGCTTCCGGATCCCGGGCGTTGGGATCGCCCTCCATGAGTTTCTGCAACGGAGCGAACCACTTGTGGTCGGCGTCGGTGCGCGGGTCGTTCTTGCCGGGATCGGACCATTCAGATTCCATGTCGGCCAGGGTGCGGAGGTCCTGAGCGTCGGCCGACGTATTGTCCCACCAGTACCGGAGTTTCTGGGTGAAATACTGCCGTTCGATGCGCTCGGCCTCCTGCCATTTTTTCGCCTCGGCCTTGGCCTGCTCGGCCTGCTTGTTGGCGGAGTCGATCTTGTCCTGGTCGAGGTACACGACGACACCCAGACCCAGGCTGAGCAGGATGAAGAACACGAGGAAAATGATGAGCACGACCGGCGTGCCGCCGCGCTGCGGAGGGGGTTTGGGCGAGGAAACGCGCCGTGGAGCGGCCTTGGCGGGTTTGCCAGCAGCCTCCGGCTTCTTTTTGGCCATGCCTGAAACCTCCGTACGATTGCTCTACTCTGCTCCGTGTTGCGGGAAATGCACTTGGGCCGACGGAAGGTTGTGTCCACACCACGCCGGCACGATCCAGATGCTCCGTCCGACTGCGCTTGCAGCCGCTCTTTTCCAGTGTAAACCGGGCGATACGCCTGTCAACGACTTTGACCCTGCGGGAAACGAAGAGTTTAGCGGGCTGCCGCCAACTTTCCGACGAAAGAGGATTTGCCGATCGCAGCGGATGTTCCGAATCAGCCCAGCGTTCCTGCCGCCTTGTCGGACTTGCTGGGAGTTCTACGATTCCCGTATGAGACATGTTCTTTCGGCCCTGGTTCAGAATCAGCCCGGCGTGCTCTCGCACGTCGCCGGGATGCTGGCGTCCCGCGGCTTCAACATCGACAGCCTGGCCGTCGGCGAAACCGAGGATCCGCATCTGTCCCGGATGACCTTCGTCGTCACCGGCGATGACGCCGTGCTGGAACAGGTCCGCAAGCAACTCGAAAAGATCGTCACCGTGGTCAAGGTGCTCGACATCAGCAGCGAAGACTACGTCGAGCGCGATCTCATGCTGATCAAGGTCCAGGCTCCGCCGGCCAAACGCTTCGAGATTCTGCAAGTTGTCGAGATGTTCCGGGGCCGGGTTGTGGACATCAGCCTGGACAGCCTCATGGTGGAGATCAGCGGGCGCGAAGGCAAGATCGAAGCGTTCATCGAACTCATGCGGCCCTATGGCATTCTTGAACTGGCCCGAACCGGCCGGATCGCCCTGGTACGGGGCACCCGCTCCAGGATACACGAGGAAGAGGATTAAATGCCCCAGGTGACATTCGAGGAACTGCAACCCGGACAGCGGGTGCGGATCACTCAGCCGGTCCGCGTCGGCCGGCGCAAGTGGCCCGCTGTCGTGGAAGGGGTCGTCCGCGATCTGAAAGTGCTGGTCACGGGCTTGACGGTGGAACGCGGCAACGATGACATTGTGACCGCCCCGACCATTCACCTTGTTAAGGACAACGGCGAACTGACCAGCATCACCGTGGATGAGTTCACGACCTTCGAACTGCTGGAACCCGCCTCGGCATCTTCCACAACCCCCGTCAGCGCTCCCGCCACAGCATCTGCTGCGGAATCCTGAGCCGTTGGCGTGTCACCTCGATTTCCGCCAGAAAACGCTGAGCATCTTTCGGATAGCCGGCGGTGGGGCGAAGCCTAGGCACCTGCGAGCACCAGAAGCTATTGAATTCGTGCATCAGCACTTCCCGCAGGTATTTGCTCAGCATCGAGGCCAGGGCCACGACGAACGACGCTGATTCCGCTCTGGGTCGGAAGACGGCTTCCCATTCCGACCCGCCCTTGAGGATGCGATACCGGGCCGCTTCCGGATGCTCCTCGACCGCGGCCACGAAACGATCCGGCCAGGCTTGCTGCAACAGTTCGCCGTAGTAGTGTCTGCCTCCTTGCTTGTCCGCGTGGAGGACAATTCTGTCTTCGTCGGAACGGAGGAAGCGCGGAAACGTTCGCAGAAGCCGGGTGGCTGCCCACTGGGTGACGGCAGCCTTGGTGCCATGCGCCTGCGTCAGCCGATTGAACCGCTCCGGCATGATGACCAGCCAGCGAAATGTCAGGCAAGTCACACCCCGTTTCCGCATGGCGTCGTCCAATCGCTTCGCTGCCAAACAAAGCCAGGGGTTGTCATGGGATTGACACAGGGGCAGCCGCAAACCCGCGTCGGCCCACGGACAGTCCAACCGTTCCGCCCACGGGGTCAGGCAGAACCCCCTCCATGCCGTCTCCAGATTCAGCGGCAACCGCCATGCGGATCGCTGAAGCAGAACAAAGGGAAGCGTGTTCGCCTCCAGACGATCCAGGCCATGATTGCCCGTGTGAATTTGTTTCGAGTCGGCCACCAGGAGCCGATCGTCGGGTGGATCCTCGGGTCGCCGAACGACATCGCGCAGGACCTTCCACGGGTCCGCGTTCGCCTGAGCGTCTGGCAATTGCAATGCAGCCAACGTCATGACGAAGGGACCGAGGTTCGGACCGTAGCCTGCTTCGTCCAGCCCGACCTGCCAAGCCATAGGCACGTTATTCCCAGAAAATCTCCGTGAATCGGCGGCGATTGTACCGGAGCGGCCTGGCACCGTCCGCAAAAAAAGACCTGCTTTCGGCGGTTGACGAGAACGCCGTGACTTGCGAAACTGAGGTCGCATGAGACAGCCTGCCCGCGGATGGGTTCCTGCACCAGGCTCGCAGAAGGTCCGTCCCGCCCGAACCTGCCGGAACTGCCGGCATTCGACATCCCGCTTTCCGGGAGAATAACCATGAAAACTTCCTCGCAACGGATTCGTCGTTTCACCCTGAGCGTTTGGGGCCGATTTCCAACCCTGGCGTTAGCGGTCTGGGTCGGCGTCATCGGGCTTTTGTCGGCCCAGCAGGCTTCGCCACCGCAGATTCTGCACACCCTCAAGGGACACGAAGAACTGGTGTACTCCGTGGCGTTCAGCCCGGACGGCAAGCTGGTTGCCACGGGGTCCTTCGACCGCACCCTGAGACTCTGGGATCCCGCCACCGGAGCCTTGATCCGCACCTTGGGCGGACCGCAAGGGCATCAAAATCTGGTTCTCACCCTGGCGTTCAGTCCCGACGGCAGTTTCCTGGCATCCGGCAGCAGCGATAACACCATCAAGCTCTGGGACGTGCCTCGGAATTCTCCCCTGGTGGACTTTGTCGGCAGTCCGGACGAGGTGTTGTGCGTGACGTTGTCGCCGGATGGCTCCCGGTTGGCGACCGGAGGCAAGGACGGAGCAGTTCGAATCTGGACGACGGCCGATGGGAAGCAGGCGTTGCAATGCGACGGTCACAGCGGGCCCGTGCTGCGGGTCGCTTTCAGTGCCAACGGAGCGATCCTGGCCAGCGTCGGAGCGGATGGCACGCTGCGGACCTGGAATCCTGCCGACGGCAAGCCGGTCGCCGTCGTCGGTGCCCATTCGGATATCGCTTCGGCCCTGGTGATCCATCCGAACAACGCCGCCGCCTACACCGGCGGACACGACGGAACGATCAAAGTCTGGACCCTGCCTTCCGTTCCCAGTCGAAGCCTGGCGGCTCCTCACGGCGAGGCGGTCAGCGTCGTCGCCCTGACGCCGGACGGGAACAAGATCGTGAGCGGAAGCGCGGACAAAACCATTCGCGTTTCCAACTTCGCCGACGGTGCCCAGGAACGAGTGCTCCCGGGTGCAACGGCGGGCATCGTCTCCCTTTCCACCAATGGCTCCGTGGTGGCGGCGAGTCTGGCGGACCAGCATCTGGCGGCGTGGAACATGGCTGATGGGGCCAGCCAGGGCATCGTTCCCGCCGGGGTTGCTCCGGTTCAAGCGGTGGCCTTGCATCCCCAGGGCAACCAGCTGCTCGTGGGCGAAGCCGGCGGTTTGGTCAAGCTGTGGTCGCTGCCGCTCAAACCGGCCCGCTCCCTGGCCCATCCGGAAGCCGTTTTGTCCGCGTCATTGACCGCCGACGGCAACCGGCTTTACACCGGCGGCGCGGATAAGCTCGTTCGCGGCTGGAACCTGCAAAACAACCAGGCCGACAAGACGTTGACCGGCCACGCCGCTCCCGTTACCGCGGTGGCCGTCAGTCCGAATGCCGCCCTGCTGGCTTCGGCAGGAGCGGACGGCATTCGCCTGTGGAACCTGGGCAATGACCAGCCGGCTGGCTTCATCGGCGGGCACGTCGGCAACGTGACCTCGCTGCATTTCAACGCTGGCAACAACCTGTTGCTTTCGACTGGCGAAGATGGGCTGGTCAAGGTCTGGAACCTGCCGCCCAATCTCCCCGCGCCGCTGGCTCATCCCGCGGCCGTCACCTGTGGTGCCCTGAGTCCCGACGGAGCGAAGCTGTTGACCGGTTGTCAGGACAACCAAGCTCGCCTGTGGGTGCTGGCCAACGGTCAGGTTGAACGGGCCTTCGCCGGTCCGACCATGCCCATCACCTGCGTCACCTTCAGCCCGAACGGTGCCCAAATCGCCGTTGGCAGTGCCGACAAGACGGTTCACGTCTTCAACGTCGGCGATGGAGCTGTCGCCGCCAAATTGGAAAACCTGCCGCACATCCCCAGCTGCATCGCCTTCAGCCCGGACAACTCCCGTGTCGCGGTCGGCTTCGGCGACCATGCGGTGCGTATCTATGTCGTCGCTGAGAAGAAGGAAGAAAAAGCCCTGAGCGGACATGGCGGACCCGTCAGCGGCATCGCCTACGCACCGGACGGCTCAAAACTCATCACGATCAGCCACGACAAGAGCCTGCAAGTCTGGAACGTGGCTGAGGGCAAGAGCGTCGCCAAGCTCGACCACGCCGCGCCGCTGTTCGCTCTGGCACTCAGCAAGGACGGCACCCGAGTGGCCGTCGGCGGAGCGGAAAAAACGGTGAAGGTCTGGAACCTGGCGGAGAACAAGGAAGTCCTTACGATCACGACCCCGTCCGAGGTCCGCAGTCTTGGATTCAATCCCGACGCAACCCGCCTTGCCGTCGGCGGAGCGGACCACGTTCTGCGAACCTATGCCGCGGATGGCCGATTGATCCAATACTACCTCCACGAAGGCCCGATCACGCTGGCAGCCTATCACCCTGACGGGAAGCAGGTCGTCAGTGGCGGCGAAGACAAGACCGCCCGATTGTGGCCGGGTCTGCTCGTGTGGCAGACGGCCCTCGGCGGTCCCGCCCGCAAGGCCCTCTTTTCCCCCAACGGGCAGCACGTCGTCTGCTGCGGAGATGACAAGAGCGTGAAGTTGCTCAACGTCGCCGACGGCAAGGAAGTCCGCTCCTTTGGCGGACATGAAGCGGCCGTGTTGAGCGTCAGCATCAGCGGCGACGGCAATCGCATCGCTTCCACCGGGGCGGACAAGAAGCTGCTTGTTTTCAACGCCGGGGATGGCCAGACGCTGGCCAATATGGCTCTGCCCGCACCTCTATCAGCCGTCGCCCTGAGTCCGGACGGCTCGAAAGCGGCCGTCGGTTCCGGTCCGGGCGGGGATAACCTGATCCGCGTCTTCGACGTGGCAAGCAAACTGGAACTCCAGACCATCCCGGGCCATGCCGGGGCGGTGACGGCCCTTTTGTTCCACTCCGACAACCGGACCCTGGTTTCCTCGTCCGTGGACAAATCGTCCCGGATCAGCGACGTCGGCGTGGTCAAGGCAATGGCAGGCCACACCGGGCCCGTAACCTCGGCGGCGTTTCATCCCAACGGGACGCAGGCCATCACTGGCAGTGCCGACAAGACCGTGAAACTCTGGGACCTGGCGATGGGCAAGGAAGTGCGGACCTACGCCGCCAACGATGCCGTGACCGCCGTCGCCTTCAGTCGGGAAGGTACGCCGACCCGTCTCGCCGCTGCCTGCGCAGATAAGACCGTCCGCATCTGGCAGGTGGCCGACGGGCAGCAGGTCGCCGTGCTGAATCTGCCTGCCGTGCCCCGCTCCGTCGCCTTTTCCGCCGACAACGCCAAACTGGTGACAGGCTCGGACGACAACCGCGTCCGCGTCTGGGACATCGCCAGCGGCAAGGAACTGCAATGGTTCGGCCACGGCGGAGCGGTGACATCCGTGGCGTTCCATCCGAACAACACGGCGGTTGTCAGCGGCAGTGCGGATAAAACCGTCGGCATTCACACGGTCACGGCGCAGCGGGTCGTGCCGTCGCTGGGCAATCAGGTGCATGGCCTCGCCCTGACGCCGAACGCCAGTCATCTCCTCGCCGCCTGCGCCGACAAGACGGTGAAGTTGTTTAACCTGTCGAACTTCGTCATGGAGCGGACCTTCACCGGCCACGGCGGAGCGGTCTTCGGCGTGGCGGTTTCACCCAACGGCGCGCTCGTCGCCACGGCCGGGGAGGACAAGCTCGTTCGCATTTTCAACTTCGCCGAAGGACGGGAACTCAAGGCTGTGGAAACCTCGGCCCCCGTCCGCAGCGTGTTTTTCAGTGCCAATAACAATGCCTTGGCCGCGGCGTCTCAGGATGGCTCGGTCCATGTGCTCCATGTCGAGCTGCCCGCGAACATGCCGCAGCCTCCGGATTTCGGAAAGGTGCTGCAAACCTACAAGCACGGCGGACCGGCCAACGACGTCCGCTTCCACAGCGACAACGTCACGCTCTACACGGCGTCGTCGGACAAGTCGGCCAAGGCGTGGAAACTGGCGGGAACCGTTCCAGTGAAAAACCTGGCCGGTCACGGCGGCATGGTGGACGCCGTGGCGTTCAGCCCCAACGGTCAGGAAATTGCTTCGACCGGCCACGATGGCACGGTGCGCATCTGGAACGTTGCCAGCGGAGCGGCCGTGCGGACCATCAATGCGTTCAACCAGCCCAGCCCGACGCCGACCTACTGCCTGGCCTGGAGTCCGAACGGCCAGCAGATCGCCTGCGGCGGCTTGTCCCACAGCATTCGGCTGTTTAATGCCGCCGATGGCAACCTGATTCGGGAGTTCCGTGGTTACAACGAAAAGGAATTTCCCAAGGGCCACAAGGACGGGGTGTTCTGCCTCGCCTTCACCAAGGATGGGCAGTTCCTCATCTCCGGTTCCAGCGATGGTCAGGTCAAGGTGTGGAACGTCAACGACGGTTCGGTGGTGCGGCAGTTCGTCGATCCCGAACTCGCCCCGCCGGCTGGTCAGGGCGAAGCGGAGCGAGCACATCGGGACTGGGTGTACCACCTCGCCCTTTCCCCCGACGGAACGAAATTAGCCACGGTGGGCAATGGCGGTTGGTTGAAGCTCTGGAGCCTGGCCGACGGAAAACTCCTCGCCAGCCAGAAACTGCCGAGTGGCCTGTACTCCGTGGCCTTTTCGCCGGACGGTTCCCTGCTGGCTACCGCCAACAAGGACGGCACCGCGTTCGTCATCAAGACTCCCTGACGCCGAGGTGTTCAGACGAGCTGGCGGAAATATTCGAGGGTCCGTCGCAGACCCTCGGTCCGGTCGATCTTCGGCGACCAGCCCAGGAGCTGCTGCGCGCGGCGGATGTCGGGCCGGCGGATGCGGGGGTCGTCTTCGGGCAGCGGCTTGAAGACGATGCCGCTGGAGCTGCCAGACAACCGCAGAATCTCCTCGGCGAACTCCCGGATCGTGACTTCGTCCGGATTGCCGAGATTGACCGGCTCGTGAAAATCCGTGGCTGCCAGGCGGACCAGGCCTTCGATGAGGTCGTCGATGTAGCAGAAGCTGCGGGTCTGCGAGCCGTCGCCGTAAATCGTCAACGGCTCATGGCGGAGGGCCTGTCCCATGAAGTTCGGCAAGGCCCGTCCGTCGTCCAGGCGCATTCGCGGACCATAAGTGTTGAAGATGCGGGCGATGTGGGTGTTGATGCCGTGGGTGCGGTGGTAGGCCATCGTCATCGCCTCGGCGAAACGCTTCGCCTCGTCGTACACGCCGCGCAGGCCGATGGGATTGACATGGCCCCAGTACGTTTCCCGCTGCGGATGCTCCTCGGGATCGCCATACACTTCGCTGGTGCTGGCCAGAAGGTACGAGGCGTTTTTCGCCTTCGCCAATCCAAGCGTGTTGTGCGTGCCCAGCGAACCGACTTTCAACGTCTGGATCGGATACCTGAGATAGTCCACGGGGCTGGCCGGAGAAGCGAAATGCAGCACCATGTCCACCGGCCCCTCGATGTGCAGCGGATGGGACACGTCATGCTGCACAAACCGGAACCGTGGATTGCCGGCAAATGCTTCGATGTTCGCTCGGCGTCCGGTGATGAGATTGTCCACGCAGACGACTTCATGTCCTTCGTCCAGATAACGTTCGCACAGGTGGGAGCCGATAAAACCGGCTCCTCCGGTGATGACGATGCGCACGGTCGGACCTCGCAGCGGTGGGGAACTCCGCAGTCATTTCTGCGGAGCATATGGCAGACCTCGTTGGGATGGCAAGCCTGCTCTTGGGTTTGACGTCGGTGTGTCACCGAGGCACCGGCATCACCCCGGTCTGAATTTCCGGCTGCTGGGCCTGCTGCTCCGCCGCCTGCGGTCGGTTCAGTTTCGGACGACTCATCCGCTTGGATTCCAGCACCTGTTCATCGAGGTAGAGATCCAGCGGCCCCGGCAAGGACAGCAGGGTGATTTCCAGGGTGGACAACCGCAGAGGCACCTGGGGATTCGGAAGGCATCCCACCGGTCCGATCAGCGAGCCGCCAGCCGCGGCCTGATGCGTCCAGAACTGGCAAAGGTGCCACAAGTCGCAACCCGCCCGAAGCCAATGAGGAGCGTCGCAGCGGGCACGCAGGGCGATGTAGTCCTCGTGATGCGGGGCGATTTCCTCGTGGGTCTGCTTGATTTGTCCGAACGGCGTCGGTGCGAAGAACGGCCGGGATTGAAACACCGCGCCGGCGTTGAAGGCGAACGGTGCCAGACCGAGGAGCGCTTCGGCCCGTCCCTTGTCCGTCACAAGCAGGTTCCGCCAGCCTTCCAGGGCCTTTTCGTACTCGCTTCGGGCCAGCCAGAGGTCCGACTTGAACCGGTGCTTGGCGTTGTATAGGTGCTGCCAGACCTCAATGCCCTCTGATTTGCTGTAGGTTTCTGAGGTCACACGCCAGTAGCGGTAATTGCCGAACTCTTGCCGACCCATCACGCTCTGGAGACGCCGATAGGCCGCCATGTCCTTGAGAATCTCCTCGTCCTTCGCGGCCCAGGTGGGCAAGTCGTCCTGTCCCGAGGCCACGGTCGGGAACTGGCCTCCGAAGCGGGCCGCCCGGACGCGGAGTTCCTTCTCCTCCTCGGGATCGAGGTCCAGGTTGTTCTCCCGGCCGAATTCCCGCCACATTTCGTGGGCATCCGCCCAGGCCTTCTGCGACTCGGCGATCCAGCCTTCCTGGGCGAGACGCTCAGCCATTTTGCTCTTGGAACGGGCCGGGTTGCTGCGGAAGATCAGCGACACCATCCGTTGCGGACGGCGATACAGCCTGCGCCGGTCGGGATCGAGCTTTTCCAGGTCCACGTTCGGCGGCGGCAATGGAGCGCAGGAGTACTCGAACCACAGCCGGGAAATCTCGTAGGAGTCCTGGTCTTCCGGCCGCTCCGGGGCGAGATTGTCGAGGGCCTGACGCAGCCGGGGCGGAATCACTTCCAACGGGTCGGGTTGAGGCCAGACCGGGAACTTGTCCAGACTGCTGACGGGTCGGCCCAACAACCCGCTCCGCTCGCCAGCCAACTGCTCCGGATACAAGGATGGAAAGCCGGGTCGGAACAGCGGGGTCAAAAACTCCTGAAGCTCATTATCCAGAGCCGCTTCCGCTTCCTCGGGAAGGTGCTTGAGATCGCGAATCCGTTCGACGATGTGCGGATAATCCCGTTTGAAATCCTTGAGCCGTTGCGGATCGCGGCGGAACTCGTAGGGGTCCCAATCCTTCGGCGGCGTGCAGCTCAGGGGTAGATAACAACGGTAGGTTTTGACCTCGTCAGCGACCGACATCTTGTTTTGCAGGTAGAAGCCGATGCTCCAGCGAAGATTCGGATCGCCGACGATCCGCCTGCCGCTCGGACTGTCGGGGTCGTACAGGGAAGCCCGATTGATCTCCTCGCCCCGGGCGATCCAGCGAATTCCTTCGGAGATGTAGAAGTACTTGTCCTGGGTCCGGTCGAATTCCACCGACACGTTGTAGGCCAGGTTCCAGCCCTGATACTCCCAGGTGCTGCGGAAGTGCGGCTGAAGCTTGGTCAGCGACTTGATGATGATTTCCATCTGATCCCACTCGTGGCGGGCCTGAAGTTCGATCGCCTCCCACCACAGCGAGCAGATCAGCGGACCGCGGAAGCTGGCGAGCAGGAAGCGGGCCACCGATCCACCCAGGTCGGTCTTACCGATGTTCGTCTCGGAGATGCCGTGCCGTTCCGCCGCCTGCTCCACGACCCCCATCTGGCGATAGACGACCAGGCCGGTGAAGCACAGAATGATTACCCCGCCGTAAAGCAGCTTACGATAGCGTGCCTGTTCCAGCGGTGTCGCCATCTTCTCTACCTCCCGCCGGTGCCGCCCCCTGCGGCCTGCCGGCCTCGGTTTCCCCATCTCGCCGCCACGCTCGGCTCAATTGGCGATTTCCCGAGCGTTCATCAGGTAGTACGCCGCCAGGAGGAACGGGAACAGGTAAGCCAGCAAGATGAGAAAGCTCATCGCTAATTCTGTTCCCGGAATGTTGAAGCCCTCCGCGACGTAGTCGGTCCGGGTGTAGTGGCCCAGGTCGGGCAGAATCGCCAGCAGCCCGTTGAACAACAAGCGGAATGCATCGTCCATGACTTGAAGCACGTGGACGCCCCGTGATTCCTCGAGAGGAGCGGTCAACCCCTTGTTCTGCAGGAGGCGGTACACCGATTCCATAGGCCCGCCTCCCGGGTTGTTGTCCGGGTCGAACGCCGAGCCGACCAGTTTGATGAACCCGCGCAGCTTCGGGATACCGCACAGCAGCATGAACCACGACAGCATCAGACTGACCAGGGCGTTCAAGTAGGTGCTGAACACCACCCCCAGGGTGATCATCACCACCATGACGAACCAGATACCGACGGTTCCCTTCATGAAGTTCAGGTAGAAGCTGGCCTCCTCGGCGAGGATGTAGAGGTCCGCCCGGGCCATGCCCAGGTACTGCGACGTACTCCGGCAGGCGACGCGGATCTCGAACGGCTCATTGCCCAGGTCTTCCAGAAGGCTGGAAGGAAACCAGACCGTGTAGGTCTGATAATCCACCACGGTCAGCGGCGTTTTCAGTTCGTAGTAGCCGAATTCCCGAGCCAGCTTGTGGGGGTCGTCGGCGTCGGCTGTTTTCGACTCGATCACCTTGCGGTAGTCGGCGTAGCGTCCGAAGTCCCACTTGTTCGGGTTGACGAAGGCCAACTGGCAACTGACGCCTTCCTTGTAATCCTCTCCGCCTTTTGAGGTGCGGAAGATGTCGAACGTGAACTCCACCGGGATCATCCGTTCGGTGCGTGTCAGACTGGCCGGTAAGCGGCTGAACCTCCACACCGCTTCCTGGGCGGAGCCGCCGCGGATGTAGCTGCGGTACTCCCATTCCCGACCGACTCGGATGCCGGTCTGAGTCGGCCGCCATTTCATCTGGGAGTCCAGCTCCTCGAACTGTAACTGCCCGAAAACAGGCACCCGGGCACGCATGCTCTGTTCCTTGGCGGACTCGTCGATGCCGCGGAACACGTACAGCAGGCTGAGCTGCGACATGACCAGCAACACGGCCGACATCAGAAGCGTGAAACCGAGGATCCGGCCCAAGACGAGCTCGAAACGCCGCACGGGCTTGGTGATGATCGTGTGGATGGTCTGCTGCTTGATGTCGTTGGGCAGGCTGAAGCAGGCAATGATGCTCGCCGTGATCAAAAGCAGCATGGTCATGACCAGGAAGACCAGCTGGACGTAGATGCGCCATTGATGCTCGGGTCGGTCCGTTTGGATGAACCAGCTCGCGAACAGGAACACGGCCAGAATCACCACGAAACCCCACAGGGATTTGCGGCGGATAGCCTCGGTCATGCTGACCCGGGCGATGGCCCAGACTCGCCGTGGGCTGATGGTGCTGAGGTCGAGCAGAAATTCCCACGAAACCGCCAAGACCGCCAACAATCCCGCCACCCCGGCCGCCCAGCGAGCCATGTCCTCCCGAGTGGAGCGTATTTCCGGGTTGTCAGTGCGGAGCGACCAGACATATAGCCCCAGAGCCACGGCCACGCCAATGGGGATCAAGGCCACGAAGAGCCGATAGACCCGCAGTTTCCAAGCGTCGTCTTCCGAGGTTTCCGACAGTCGGCCCGTCAAGCCCCGCATCAGGGAGGTGCCTCGGCCCGTGACGAGCCGATAGATTTCACCGACCACGAGCACCACGATGGCCATGATGCCCGTCACGATCAGCCAATGCAAAGCATAGGGGCCGATGTCGTTGAGCGTCGCGTTCTCCGATTCCTTGATCAGAACCGCGAACATGGTCGTGCTTCACCTCGGGGATGACAGGGAGCAGCATCGGCGGTCAAGACCAGCCGACGCTGCACGGGGAGTTGCTGCCTTGCTTATCCTCCGGACTTGCCACCAGCTGCCACGGGCGTTTCCCGCTGCGGCAGATAGCGACGGCCGGGCCGCGCCTTGCTCTCCTCGACAATCCTCAGGAACAGCTCTTCCAGCGTTGTCGTCGGATGGTCCACCTCGACCAGCTCGCCGCCGTGTTTGCGGACCACATCGGCGAGGTCGCGGCGAAGCTCCTCCGTCATTCGCAATCCCTTGGCACGCATCTGCACCTGCTCCTGGATTTCCAGGAGCTTGTCCACCTCGCCCAGTTCCTGAAGGTCGCCTTCGTACAGGATGGCGATACGGTCGCACACGTCCTGCACGTCATCGAGCCGGTGGCTGCACATGAGCACCGTCTTGCCTTGGTCCTTCAGTTCCAGAATGAGGTTTTTCATCCAGCGCGTGCCGATGGGATCCAGACCGGAGGTCGGCTCGTCGAGAATGATCAGTTCGGGATCGTTGATCAGGGCCTGGGCCAGCCCGATGCGCTGCCTCATGCCCTTGGAGTACTCTTTGAGCTGCCGTTTCTTGTCCTTGGCCAGACCGACTTTTTCGATCAATTCCTGGGCCCGTTGGCGGCGCAGGTCCGCCGGCATGTTGAACAATCGGCCGTAGAAGTCCAGGGTTTCTTCCGCCGTGAGGAAGCGGTACAGATACGACTCTTCGGGCAAGTAACCGATCCGTTCGTTCTTGCTGACGTCGGTGCCGGGCTTGCCGAACACCAGCGCCTCGCCTTCCGTGGGAAACAGCAGACCGAGCAGCAGCTTGATCGTAGTTGTCTTGCCGGAGCCGTTCGGACCAAGCAGGCCGAAGACCTCCCCCCTTCGGATGTCCAGCGTCAGCGCACGCAGGGCCTGTTTCTTCTTGCGGCCCCAGAAATCGAGATAGACCTTGGACAAGGTCCGCGTCTGAACGATGATGTCATCCGAGGGCGCGGTCTTGGGTTGGGAATTGGAATTGTTATCGGCCATGATCACCCCACGCTTTGCCGAGCCACCAGCCCGATTTGCAGGAAAAACTAAGTACGGCCCGTTTGGCGACGGGTCGCTCCGGTCCGGCCAGCTTCATTCCTAGGCTATCTACGTTGTCCCATCGCGAGACGTTCACGGATGTCAGGAGAAATACTGCGAAACCCGACGGGCAGCAGGCTGTGCTGGGCAGCGCCTGGGCGGTTTCCCAGCGGCGGACAGCCTCTCCGCGAATCGTTACTCTAAAACTCTGACCCGTCAAAAGCAAGGGAAGGCCATGACCGGAAATTGCTTCCATCCTTGGGGAAAATCCGAAGCTGACGCCGCCTCCGCCCTCATCCGCCTGGCACTGGCCGAGGATCTGAACGGTGCCGGGGATTTGACCAGCGATCTGCTGGTGCCGTCGGATCGGCTCGGCTCGGCGGTGTTCGTGGCCAGGGCCGCCGGCGTCGTCGCCGGGCTGCCCATCGTGCCGATGGTCCTGGAAGCCGTCACCCCTGGCAGCGTCTCCGTGGAATTCCTCTGCACCGACGGAACGCCAGTAACCAAGGGCATGCCCCTGGCTCGTGTACACGGCAGAACGAGAACGATCCTGACCGCTGAGCGGACTGCCCTCAACTTCCTCCAGCGACTCAGCGGCGTGGCCACGCAGACTCGTCGCTTCGCCGACCAACTGGCCGGGCTGCCCTGCGTCCTGCTCGACACTCGCAAAACCACGCCGGGTTGGCGCGTCCTGGAAAAATATGCCGTCCGCTGCGGCGGCGGTAGCAACCATCGCATGGGCCTCTACGACGGCATTCTCATCAAGGACAACCACCTGGCGGCTGTGGCTGACCATCCTCGGCCTGTCGCTTACGCCGTCGAGGAAGCCCGGAGACAGGTCGGTTCCCGAGTGCCCATTGAAGTCGAGGTCGAAACTTTGGAACAACTTGAGGAAGCCTTATCCGTCCGCCCCGATGTCGTGCTGCTGGATAACATGAATCTGGACACGCTGCGAACCGCCGTGGCCCGACGCAATGCCGTCGCTCCGCAGGTCCGTCTCGAGGCCTCGGGCGGCGTCCGGCTGGAGAACCTCCGGGCCATCGCGGAAACCGGGGTGGACCGGATCAGCGTCGGCGCCTTGACCCATTCGGCTGTTTCCTTGGACATCGCCTTGGACCATGAGTGATCCATTCGTCAGCTGGTTCTCGCCGGACAATCCGCCGTTCCGTATCGGCCATCGGGTCGTCCATCTGGAGCAGACGACGAGCACGAACAGCGTGGCTGCGGAGTACGTCGGCAATTCGGCCCACGACGGCCTGGTGATCCTCGCGGATGCCCAGACGGCAGGTCGGGGCCGCCTCGGACGTACTTGGACTTCTCCCGCCGGGGAAGGCATCTGGGTCTCGGTGCTGCTGTTTCCCCCCGAACCTCTGCGGCGTTCGTCGCTGCTGACCATTCTGGCGGCGGTCTCCGTGTGCGAAACGATACACGATCAGGTCCGGCTGCAAAGCTCGATCAAATGGCCCAACGACGTGTACATCCAGGGGAAGAAAGTTTGCGGCGTTCTGGTCGAGCAGCATTGGGGAGGTTCGGAGGATCAGCCGTCCGCCATCGTCGGCATCGGGTTGAACGTCAGCACTTCCGCCGAGCGATTCGCGGCCGCCGGACTCCATCAAGCCGGCTCGCTGGCCATGTTCGCCGAACATGTCCCCAGCCGACGGGCCATTTTTCAGGGCCTGTTGCGTCGCCTCGACAACGGCTACCAGGAACTCCTCACCGGCCACTGGGCGGACCTGGAGAGCCGTTGGCGGTGGCACAGCGGACTTCTGGGCCGACACGTTCGCCTCATCAGCCACGGCGAGACGCTGGAAGGCCGACTTCTCGAACTGAGCTTCGAGGGCATCGTCATCCAAGACGACCAGGGGAATTGCCGCTGCTTCGTGCCGGAGACCGTCACCGAGTTGCTGCCGATTCGTCGGCGGTGAAGCCGTACAGACGTGCCGCGTTCTCCCAGTAAAACCGCTGGAGCACGTCGGCAGGTAGATTCAGTCCGCAAAACCGCGGCGGTTCCGTCGCGTCCTCGTCCTCGATGGGTGAGTCGAAGACACCCTCCGCTTCCCACATCATCTGATGGACGTAGAACCGCGTGGCGTAGTGTTCCCGCTTCCCCTCTTTCTCCCGATCCGGACTGGCGACCAGATCGGTGCCGAAAAGCACGCGGTCCGCGTGTTCGATGAGGAAGTCCCGGGCTGCGGGACCATGACGGCTGAATTCGCGGGAGATCCACTTGGTCGCGCTGGAGTCCAGGACCAGATTGGGATGACGTTCGAGAAGCTGATGCAGATGCTCGAGGTTCTCCGGGTCGGCGGCGAAATGGGCCACCTGGAAGATGATGCCCGGGTGGCGTTCGAGGCGATGAATCAACTGTGGATAATGTTCGGGCTTGGCTCCGTGCTGTTCCATGTCCCGCAGCTGCCGGGCAAACCAGGCGTCGGGATCGGCGACGTGGACCAGCACTGCTAGGCCGAGCCGTTCGATCCGGTCGAAGAAGAAGTCCAAGGTCGGATCGTCCATCCGCAGGTTCCACCAATCGAGGAACCGCGGCGTGAACCACAGCTTGACGATCTTCATGCCCGCCTCGGCGAGGGCGTCGAGATGGGCTTCCTTGTGCCGGCGGAAGCCTGGGCCATTGCGGAAATCCTCATTGCGGGGATGGATGCCCCACACGGCCGGCTGGACGCGTCCGCCATAGCGCTGCTTCAGGCGGATGGCCGTTTTCAGATCGACGATGGGCACACAACAACGGACGCCGTAGATCTTCTCCGCCACGTCCCAGTAGGACGCGATGGTTTCCTCGTCGCGGCTGTGCATGTGGGCGTCCACAATCGGCCCCCGGTAGCGGCGCGGCGGCGGAGCGAAGAGCGGAAAGGCGTCAAGCGTTCGAGTCGGAGCGGCCATGACAGGCCCTTGTCACTTTCGCCTGCTGGGAGCGCGGCAGGTCAGGGCGTTACTTCGAAGATGCACTCGATCTCCACGGCGATGTTGCCCGGCAAGGATGCCATGCCGACCGCGCTGCGGGCGCCGATGCCGTTCTCCTTGCCGAACACGTCAGCCATCAGCTCCGAGAAGCCGTTGATGACCTTGGGATGGTCTTTGAAGTCCGGCGTGCAGTTGACCATGCCCAGCGTCTTGACCAGCCGCTTCACCTTGTCCAGCGAACCGAGCGTGTTGCGGACCGTGCTGAGGATGGCCAAGCCCACCTGCCGGGCTGCCTGATACCCCTGCTCCAGCGTCAGATCGTCGCCGACACGACCGAGGATTTGCGTCATGTCCGCCTTCAGCGGTCCGTGGCCGGAGACGTAAAGCATGGTGCCGACCAGCACGGCCGGTTTGTACACGGCGACCGGCTTGGGAGCCGGCGGCAAGACGAGATGCAATTCCTGGATTCGAGCTTCGGGGTTCATGACGGCTCCTCCGACACGACAACGACGAGAATGATCCGCTCGAACGAATCCGATTCATTGTGCCGATCCTGCCCGGTCGGTCAAGCCATCCACAAAAACAGCCGACGCTCCGCTCCAGAGCGTCGGCTGTTGTGGATCGGTTCCATGGGTGTTGCTTACCGCATCTGCGTGTAAGCGGCGTCCAGGGCTTTCTTGATCCGGGTCGCCGACTCGGTCAGGTGCGCCTGGGTGTACTCATCCACGTTGGGGAACCGCGTCATGAATTGGTTGATGTCTCCTTCGAGCTTCCGCAGTTTCGCCCAGGCCAGGGTCCGGGCATCCTCCGGCATGCCCTCCGGAGGATTGAGCAGAATGCGGATGAGCGCCTTGACGTGTTCCCGCTGCAAGCCGCGTCGGAAGCTGCTGATCACCGGCTTGCGGTTGCTGGACCCTTGCGGCAGCTCCTTGATTTCCAGTTCGGACCAGATGGCCGAGGTGGTCGTGTTGAACACGTCCGGCAATGTCAAGCAGTTGTCATCGAGACAACGCCGCTCGTTGTCGAGCACCCGGGTCAGCGTCCGCGGATCGTAAAGCCGATCCAGAAGCCGGGTCTGCGTCTGCAACACGATGCGATGCAGCGGATACTCGATGCTCTGATCGGCCGTCCGGGTGCCCCAATGGTCCCAGCGGTCGGCTGCCAGGCTGTTGAGCAGCTCCGGCGAGAACTGGAACGCCTTGTCGGAGAAAGCCCGCTGGGTCACGAATTCCAGCGCTTCCTTCTGCTTGGCCGGGGGCGTGACCGTGAACGGCGGTTTGGCGTTGGGATCGCCCTTGTGGCTACGGTGAAACTCGACCCCGCCGACGTAGCGGGCCGCGTAGTCCAGCGACCGGCCATACTGTCCGATCAACGCTCCGAACACTCGCCGGACCCGCTGATAGCCCTGGCCGTCCTGAACCAGTTTCTCGACCAGCTTGCCGCGGAACATCTCGTCGATGATCTCGGCCTGCTGCTTGGCGTAATCGAGCGGTTCGCTGCCGAAGTCGAAGCGGTTGACCAGCGGATCGGGATCCCAGGACCGGCCGAAGGTGTCCGAGCGGGTATCCTCGTCCGTGGCGTAGGCCAGCTCCCGCTCGCCGGATCGGGAAGCGATCTTGTTCAGCTCGGCCCGTTCGCCTTCGGGATTGGGAGCCTGGATCGGCTTGTAGCCGTACTCGATAGCCCAGTAGTCATACGGCCCGATGGTCGTCGAGAAGTAATCGCCTTGCTTGACGCCCTTGGGGGCGATGTTGACCGGGTTGTAATCCATGACCGATGCCGACAGACCCTTCTCGCGGGTCTTGGATGTGTCATTCAGCTCTTCCATTTTCCACAGGGTGCTCGCCTTAAAATTGTGCCGCAGGCCGAGCGTGTGGCCGACCTCGTGCATGACCACTTCCTTCAGGCCCTGGCCAATCAGCTCCTCGGGCACCTTATGGGCCGGGGCCTGGTCCCGAAGGAAGATCGCCGCCGAGCCGAAGGCGATGTCCAGCCCGCGCCCCGTGCTCAACATGCAGCAGCGGCAGCGGTCCGGGGTGTGGTCGTTCCAGCCCAGGGCCAGGGCGGCCTTGTCCTCATGGAACAGGTCGTACTCGAATTGCCAGGCGCGGATGAAATCGGCATCGAAGAGGATGTCCGCATCGAAGATCTGGCCGGTAAGGGGGTTGACACGGGACGGCCCAATGGCGAATCCGCCCGACGACGGCGTAATCCAGCGGAAGGTCGAATAGCGCACGTCCTCGGGGTCCCAGTCTTCATCGTCCGGCTGCATTCGCACCTCGATGGCGTCCACGAAGCCGATCTTTTCGAAGGCCTTGTTCCATTCGAGGATGCCTTCCCGGACGTACTTGCGGTACTCGTAGGGGACCGTCTTCTCGATCCAGAAGACGATGGGCTTTTTCGGCGGCGACATCTTGGCGTTCGGGTCTGCCTTTTCGAGGTGCCAGCGATTGATGTAGCGGACGAAGGCCGTCTCATCGTTGGGACGCGAAAAGTCCTTGACCACGGTGAGGAAATAGCCGACCCGATCATCCGCCAGCCGCGGACGGTAGCCCGTCTCGGGAAGAGCGCACAGGCTGTATTGCAGCGTCAGCGACACGGAACGCGGATCGGGCACGGTGTAGATGCCTCGTCCGCCGTCGGAAGCGAAGGTGGCGTTCAGCTCGATCTCTGCATTCATGGGGAAGTTCTTGATCTCGCCAAAGGAGCTGCGGGACGGATCGAGCCGATAGAACCCGCCCTGACTGGCAGCGGAGAGCAAGCCGCGGACCTCGAAGAGGTCGGCCATGAGCACGTCGGTCAGGTCCACGAGCACGCTGCCGTTGGGCCGGACGCTCTGGATTCGCAAAGCGAACAGGACGCTGTCTGTGAATGCATTCTTGACCGCCTCGGCAGCGGGCGTCCCTGGTTGAGCCCGGAAGCGGGTGTTGCGGTGAATCAGGTGCACCTTGTCGCCAAGTCGCTGGAAGCTGATCAGCCGCTCGTCCAGCGTCATGCCGCCCAGGGCGAAGCCGGTGCCGATGCCCCGCTTGATCGCGCAGGCCAGGAGGTAGTTTTTGTCGAAGTGCTTCGGCTCGATCTCGATGAGGAGTCGGTCCTTTTTCAGGTACAGACGAAAGACCCCGTCATAGCGGGTGGCATCGCCCACGACCTTGTCGAAGTCCTCGTAGGGGCTTGGCGGTCCGCCCGACGGCTGACCCGGAGGGCCTCCCGACGGAGGCATCGGGGAAATGGCGGTGTTGCCCGGATTGGCCGGCGGATCCCCCGCCGCAGCCACGACCAGCACCAGAACGGCGACGGCGGCACTGAGATAGCTTGGCAATTTCACGGCTGTCCTCTCACGACGGTATTGACGAAATCTGACCTGGTGGCGGGCTGTTCCGTGACGCACCGAGGTCACAACCACGGTACGTCGGCAAACTCGTCGAAGTTTACCGATTCTTCATCGTTGCTAAAGTCTCACAATACGGCAACTGGAGGAAAGTGGCAAAGGGCGAACGGATCGGCAGCGTGGCCGTAAATCCCGCAACGTCGTCACCGACGATCAGCGGTTGTCGTAGCTCATCAGGATCTCGGCCTGGGGAGCGCCGGCGATGGCCTGGAAGCCGCCGTGGATGATCGCATCCGCCAGTTCCGAGGCCGCGCGGAAGTAGCGGTCGCTGGGCCGTTCCCCGGTCAGGCCGCGGCGAAGGTCCTGGCAGAGAATGTCCGCCGCCTGCGTCGAAACCGAGTCCTTCTGCCGGTGTGCCCAAAGCGAAGTGACCAGCATGATGATGAGGCTCTGGGTTCGGGCCGACAGTTCGGCCATGCGGCACTGGCGGTCGGCTAGTTTGAGTTGATGCTTCCGCATGACGGCACTGATTTCGCTGGGAGCCGTCTGCAAGCCGGCCCAGGCGAAGCCGAAATGCTCAGCCAGGCGGGAATCCATCCCCGGGATCATTGGCACGGTCACGGTGCGGAACGTCTGGGCCAGCCACCAGCGGGAGTAGGCCGCCAGTTCTTTTCGCAAGGCATAGGCATGGGATGGATTGAGCGGGTTGAAACTCTTCAGCCCGTGCTGTTGCAAGGCTCTGCCGATTGGCTCGAAGAACGCCTTGCCGTGCTCCTTGACCAGCGACTTGAAGAACGCCAGACCCAGCATCTCGCCTTCGCCCTCGTAGATGCACGGGGCGAGGAAGTCGTGAACGTTGTCGCCGAAGATGTGTCCCTTGAGGAATGACCGGCCGCCGTGGGTCTTCATGAACAGTTCAATGGCCGCCTCCTTGAGGGATTCCGAACCGAAAATCTTGGCGACGATGCACTCCATCTCGCCGCGGTAGCCCTGGTCGATGAGCCACGACGTCCAGGCGACCAGGGCATCGCAGCCGACGATGAGGGCGGCCAACCGGGCGATGCGGCGTTTGACCAGTTCCCGAGTGTTGATCGGCTGCCCGTAGGTCTTGCGGAAGGCGGCCCACGGGAGGACATTGGCCAGCATGACCCGCAGATTCCCGGCGGCGGTGGCGCACAGCGACACCCGGCCCAGGTTCAAGCCGTGATAGGCGATGGTCAGCCCGTCGCCGATCTTCGGGTGCAGCAGATTCTCGACGGGAACTCGCAGCCGATGGAACCGCAGGCCGTTGTTGTGGGCGTGCCGCAAGGCGTGCAGACCGTAGCGAACGATCTGGAACGATTCGTTCTCCTCCTTGGGCAGGTCCACGATGAGCACCGCCGGTTTGCCCTCGAGCATCACCACGAGGCCGATGGTGCGACCGGGAATGACGTTGGTAATGAACAGCTTCTCGCCCGTGACCTCGAAATGGTCGCCGACTCGCACGGCTGTCGTCCGCAGGGCGGTCAGGTCGGAGCCGGCGTTCGGCTCGGTGAGGGCGAACCCGGACAGGGCTTCGCCACTGGCCAGCCGCGGAAGAAAGCGTTGCTTCTGTTCCGGCGAACCGAAGGTGCGTACCGGGTCCACCGCCCCGATGCAGCCGTGGACTGAGGCCAGTCCGGCGACCATCGGTTCCCAGACAGCCATGCGGGTGAGGAAATCTGCGAAACGGGCAAACGGAGCGCCCTGCCCGCCGTACTTCGGGTCGATCAGCAGACCCCAATATCCAGCCCGGCCCAGTTCCGCCAGGGTGTCGGCGGAGACTTTGCCGTTCTCGTCGTAAAGCGTTTTCTCGGCCAGCCGGCGTTTCACGATGTCCAGCGAGGCCTTCATGGCTGCGTCGCAGGGAGCCGTGTCCGGCAAGGGCGGCGGACGGAACAGATCGACGGGGCACTTGTCATCCCAGACCACCCGATGCACCGGACTGTTGACCGTCTGATACTGCGGAGCAAACAGGGCCTCGACCTGTTCATCGGCCTTGTCCACCGCACCCAGGCGGCGGGCTTCCTCCTCGCTCTTGCCGCCGAGCCGGAGAGCAGCCTCGGCAAAACTCTGGCGTTCCTGGTCCGTCTGCACCGGCGTCGTCATGGCTCAGTCTCCAGTTGCTCAACCCTCTTCCGGGGGCACTTTCTGATCAGCCAATAGTGCCGCTATTGTAGCACCCCGCACCCTCCGCCTGTATAAAGCCCGGGATGATCCGCTCTGGGTCCATGCGTCGAACCAGGGCGGGAACCGCAATGCTTTTTCAGCAAAGGGGACCAGGCGTGAGATTGGTGACGGGACTCAAGTCGTCGCTTGTCGTATTGGCAGTTTCGACCTTCGTGGCTCTCGGCTGTGCCTTCGGGACCGACAACAAGGAGGAAAAAGTGATCACCACGCCATCCGGACTGAAGTATGTGGACCTCAAGGAAGGTACGGGACCGGAGGCCAAGAAGGGCGATACGGTCGAAGTGCATTACACCGGCTGGCTCAAGGACGGCAAGAAGTTTGACAGCAGCCTCGACCGCGGCAAGCCGTTCTCGTTTCCGTTGGGAGCCGGGCGTGTCATCAAGGGCTGGGACGAAGGCGTGGCCGGGATGAAGGTCGGCGGCAAACGCAAGCTCATCATCCCGCCGGACCTGGCCTACGGCTCCCGGGGAGCCGGCGGGGTCATTCCGCCCAACGCCGAACTGACCTTCGAGGTCGAACTGCTCAAGATCAAATAGGCGATCAAGAGCAACATCAAGCAGGCGGCTGCTGGGCCGACGCCGGAGCCGCGGCCTGTCGGGCTGACTCTACGGACTCCTTGGGAGCCTCGCCGTCTTCCATCTGGTCCATTGTCGGCACTCGAACCGGCTGATCGGTCAGCGTTTCCTTGAGCGCTTCGGAGATGTTTTCGACCAAGACGATCTCAATGTCCTTCCGGACCTGATCCGGCAATTTCACCAGATCACCTTGGTTGGCCTTGGGCAGAACGACGCGGCGAATCCCGGCCCGATGAGCGGCCAGGACTTTTTCCTTGATGCCACCGACGGGCAGGACCAGACCGGTGAGCGTGATCTCACCGGTCATGGCCGTGTCCGCTCGGGCCGGCCGACCCGTCAACACCGAGGCCAGCGCCGTCACGATGGCCACCCCCGCGGAGGGACCGTCCTTGGGCACCGCGCCCTTGGGAACGTGGATGTGGATTCCGCAGCGCTTGAACAGCTTCATCGGAATGCCGAACTCCGCGGCGTGGGAACGGACGTAGCTGAGAGCCGCCTGCGCGGATTCCTTCATGACCCGGCCTAGCTGACCCGTCAATTCCAACCCCGAAACTCCCCAGATGACCAAGGCCTCCACGTAAAGCACTTCGCCGCCCGCCTCGGTCCAGGCCAGGCCGGTCGCTACTCCCGGCTCCAGGGTCGTTCGGGTCTTTTCTTCGAAGAACCGTTCCGGGCCGAGCATTTCCGGCAACTGGTCCGGCGTAATCGTGACGTGTTCGACCTGCTTCTCGACCCGCAGCAACGCCACTTTCCGGACCAGGGAACCCAGCATCCGGTCCAACTCCCGGACGCCAGCCT
The DNA here is from genome assembly GCA_025055835.1 of Gemmatales bacterium. GTDB lineage: Bacteria > Planctomycetota > Planctomycetia > Gemmatales > HRBIN36 > JANWWR01. The sequence continues at coordinate 30,059 of JANWWR010000073.1, read as the reverse complement.
CCCGGGTGTAGCGCCGGATCACGGCCCGCAGCGTTTCATCGGGAATCACGAGCTGCTCGGGTGTCAGACCGGCGTTGGCCAATTGCCGCGGAATCAGAAACCGCCGAGCAATGTGTTCCTTCTCTTCCTGCGTATACCCCGAAAGCCTCAGCACCTCCATCCGGTCCAAAAGCGGCGTCGGAATCGCATGAAGCGTGTTAGCCGTGGTGATGAAGAACACCCGCGAGAGATCGAACGGCAGATCAAGATAGTTATCTCGGAACGTGTGATTCTGGGCGGGGTCGAGGATTTCCAGCAAAGCCGCCGCCGGATCGCCGCGGTAGTGGCTTTCGCCGAGCTTGTCCACTTCGTCGAGCATCAACAGGGGATTGCGGACGCCAGCCCGCCGCAACGCCTGGATGATCCGGCCCGGCATCGCTCCGATGTAGGTCCGGCGATGGCCGCGCAACTCCGCTTCATCGTGCAAGCCGCCCAGGCTCAGCCGCTCGAACTTCCGGCCCAAGGCCCGAGCGATGGACTGACCCAGCGACGTTTTGCCGACGCCCGGAGGACCGACAAAGCACAGAATCGGGGCATTCGCCTTGGGATTGAGCTTGAGGACCGCAAGGTGTTCCAGGATCCGCTCCTTGACGTCTTCCAGGTCGTAATGGTCCTTGTCGAGAATCTGCCGGGCGTGATGAAGATCGAGGTTGTCCTCGGTTTCCTTTTTCCAGGGCAGTTCCAGAATCAGTTCCAGATAGGTGCGGGTGACTTGGAAGTCGGGAGCCATGGGCGGCGTCCGCTCCAGACGGGACAGTTCCCGCTCCGCCTCTTTGCGGACCTCGTCGGGGATGTCGGCCTGGTGGAGCCGTTCGCGGAGGGTCTCGACCTCGGCCCGCTCCGGCGTGGTCTCGCCCAATTCCTTGCGGATCGCTTCCATCTGCTGACGCAGGTAGTATTGCCGTTGCTCCTGCGACATCGCCGTCTGGGCCTGGGACGCGATCTGCTGGCGGATTTCCAGGACCTGCACCTCGTGGGTCAAATAGCCGTGCAACAGCCGCAGCGCTTCCAGCTGCGTCGGCGCTTCCAAGAGAGCCTGCTCCTGCGGCACGCTGAGGCTGAGCATCGAGCCAAGCAGGTAGGCCAGTTGCAGCGGCTGCTTCGCCTGGGAGGCTAGCCCCTGAATGTCCACCGGGGATTCCGGATTCGCCAGCGTCAGGGCCTTCGTGGCCAGTTCGACGATGCTGCGGGTCAGGGCTTCGACTTCCGTGCCAGTGTCGTCGGGCAGGGGCAGCGTTTGGACCTTGGCCTTCAGATATGGCTCGGTCTGCACCACTTTGACGATGACGACCCGCTCGATGCCTTGGACAAGGATTTCCAGATGGCCGTCCCGGCGGGCCATCTTCTTGGCCATCGCCTTGGTGCCGATGGTGTAAATGTCGGTTTCGGAGAGGTGTTCCTGCTGCTGGTCGCGCTGGGCGACGACAACGAAGGTCTTCTCTTCGGTGGCCAAGGCGGCTTCCACGGCCGCGACCGAAGCCGGTCGGCCAATGGAAAGCGGAAGGAAAAGGTATGGGAACAGGACCGTATTCTTGATCGGAAGGACGGGTAGCGTTTCCGGGTTTTGCAGGGCGGGCACAGGTTGATCGGTCATGACTGCTCGGGTTGCTCCGGGGATCAAGGGGTCCAAGGAGAGCGGGCCTTGATCCGCGGGCAGTCCGGGCCGGTCAGGCGGAGGCGGCTGCCTCCGGAATCAACACGAACAACATGCCGTCCCGGAACTCCTGGCGGATGTCGGCCTCGTTCACCTCGCAGGGCAATTCTAACTGCCGATGGAAGTGATTGTAGGCAATTTCCATGTGATACATCAGACAATCTTCGCTGATGCTCCAATCGCGCCGGGTCCCCTCGATCTCCAGCCGCCGACCGTGAGCCTTGAGTCGAACGTCCTCCGGCCGCACCCCCGCCAGATCGAACTTGACCAGCCAACCTCGCCGAGTGCGATAAATGTCCGCGGGAGGTTTCCAGCTCGCTTCCTGACAACACTCGCAAGCTGGCAGAAACAACGAATGCATGACATGAATCGCATCGCCTCGCATGGCCGGCCTCGTTTCGTCAATTGACTTGGTCCTGAACTCAATCCGCCCGTCACGCCTTGATGATGTCCCGCACCGTATGCCCGCTGGGAATCATGGGCAGCACATGTTCCTGGTACGGCACCATGACCTCGAGCACATAAGGCCCCGTGGCGTCCAGCATCTCCTCGATGGCCTCGTCGAGGTCCGCCTTTTCCCGCACTGACTTCGCTCCGCAGCGGAAGCCGTGGGCCAGCTTCACGAAATCGGGATACGGGTCTTCGTCCGGTCCCGCGCCCAGGTAGGTGTGTGCCCGGTTGCTCTGGTAGAAGCGGTCCTCCCACTGCACCACCATGCCGAGATGCTGGTTGTTGAGCAAGAGCACTTTGACCGGCAGCTTTTCGACGTAAGCGGTGGCTAATTCCTGAATGTTCATCAGGAAGCTGCCGTCGCCGTCGATGTCGATGACCGTCTTGTCCGGGCAGGCGGCCTTGGCTCCGATGGCGGCCGGCAGGCCGAAGCCCATTGCTCCCAGTCCGCCCGACGTGAACCAGGTCCGCGGCGCCTCGAACCGGTAATACTGGGCCGCCCACATCTGATGCTGGCCAACGCCGGTCGTGATGATCGTGTTCCTCAACTGCCCACGGTCGCGGATGATCTGCCACAGCCGCTCGATGGCGTACTGGGCCAGAATGGCATCGTCGCGATCCCGATAGGACAGCGGTTCCGTCTCCCGCCAGTACTCAATTTGCCGGAGCCAGTCGGCATGCTTGCCGCCGGGACTCTCTCCCGGGTCGAGATGCAATCCCTGCTCGACCATCTCCAGCATGTCCTGAAGGGCCAGGCCGACGTCGCCGGCGATTGGCACCAGGGCCGGCTTGCACTTGTTCAGTTCGGCGGGATCGATGTCGATGTGGACGATTTTGCCGTGTTTGCAGAATTCGCTGACCTTGCCGGTCACGCGGTCATCGAAGCGGACGCCCAGGGCTAACAGCAAGTCCGCCTCGTTGATGGCGTAGTTGGCGTAAACCGTGCCGTGCATGCCAAGCATCTGGAGGCACAGGTAATGGCTGCTCGGGAAGCTGCCCAGTCCCATGAGGGTCAGAGCGACGGGAATGCAGGTCTTCTCAGCGAAGGCCCGCAAAAGATGTCCTGCGTTGGCGTGGATGATGCCGCCCCCGGCGTAGATGATCGGCTTGCGGCTCTGCCGGATCAGCTCCATGACCTTGAGCAGTTCTTCCCGCTTGGCGCGACGATGGGGCCGATAGCCCGGCAGGTTGATCGGCGGATCGAGATCCGCTGTGATGCAGCGGTTCTGCACATCCTTGGGCAGGTCGATCAGCACCGGACCGGGCCGCCCCGTACTGGCCACGTAGAACGCTTCCTTGACCACCCGCGGAATGTCCTCGGTACGGGTCACGAGGTAATGGTGTTTCGTGATGGAACGGCAGATTTCGACGATGGGAGTTTCTTGAAAGGCGTCCGTGCCGATGACCGGCGTCGGCACCTGTCCCGTGATGGCGACCAGCGGAACCGAGTCCATCTTGGCGTCGGCCAGACAGGTGACGAAGTTGGTCGCGCCCGGTCCGCTGGTGGCGATGCAGACGCCGACCCGCCCCGTGCTCCGGGCGTAGCCCTCGGCCATGAACCCGCCACCCTGCTCGTGCCGGGGCAGAATCGTGCGGATTTTATGCTCCCAGCGGGTCAGGGCCTGGTGGATCGGCATGCTGGCCCCGCCCGGATAGGCGAACACGACCTCGACGCCGTTGCGGACCAGACATTCGACCAGCAGATCGGCCCCCGAGGCGTGACGAATCGTGGAAGAACCAGAGGATGATGGACAGCCGGCTGTCACAACGCGTCTCCGCAGAACCAGGTCTGAAGCACTCTACCTACTCCCACTACCTTACCAAATCGCCAGCCCTGGGAGAACCGTTATTGAGCAAAACTTCAAGAGCATTTCACTAAACGGGCCATTTTACCGCGGTCAGCGCGCAACGTAGGCGCAAAGCTTTGATATCAATATCCCGCTTCGAGGTTCACCCGATGTCCGATTTCTTCGTTTTTGAGGAATCGGCGAAGATTGCGGATGAACAAATGTCCCGGTTGGGCCGACTGGTTCACCGTCTCCCCGCTGTAGTGCGGCGTGATGATGACATTCGGCATGGTCCACAAGGGATGTTCCGGCGGCAGCGGCTCGACAGCGAACACGTCCAGGCCCGCTCCGAACAGATGCCCCGAGCGAAGGGCGTCCAGCAAAGCTTGCTCTTCGGCCACCGCCCCGCGGGAGACGTTGACGTAGATCGTGCCCGGTTTCATCGCGGAGAACTCCGCCGGACCCAGCATCCCCCGCGTTTGCCGGGTCAGCGGAGCGGCCACGACAACGTAATCCGCCTCGCTGACCATCTCCTTGACCCGTTCGCAGGGATACAGCTGGTCCACGTGCGGGGTCATCTGCGTGGTCCGGCGGCAGCCGACGACCCGCATTCCGAAGCAGCGGCACAGCCGGGCGATGTTCTGGCCGATGTTTCCCACGCCGACGATGGCAGCCGTCCGACCGTGCAGGTCCCGCATGGTTTTGGACAGGTCCCGCTGCCAGGTCCGCTCGCTCTGCTGCCGAAAAGCGACGTGAAAATTGCGTGACACGGCCAGCATCAGACCCAGAGCGTGTTCGGCAATCGTCGGCCCGTACAGGCCCGCCAGGTTGGTCACGATAACGTTGCGATCTTTCAGAGCATCGCACAGATCCCAAGGCACTCCGGCGGCCGGGAGTTGAATCCAGCGCAGGTGCTCGGCCTTGGCCAGCAACTCCGCGGGAGGAATACCGTACACGATCTCGGCTTCCGGCAGCAGGCGTTCCAAAACCGCGCGATCCCGAGCGTCCTCAAAGCGGCACTCGGGAAATTGCCCGGCAAGCTGCTGCCGAACTTCCTCGGCCATCCAAGCCGCCAACAAAACCAACGGTCGCCTCGTCATCGCTGACCTCATCCGCTTCTGGCCGTGACTGTTCGTCCCGAGAGGCCGTTACATAGCATCTCGGAACTCGGACAATAAGATAGTGGGCAAGCCGCGGGCCGAGGACAACCAACAGGATTCCGAAGCAGCCAGTTGAGCGTCATCGCCATGCCAACGACATTCCGAGACGGCATCATCGCCGGCGTAATCTGGAAGCCGCTCAAACGCTTCTCCGACCATCGCGGCTGGCTCAGTGAACTGTACCGTGAAGACGAAGTGCCGCCGGAATATCACCCGGTCATGGGCTACGTTTCCGAAACGCTGCCGGGAGTTGTCCGCGGCCCCCATGAACATGTGGACCAGGCGGATTACTTCTGTTTTTTCGGCCCATCCAACTTCCGCCTGTATCTTTGGGATAATCGCCCGGGTTCGGAGACGTTCGGCGTTCGGCAGGAAGTCGTCGTCGGGATCGAGAACCCGATGGCGGTCGTTGTGCCGCCCGGCGTCGTTCATGCGTACAAGAACATTGGCAACGTCCCGGGCTGGGTCGTGAATCTCGCAAACCGCCTGTACAAAGGCCCGGGCCGGAAAGAGCCGGTCGATGAGATCCGGCACGAAGAAAAACCCGATTCGCCCTTCCGCGTGGATTGATTCTTTTCCTTGGTGGCCAAGAAAGGGAGTGGCATGCGTACCGGGCTGATTCTGAGTTTGTTGCTGACCTCCGCGGGCCTGAGCTTGGTCCAAGCCGCGGAACCGCCTCCGCCCCGGAAGATCACCACGGTCGAGGGGATCACGGAATATCGCCTGCACAATGGCATGCAGGTTCTGCTCTTTCCCGATCCTTCCAAGCCGACGGTCACGGTCAACCTGACCATCTTCGTCGGCAGCCGCCACGAAGGCTACGGCGAGACCGGCATGGCCCATCTGCTTGAACACATGGTCTTCAAGGGCACGCCAACCCACCCCAACATTCCCAAGGCCCTTCAGGACCGCGGCGCTCGCTTCAACGGCACCACCTCCTATGACCGCACCAACTACTTCGAGACGCTTCCTGCCTCGGATGAAAACCTGGAATTCGCCATCCGCCTCGAAGCCGACCGCATGGTCAACAGCTACATCAAGCGGGAAGATCTGCTCTCCGAGATGACCGTCGTCCGCAATGAGTTCGAGATGGGCGAGAACTCGCCGCTGAATATCCTCAGCCAGCGGATCATGGCGACGGCTTACGAGTGGCACAACTACGGCAAGACGGTGATCGGCAATCGCAGCGACATCGAACGGGTACCGATCGAAAACCTCCAGGCTTTTTACCGCAAGTATTATCAGCCCGATAATGCGATGGTCGTCGTCGCCGGGAAGTTCGACGAGGCGAAGGCCTTGGCCCTGGTAAACAAGTACTTCGGGGCCATTCCGAGGCCGGAGCGCAAGCTACAGCAGACCTACACGGAGGAACCGGCCCAGGACGGCGAGCGGCTCGTGATCCTGCGGCGCGTCGGCGACATCGGGGCGGTCGGCGTCGTGTATCACATCCCCGCCGGGCCCCATCCCGACTACCCCGCCCTGGAGGTACTGGAGCAATTGATGACGACGGCCCCCTCGGGTCGGCTGTACAAGGCATTGGTGGAAACCCGCAAGGCAGCGAGCGTGTCCGGCGATGCCGCAGCACTCCACGACCCCGGCGTCATCGAGTTCCTCGCCACGGTCAACCGCGACGGCAACCTGGAAGAAGTTCGGGACATCATGCTCAAAGTCCTCGAAGGGGCCGCCGCTGACGGCTTCACCGAGGAAGAAGTGCGACGGGCCAAGCAGCAGATTCTCAAAAACCGGGAACTGGCCCAGGCCGACAGCAGCCGACTTGCCATCGGCCTGAGCGAATGGGCCGCCCAGGGTGACTGGCGGCTGTATTTCCTGCATCGGGATCGGTTGGAGAAGGTCACGCCGGAGGACGTTCGCCGTGTCGCCGACGCTTACCTGCGGCGGAACAATCGCACCCTCGGCATGTTCATTCCGACCCAGGAACCGGAGCGCGTGGCCATCCCTGCCACACCCAAGGTCCACGATCTCGTCGCCGACTACCGGGGCCGCGAGGCTGTCGCCTCCGGAGAGACGTTGGACCCCAATCCCGCTGAACTCGAAAAACGCATTCGCCGCGTCCAACTCAACGACGGCGTGCAGATCGCCTTGCTGCCCTACCGGACCCGCAACCAGGCCGCCTACGCCTTAGTGATGCTGCGCTTCGGCAACGCCGAAAACCTCAAGGGCCTCACCGCCGCCGGCGGCATTCTCAACGACCTCATGTTGCGGGGCACCAGGAAGCTCACGCATCAACAGCTGCAAGACGAACTGGACCGGCTCCAGGCCCGCATGGGAACAGGTTTCGGCGGGTTTGGCGGCCGACGGCTGATGGGCATGTCCACCGGCCAGGTCGGTTCCATCAGTTTCGCCATCCAAGCGAAGCGGGACACGCTGCCCGAGGTCCTCGAACTCCTCCGGCAGGTGTTGCGCGAACCGGCGCTCCCGCCGGAGCAATTCGAAATCCTCAAACGCAACCGCCTCGCCGATCTGGAAGCGACCCGTACCGAGCCGACCGCCCTGGCCGCCCGGGCCGTCCAGCGCCAACTCAGCCCCTACCCCAAGGGCGACGTCCGCTATGTGCCGACCATCGACGAGGAGATCGCCGAATTGCAGGCCCTGACCTACGATCAGGTCCGCAAGCTCTACGACGAATACGTGGGCGCCCAAGCCGTCGAAGTCGTCCTCCTGGGCGACTTCGACCCGGACAAGTGCCTCAGCATCGTCAGCGAAACGCTCAGCGGCTGGAAAGCCAAGCAGCCGTATCAGCGGATCGAACGCACCGTGGCCGACAAGTCCGCCGCCAGCAAACAGTCCCTCACCACGCCGGACAAAGCCAACGCCGTGTACTTCGCCGCCCTGCCGCTGGCCATGCGGGACGACGATCCCGAATATCCTGCGATGGTCATGGCGAACTACATCCTCGGCGGCGGGTCGCTGTCGTCCCGGCTCGGTGACCGCGTCCGGCAGAAAGAGGGGCTTTCCTACACCGTCGCTTCGATCTTCAGCGCCGATCCTTATGATGCCCGCGGCAGCTTGGCCATCTTCGCCATCTGCAATCCGGAAAACATCGGCAAGGTGGAAAAAGCCATCGCCGAGGAACTGGAGAAGCTGGTCCGCGACGGCATCACCGCCGCCGAGCTTGACGCCGCCAAGAAGGGCTACCTCCAGCAGCAGAACATCACCCGCGCCACGGAGATGATGCTGGCTTCGCAGCTCGCCGGCACCCTCTACGCCAAGCGTACCTTCCGCTATCACGACGATCTGGAACGCAAGATCGCCGAACTGACCGTGGACCAGGTCAATTCAGCCATCCGCAACCACGTGGACCCGCAGAAGTTCATCATCGTGACCGCGGGGGATTTTCGTAAGTAAAGCGCATCCATAACCACAGCCGGGGGAGCGATGGGGCGTCGGCCTCTTCGCTTCCCCGTTCGTCATCGCTGAGAGGTTCGCCATGCCGTTTTCGCTCAAGAACCACGTCGCCATCGTGACCGGAAGCAGCACCGGCCTGGGCCACGCCATCGCTCTGGCCCTGGGCAAGGCAGGAGCCAAGGTCGCCGTCAACTACTTCAACAATCAGGCCCGCGCGGAGCGGAATTTCGCCGCGTTCCACGATGCAGGAATCGAAAGCATCCTCGTGCGGGCGGACGTCACCACCGAGGAGGGCGTCGAGAAGTTGTTCCGGGAAACCGAGGCGAAACTCGGCAAGCCGGACATCCTCGTTCCCAACGCCACCTGCGAACAGCCGCTCAAGCCCATCGAGGAGTACGACTGGGCGTTTCATCAGGCCATGCTCGATTTCTTCGTGAAAAGTCCCTATCTGCTGACGCGGCGGGGACTGGCCCACATGAAGGCCCAGCGCTGGGGACGCATCATCAACATCACCAGCGAGGTCTTTCATCGGGCCGTCGCTCCGTTCAGCGCCTACGTCGCCGCCAAGGGCGGACAGATCGGCTGGAGCCGCAGCATGTCCCGCGAGCTGGCTCCCTTCGGCATCACGGTCAACACCGTGGCCCCGGGATGGATTCCCGTCGAACGTCACGAGAAGGTTCCGCAACAAGAGAAGGACGAGTATCGGGCCTTGATTCCGGCCAATCGCTGGGGCACGCCGGAGGACGTGGCCTATGCCGTGCTCTACTTCGCCAGCGAGGAAGCCTCCTTCGTCACCGGCCAGACGCTGTGCGTCAACGGCGGAATGACACCGTGGTGACACTGCCAGGAATGATTCAGCAGCCCGGCAGGGGCACGTCGGCCAGCCGAGGCCGATCCCGAACCGCGTCCACGATGCAGAGAAAACCCAGCGGTTCGGCCCCCGCCGGATTGCGGAATTGATGCAGTTCCTCCGGGGCGACGTAGATCAGGTCGCCGGGTCCGATGCGGTGCACGGTTTGGTCCAGTTGCACTTCGCCGCAGCCGCGAAGCACGAAGACGACATGTTCATGCCGATGCCGCTCCAGCGACGTGAAACCGCCCGGAGCGACCTCGAAATAGCGGACGTGAAAGGCCGTCCGTTCGCCGCTCTCCCCGGCCAGCACCATGCGGATCACCCCCCGCCAGTGGTCCGCTTCGCTTTTGTACTGCTGCACGGGGACGCCTTCCCAGCGAAAGCCGCCGAGGCAGCGCTGAACCCGAGACCCCTGGGGGATCTGCTCTCGACCGCCGGGGTCGCTCGGAAAATCGCAGGCACTGGACTGGTTCACGTCGGCCTCTCCCGATGCATCTCCACGACCACTTTCAGCGCCGCCCCGCCGGCTCGGGCTGTGTCGAATGCGGTCTGCGCCTCGCTCAGCGGAAAGCGATGCGTGATCAGCGGTCGGGGATCGACCTGGCCCATTCTCAAAAGATTGTACGCCTCCCGCGTGTCTTCCGGCCCGCAGGAGTAGGAGGGTATCAGGCTCACTTCGCGGAAGTATGATTCGCCAAGGTCCAGATTCGTCGTCACGCCGTCCGGCGTCGGCGTGAACAGGATCGCGGTGCCGGCCGGTCGGACGTAGTGCAAGGCGTCACGGATCACGTCGGGATGCCCGGGACCGATCACGACCCAATCGGCAATCTGCCGGGTGTCGCTGCGGGCCTGCTCCGGTGACAGAACCATGTCAGCCCCGTATTTCCTGGCTAGTCTCGCCCGGATCGGATCGGGTTCGACGGCCAGGAGGCGGGCCGCCCCGAAGGCCCGAGCCGTCATCAGATTGAGCATTCCCATGACGCCGCAGCCTACGACGACACCCGTTGACCCCGCTATGTCACTCGGAACGCGCCGCAGAGCTTTGACGCAACAACCCAACGGTTCGATGAACATCGCCTGGTCGGGGGTCAGGTCGTTCACGGCAAAGCAGTCGTGCGCCACGATGTCGGCGGGGACGCGAATCCACTCCGACATGCCGCCCGGCTCGATCCTGCTTTTTCGCCATTGCGGACAGTGAACGAACGCCTTGCGGCGGCAGTGATCGCATCGGCCGCACGGGGCATGATGGTGGAAAAACACCAGATCACCCACCGCGATGCCCCGCACGTCCTGACCGACCTCGACGGCCCAGCCAACCATCTCATGCCCCAGCACCGTGCCGATTTTGCGGGTCAGGTACCACGGCATCAGATCGCCGGAACAGATGCCGCAGACGGCTGTGCGGATGAGCAGATCTCCGGCCTCTCGCAGTCGCGGCGGTGGGGCTTCGACGACTTCGAGCCGATCCGCAGCGACGATGCGAACCATGCGACACGTCGGCGGCACCGAGGCGGAAACGGGGGACGGGGACATCGGCGTCTCAGGGAGCGATGGCATACTGCATCCCCTCGCTGGCACTGAGCCGCCGCATCACTTCGGGCAATTCCTCGAGCGACATGCAGCCGTCAATGAGCGGGTCGAGGTCCAGTCCGCCGTCCAGAAGCACCTGCCGGGCTTTGAGCACGTCCGGGGGGCCGAAGTGGAATCCACCGACCAGGCGGATTTCCTCGTAGTGCAGCCGCGTGCAATCAACCGGCCACATCGTCCCTTTGGGCAACCCGCCGAACAGGAGTACCTGCCCGCCCGGAAGGACGTGATCGAAGGCCAGCTGCCAGCCTTCCACCTTGCCCGTGCATTCCAACACGACATCGAAGCGGCGGCGTCTCAACTCGGCAGGCAGTTCTCCTCCCGCCGGCACCTCCCACACGGGATCGAAACCGAACCGCCGAGCCAGCTCGATCCGCCGTTTCCGCCGACCGGCTCCGCAGCGCGTCGCCGACGTGTAGCGTGGAAGCAGTTGACCGAACAGCAGCCCGATCACACCCAGGCCGACGACCAGCACGCTTTCCACATGCCGCCAGACGATCTGCTCCAGTCCGTGGACGACGCAGGCCAGCGGTTCCAGCAAGGCGGCATGGGAGGCGTTGAGCCGGGCAGGGCGCGGAAACACGTGAAGTTTGGCGATGTGGGCGGGAATCCGAAGGAATTGGGCAAAAGCGCCCAGCACCTTGTCCCGCATGACATGAGGGCACAGGCTCCAACGCTCCTTGCGACAGAAGGAGCAGCGGAGACACGGGGCAGTATGCACTCCCATGACCGGCTGTCCGACGGCCAGATCGGGACCCCCTTCGCCGACGGCAGCGACGACGCCGGCGTAGCGGTGACCGAACGGTCCCGGCATCGGAATCTGCGGATGGCCGCGTTGGAATGCCTTGCGATCCGTACCGCCAGCCAAAGCCCGCTCGATGCGGATCACCACCTCTCCAGGGCCGGGCCGCGGCACCGGCACGTCCCGAATCTCGACGCACCCCGGAGCCACCAGAACGGCACTACGCATGAGCTGCGGCAAAGCGTCGGTCACTTCTCCTCGCTGATCGGCAGGGGCGATGGTCTGTGCGGATACAGGACGGTCACACATCGCAGATCCGGAAGCCCGAGGCCAAGGCCACGGCCGGTTCCTTGGTCGGAATGTACTCCTGACCCAGAAAACCCGTGTAGCCGGTTTCCAGAATCGCCTTCACGATGGCGGGGTAATACAACTCCTGGCTCTCATCGATCTCGTGCCGACCAGGAACGCCGCCGGTGTGGTAGTGTCCGATGTACTCCTTATTGTCCCGAATGGTGCGGATGATATCCCCTTCCATGATTTGCATGTGATAGATGTCGTAGAGCAGCTTGAAGCGTGGGGAGCCGAGCTTCTTGACCAGGGCCACGCCCCAGGCCGTCCGGTCGCACATGTAGTCCTTGTGGTCCACCTTGCTGTTGAGAAGTTCCATGCAGATGGTAACTTTCTTCTGTTCCGCCAGGCCAATCACCCGCTTCAACCCGACGACGCAATTTTCCAGACCCTCCTCGTCGCTCATGCCACGCCGATTACCCGACATGCACAGGACGTTGGGAATCCCCTCGGCTGCTGCGAATTCGATGTTGGTTCGCAGCTCCTCCTCGATCCAGTCGTGATTCTCCTTGCGGTTCAGGCCGTCGGTGATCGACTTGCAGCGGACCATGGCGCAGGTCAGGCCGAAGGGCTTGATGACCTTGTATTCCTCAGGTCCGATCAACTCGATGGATTTGTAGCCGATCCGGGCAGCCTCGGCGGCAAGCTTTTCCAAAGGAACCCGACCGTAGCACCAACGGCAGACGGATTGCTTGATGTTGCCTTTGACAGTGCGGTTGTCCTCGGCCAGGGCGGCGTAGCGGGCCGGCAGCACGGTCAGGCCCACGGCCCCGGCGGCGACGGTGCGGATGATCTGGCGGCGATTCGGCATCCGGTTCATGGTCGGCCCTCACGGCTTGGCGAATGGTTGCGAGTCCGTCGGTCCCTTTTCCGGCATGGTAGCGACCGGGCATTAGCGGTCAATCACCGCAGACGGTGGAAAATCCCCCCGAAAGCTGATCTCGACGGCCTTCCTCCCCATCGCTATAGGACGGCGACTCCGCTCGGTATCGCCCCGAAGGAACACAGCGGCCGGACGGGATTTCGTTGCCAGCCGGGGGCGGTGCGTTTTTTGGCAGAAAGGACTGAAGCGATGGCTCGAATTCGCCTGGTTATCCTGTCGGTTGCGACACTGATTCTGGGCTGGCAATCAGCCTGGGCCGAACCGAAGGCCCCCGCGCCGCCCAAAGCCGCCGCGGTCGTCAACGGCGAGGTCATTCCCCTGGCCGAGTTCGAGAACATCTACGCCAAAGGACCGGGAGCGCAGCCCAATCTCACTCCGGAACAGCACAAGTTCCTCCGCCACCAACTTCTGCAAACGCTCATCGACGAGACGCTCTTTCAGCAGTTTCTCCGCAAGAACGTGCCGCCGCCCGACCCGGCGGTGGCCAAGGAACGCATGGCAGAACTGGAGCGGAGTCTGAAAGCCCGGGGTAAAACGCTGAAACAGTTCTACGAAGACAGCGGGCAGTCGCCGGAACGGCTGGAGCGGGACATCAACGCCGTCGTGCAGTGGAACGCCTATGTGAAAAAGCACGTCACCGAGGAGGACGTCAAAAAATACTACGAGGACAACAAGGAGCTTTTCGACGGCGTGATGATCCGGGCCAGCCAGGTCTTTCTCCGTGCTCCCCGCGACGCCGATCCGAAAGTGCTGGCCGAGACGCGGCAGAAGATGCTCGCCATTCGCCAGCAGGCCCTGGCCGGGGCCGACTTCGCCGAACTGGCCCGCAAGCACGGTCAGGACGCCAGCGCGGCCCAGGGCGGCGACCTGGGCTGGTTCCCCCCCAGCGGCAAGAACGAAACCGATCCGTTTCTGCGGACCGTCTCCGCGATGAAGGTCAACGAGATCAGCCACGTCGTGCAGACCGACTACGGCTTCCATCTGATCAAGGTCACGGAACGCAAGCCGGGCAAGCCAAGCAATTTCGAGGAGGTCAAGGACGATGCTCGGATGCTTGTCGCCGAGGAGCTGCGGATGAAGATTGTCGAAGACATGCGGAAGACCGCGAAGATCGAGGTCCTGATTCCGTGAGTGCCCGGCCGTCGAAAGGTCCGAAAGCCCAGTTCCAGTTTACTCGAAGCACAACTGGCTGACGTAGCGGAGAATGTCCCGCACGGAGATGATGCCTTGGGGTATGCCGTCGGCCATGACGGGCAGATGGCGATAGCCGCCGCCGTCCATCTTGTGGAGAGCGAAGGCGAGCTTGTCGTCGGCGGAGACGGTTTCGGGGTCGGGCGTCATGAAGTGGCTGACGGGCAGTTCTTCGTATTGATCGTGCAGCCCAGCCAGGCGGTTGAGCACGTCCCGCTCGGAGAAAATGCCCAGCAGTTTGCCGCCGTCGCCGACGACCAGCACCGCGCCGACGCTGTTTTCGACCATGGTCTGCACGGCCTGCCGAACCGTCTCGGTGGGCCGAACCGTGACGGGCCGGGCCGGCGGAAGCACGGATACCGGCTCTTCCAGAAGTGCTTTTTCGATGCGGTCCTGGGCCGAGGGCCTGTCCAGATGGGTCAGGTCCTGCATGCACTGGGCGCACTCTTCGGCCCCCGGCAAGTTGTCGTGACCGCAGTTCGGGCAGATCATGACACTACCCAGATGTCGTCGCTGGCAAACAGTTCCTCCAGTTTGCCCGGCCCCTTGGCCCGGATGACGTCTTCCACCTGCTTGTTGATGAGGGCCTCGTAGGTCGGCCGCTCGACCGCCCGGAACACGCCGAAACACTCCGGAAAGCGGGGATAGACCATACGGCTGAGCAGATACGCCAGGCTCGGCTCTTCGGCCTTTTCGTCGTGGATCAAGAGATCGTCGGCGGCCACGCCGTTGCCGAGCGTCACCACTTCAGGGTCCAGCCCCTTCAAACGAATGCCTTTATTGCGATCCTTGCCGAAGATCAGCGGCTTGCCGTGTTCGAGATACAGCGTGTTATCCGCCTTCACGCTCTTGTCCGTGGCGTACTCGAAGACGCCGTCGTTGAAGATCTTGCAATTCTGATAGATCTCCACGAAGGCCGCTCCCTTGTGGAAGGCGGCCCGGCGGAGCGTGTCGGTCAGGTGATTGACGTCCACGTCCAAAGTGCGGGCCACGAAGGTAGCCTCGGCCCCGATGGCAATGGACAGCGGTCGCAGCGGATTCTCGACCGATCCCTGGGGCGACGACTTGGTGCGGGTGCCGATGCGAGACGTCGGCGAATACTGACCCTTGGTCAGGCCGTAGATTTCGTTGTTGAACAGGATGATCTTGATGTCCACGTTGCGACGGATGGCGTGGATCAAATGGTTGCCGCCGATGGACAGGCCGTCACCGTCGCCGGTGATCACCCACACCGACAGATCCGGCCGAGCGATCTTCAGCCCCGTGGCGAAGGTCGGTGCGCGACCGTGGATGGTGTGGAAACCGTAGGTGTTCATGTAGTACGGGAACCGGCTCGAGCAGCCGATACCCGAGATGAACACGAACTTTTCCCGCGGAATGCCCAGCCCCGCCAGGGCCTTTTTCATCTGGGCCAGAATCGAATAATCACCGCATCCCGGGCACCAGCGGACGTCTTGATCGCTGGAAAGATCCTTGGGCGTCAGGGTGGGGAGCGGTGTGGTAGCGACCGTTGACATGGTGTCCTCGTTTGGGTTCTTGACTGTATCACCAGGGGTCTTACGTCCCCGGCTCGCCGTGTTGAGCGTTTTGCGACCAGGGGACTTGGCGTCCCCGGCTCGCCTGTAGTCATCTTAGCTGCCGATAAGCCGATAGATTTCCGATTCGATCTCGGAAACCAGGAACGGCTTGCCCTGAATCTTGTTGAGTCCGACCGCATCCACGAGGTAGCGGCCGCGCAAGAGCAAGAGCAGTTGGCCGCAGTTGAGTTCCGGCACCAACACCCGCTTGTACCGCCGCAGCACCTCACCGGTATTCTTCGGCATCGGGTTGAGGTAACGCAGGTGGGCCGAGGCCACCTTCAGCCCCTTGCGGCGGGCGCGATTCACCGCCGTGGTGATGGAGCCGAACGTGCCGCCCCAGCCGATAACCAGCAGATCGCCTTCCTCCGGCCCGTTGACGCTCAACGGCGGAATCTCGTTGGCGATGTTGGCGACCTTTTGGGCGCGGATGCGAACCATCTTCTCGTGGTTGATCGGGTCGTAGCTGACGTTGCCGGTCACGTCTTCCTTTTCCAACCCGCCGATGCGGTGCTCCAGGCCCGGCGTGCCAGGCAAGGCCCACTGCCGGACCAGTCGCTCGTCCCGCAGGTAGGGCATGAACTGCCCGTCGTGGTTGGGCTTCGTCGGGTGCGAAATCTCGATCCGCGGCAGGGCGTTGACGTCCGGAATCAGCCACGGCTCGGCCCCGTTGCCCAGGTAGCCGTCGGACAGCAGAATCACCGGCGTCATGAAGCGCAGGGCAATCCGGACGGCCTCGATAATCATGTCGAAACAGTCGGCTGGGGAGCACGGCGCGACAACCGCCACCGGCGACTCGCCATTGCGGCCAAAAAGCGCCTGAAGCAGGTCGGCTTGTTCGGTCTTGGTCGGCAGGCCCGTGCTGGGACCTCCACGCTGCACGTCAATGACCACCAGCGGCAGTTCGACCATGACCGCCAACCCGATCGCCTCCGACTTCAGGCACAGGCCCGGACCGCTGCTGCCAGTCACCCCCAAGGCCCCGCCGAACGACGCCCCGATCGCCGCTCCCACCGCCGCGATCTCGTCCTCGGCCTGGAAGGTGCGGACGCCGTAGCGCCTCATCTCAGCCAACGCATGAAGGATGTCGCTGGCCGGGGTAATCGGATACGAGCAGTAGATCAGCGTCTTGTTGCACAGGATCGAGGCCGTCACCAGCCCCAAGGCCGTCGCCTCGTTGCCGGTGATCTTGCGATAGGTGCCCGGCTTGATGTGGGCCTTGGGCACGCGGTACTGGACCGGGAACAATTCCGTGGTTTCGCCGAAGTTGTAGCCCGCTTTCAAGGCCCGAGTGTTGGCTTCCAGAATGGCCGGGTTCTTGGCGAACTTCTCCCGAATCCACCGCAGTGTCGGTTCCAATGGCCGTTCATAAAGCCAGTAAACCAGCCCCAACGCGAAGAAGTTCTTGCAGCGGTCCACTTCGCGGGGGCTGAGCCGGATGTCCTTGAGCGCTTCCCGATTCAGCGTGTTGATCGGCACCTTGATGACGCGGTAGGCGGAGAGTGAACCGTCTTCCAAGGGGTTCGTGGCGTAGTCCGCCTTGCGAAGGTCGTTGAAGGTGAAGGCGTCCGAATTGACGATCAGCAGGCCGCCTTTCTCCAGGTCCTTGAGATTGGTCTTCAAAGCGGCCGGGTTCATCACCACCAGCGTGTTGACCAGGTCGCCGGGAGTGTAGATGTCTTGGCTGCTGAAGTTGATCTGGAAGCCGGAAACACCGGCCAAGGTTCCCGCCGGGGCACGGATTTCCGCCGGGAAGTCGGGCAAAGTGCTGATGTCATTGCCGAAGATGGCTGAAGCGTTGGTGAACTGGGTTCCAGCCAACTGCATACCGTCGCCGGAGTCCCCAGCGAAGCGGACTACCACGGAATCCAGTTCCTCGACTCGGTGCCGCACGGGACCGCCTCGCTCATGCGACTCGCTGGGTGATTCTTCGACGGAACGGGCCACGCTACTCATATCGCCTCACTGCTCCTTGAATCCGACCCAGCGGCCGTGTCCGCGACTAGGCTCCGTCGCGATCCTTCTGCACGGCGTTGGGGTCCGGAGGTTGGTTGTACACGGTTTGCGGAAAATGCTCGACCAGATAGCGGACGATTCGCCTCACCGACAGCACGCCTACCACCCGGTCCTGCTCGTCCAGCACCGGCAAATGCCGGTAGCCGCCCTCGGTCATGCACCGCATGGCTTTGCCGATCGGGTCGCTGCTGCGCACCGTGACGGGCTTGGCCGTCATGCACTCGGCCAGCGTCAGGCTCAACGGTCGGCCCACCGCCACGATCCGCTTGAGCAAATCCCGCTCGGTGAAAATCCCGGCCAACTTGCCGTCCTGCACCACGACCACGCAGCCGATCCGGTGCTGCTGCATCACCGCCACGGCCTGACGGACGCTGTCCCGCGGCGAAAGCGTCACCGGCGTGCTCATGTTCAGCCGGCAGACGCTCTCGATCTTCAGGTTCTTCGTCAGGTCCATGCCGGGAAGTCCTTGCAGGACGGGACTTGCCGCCGATGCTCTGCTGGCATCCTATTCCGCTTGGACCAGTCCGACCAGTAGAAGCATGACAGCCAGTCGTCGTCGTAACTTTACTGCGCATCTGCCCGTTGGCGCGTTGCCTTGGTAATGCCTGAAACGACCATCCCCCGCTCGCAGGGCCGCTATACTGTCTCAAAGCCGTCACTGCAAGACATCACCACCATGCCCGACCCTTTCAAATTGCTGAACACGCTGCGCCGAGCTTGTAACGCTTTCCGCAATACCCCCGGACGCCGTGGTCGGTTTGTGCAAATCCCCGACGCCGAATCCGTCGTCGTCGCCGGCGATCTCCACGGCAATCTGACCAACTTCAAAAAACTGCTCGACCTCGCCGATCTGGCTAAACATCCGCGACGTCATCTCGTCGTCCAGGAGCTGATCCACGGCGGACAACGCTATCCCGACGGCAGCGACGCCTCGCACCGCGCCTTGGATCTGCTCGCCGCTTTGAAGTGTCAATATCCCGACCGGGTTCACATGCTCTTAGGCAACCACGAAATGGCCCAGTGGACCCGACGGCAGATTCTCAAGGCGGAAGAAGACCTCAATCAAATGTTTCGCCTCGGCGTCGAGACCGCTTATGGACGCCACGCCGAAACGATCTACGCCGCCTACGAGGAGCTGTTCGCCGTGCTGCCTTTGGCCATCCGCACGCCGAACCGCGTGCTGCTCAGCCACAGTATGCCCAACGGCAAAACCATCGCCTCCTGGGATCCCGCCTGCCTGCACCGCGACGACTGGACCGACGAAGACGTCGGCTTGCACGGCGGGCTGTACGCCGTCGCCTGGGGCCGGGACACCCGCCTGGAAACCGCCGAACAGTTTCTGGCCAAGATGGACGCGGATCTGCTTATCACCGGGCACATTCCCTGCGACGTGGGTTTCTCCGTTCCGAACGCTCGGCAGATCATCCTCGACACCCAGAACGAAAACGGATGCGTCTGCTGCTTCGCCGCGGACAGGCCGGTGACTCAGGCCGATCTCGAGGCCGGACTGGTGCGGCTGGCAACGGGCAAGCACCCGGCCGAGTCTGGTTGATGTTCAAAGACTGTCAAGAGGATGTCACAGGGTTTCCGCCAAGGTTCGGTACATGCGGGCAAGGTGGTGCCAGGTGCTGCTCTCCGGCCAGGCGGCGGAAGCACGGTCGAAAAGTTCGATGGCGTCTTTGCGGCCTTGACACAGGGCCGTCACTCCACGGTTGTAAAGCACGACGCCGTTGCCGGATTGCGGGTGGGCCTTCCACATCCGCTCCGCGCCGGCGAGGTCGCCGAGGAACCACAGCAGGGCGGCCTGTTCGTTGGCGAGGACATCGGCCCAGGTGTCGGGGGCGGTGGACCGGATCCGATCGAGCAGCTTGCTGGCCGCCTCGTACTGCCCGGCGATCCGCAACATGCCCACGGCAAAGAGAGCCTCGGCCGGTCGTCCTGCCGCCAGATGTTCCCGTCCCCAACCTTCGACCTCGGGCATCTCCCAGGACGAACTCGGCGTCGTCTGCCACTGCTCCAGGTCCGCGGTGAGCAACGGCGAGGCATCGCGGACCAGTTGCGGAAAGACCCCGACGCAGCACGGAATCAGACACCGAGGCTCGGCCCGTCGGACCAGGCGCGCCCATTCGCTCGGAGGACGAAACCGGCGCGGAACGAAGCCCAAAGCCTTTTCGCGCCCTGTTAAACGGGTGGCCGCCTCCCAGGCGTCGATCATGGCTGCCTGCGGCGAGACGGCGAGCAGATCGGAAGCCTGGTACAACTGCACTTCGCCGACTGGCTCCGGCGCGTCCATCGCTTCCGCATCCAGCGAGCGGCGAGTCAGAAAACGGTTGAGTAGCTCCGAAATGCTGGGCACTGTGGCACGCTGTTGGCGGTCTGATTCGGTCATGGCCAGTTCCTCCCCCGGCAGAGCGCCGCCGGGACGCTGGGCTGCGAATGGTTCCTCCCGGCCATGATAACGCCGAAATCACCAGAACTTGCGCACGGCAAAGCAAACTTCCACGTCAGGATGGGAGCGTTTGTCAGCCGCTGTTGGTCACAAAGAAACCGACGTGCAGCCACGAGGGCCACGACGAGCCGCTCTCGTCTGCCTCCAGCGAAGGCAGCGAGATGACGAACTGGACTGGCGGTTCGATGGGCGAGCGGGTTCCATCCCGCGTTTCCCAGAACAGGGCGTTTTCCAGGGACATTGTCAGGGTTCGCTCGTTTTCCCCCGCGCCGAAGTGCATGAGGATCGTCAAAGTCTGTCCTGGCTCAAGGCGATAGATGTCTCCCGGGCTGGGATAGACTTCGGCCCATTTCTTCCGCATGGCCTCGGCCGACCAGCCGTAGGCGGCATATCCGAACTCCGTCCCCATCTTGAGGAAATCCTGATCGCTCATCGGCTGGCGGCGCTGCCCGGAGCCGAGGCGGTAGGCGATCTGGCCCCAGTCCAGGAACAGATCGCGGTCCTCGGAAGCGTTCTCGATCCGCAGCACGAAACTTCCGCCGCGAGTGCCGCGCCGCAGCTGCTCGACGGCCAACCGCACCTCGGCCGGGGCATTCCGCACCACGGCGGACGGATGCTCCAGGTGCGCTGTCTTTGGCTCGACCGGCTCAAAGACACTGAAACTGCCCAGCGTCGTGCAGCCGCTTAGGTTCAGGAAAAACGCAGAAACCCACCAGGCGGCCCAACATCGGGAAATGCGACCCGACCAGTACGGCATCCTTCCCCCTCCCCCGATTCGATTCGCGAGGATGATTCCTTGGAACCGCGTCAGTTCAGCAGCTTGACCTCCGTAGCCCGCAGTACGTTGTTCCGCAGATAGGCGTGATAGATCAACCCGTCGCCTTCAACGACGACGTTTTGCTCCAGGAACCGCTCCAGGTTTGTGCCGCTGACGTAGCACTTGATCTGATTCTGACTGTCCACCAGGGCGTAAAGCGGTTTGCCGTTGATGTCGGTCTTGGAGGAGCGGACCAGACGTCCGACGAGCACGGTCGGCGTGGACGGGGCAGGTTTTGGGTTCGTGGGGGCGTACTGACTCTGGTTGGGGGTCGTGGGAGCCGGAGTGCGAGGCATCTGCGAGGCCGACGGGGCGCTTTGCCAGGAACCGGGAGCGTTCGGCGGCGTGCGGAAGGAGCGGCCGTCATCGGGGGCGTAGGTGTAGGAGGAGCGAGGCTGCATCGGTCCGCTTCCACCCGACCGGGAACTGCCGCCGGGTCCGATGTTGTCTCGGAAGCCTGCCGGGATCACGGGACCGCTGGCGGTTCCTGCGATCTTCTGCTTGATGAACTCGATCCGGTTCCAGGCCGCCAGACGAACCTCGTGAGAGGGACTCTGCTGCAACTCCTGGTACAACCGCAGGGCTTCCGAATAGTCGCCGGTCGCTTCGCCGCGGCGGTAGGCCTCCTCCGCGGCCTGGAGCTTGGCGGCAATATCGGGGCTGATACGCTCCGCTCCCGGCTGGCTTGCCGATCCGCCGTCCGAGGTGCGACGCACCGCCGAGGCCGGGATGTAGCGGTACTCGTTGATCGGCACGATTTTGTAATATTCGACCGGCCCCTGGGCGGTATGGATGGTTTCGCTGCCGAGAACCGTCACGACCGTGCCGCGTGGCAGGTAGGTGCCGCGAACGTTGTACGTCGGCGTCAGCCCACCCATGACCGTCATGGCCTGCTCCGCGACGATCTGGCCGCTGTTGGCGTTCAGAAGATGCACGTCCTTTTTGAGAACCAGGCTGAACGACCCCGGTGG
Organism: Gemmatales bacterium; assembly: GCA_025055835.1. Classification (GTDB taxonomy): domain Bacteria; phylum Planctomycetota; class Planctomycetia; order Gemmatales; family HRBIN36; genus JANWWR01. Next base: position 8,169 of record JANWWR010000073.1, on the reverse strand, counting down.
CGGGACGATCTTGAGGTAGCCGTTCTCCGGCTCGCCGACGACTTGCACACGGTCCCCGGCTCGCAGCTTGCCCGTCGGATAAAAGAGCGCACTGGCACTGGGGCCGCTACGGACCTCGACTTCCGGGACGACGATGGTTTCCTCAGCCGACCATGCCGTCGGCAGCAGGACGGCAAAGGACAGGGCGATAATAGCGACGGCGAATCGCTTCATGGCACACCTCGCGGCGACAGGATTTCCACCCCGTGCAGCACTTCGGCCAAGGCGAGCTATAGCACAAGGCGAATCCGCCGCAAGGCAGATCGGTTCGGCAGGGGCGCGGGGCGCGCAGGCCCGGCAAGCGACACAAGACGCAGAGTTTGCCCCGCCAACGTCGTACCTTCAGGCAATTCAGCCTAATCTGTTAGACTGGCAGCAAAGAGGTCAAATGTGCGAGAGCAACAAACTTCCCAAAGTTCATCGCCAAATGGCAAATTGCAATCGACTCCGGGGATCAAATAGGGCCTGCGATGTTTCAGCGATTTGTTGCGCGAGATTTGATGCGCACAGCGTCCTTGAGCCGAAGAAACAAGACGAACTCGGCTTTTTTCAGCTTCGCAGAATGTTGCGCTTCGAGGGGGCTTGTTTGCTGTCGTGACTATTTGCTGTCCAGGTTTCGGCTGTCGATGATCTTCAGACGACCACCCCGAAAGGTCGCTGTGATGGTCTTAACTCCGGTCTGCCATTGGAGTTCCCGCGAATCGGGGTCGAGAGCTTTTTCCGAGGAGGGAGGGCCGAGGATTTCGCAAACCTCTTCCACGGACATGTTTAGGTCAATCTTATCGTAGTTGCTCTTGGTCACGCGGCTGGGGTCGAACTTGGGTTTGGCGGGTTCCGGGTTTTGTTGCGCGACGGGTTTGGAAGGCTGGGAAGCAGCTTTTACGGGTTGGCTGGGCTGTTCACCGGAGGGCGACTTTCGTTGGGTCGTCTTTGCTTTGGTACCCTGGTTGCCGATCTGCATCTTGGGTCCCGTACCGGGTTCCGATCCGCAGGCGGCCACGCAGAAGCTAAGGAGGAAGCAAGCCAATCCGCGAAGGGTGCGTCGCCACGTCATGCCGTCTCCCTCAAGCGCTGGGTCATGAGCTTTGGACGCGGAAGTGATACCAGCAAACGGGCAAAATCTCCAGGAAAATTTCCTGCGGTTAAACTTTTGCAAGCTCTTCGTCCATCAGTCGGCGGACTTCGTCGGTCGGGGCTTTGCCCTTGGTTTCCCGCATGACGAAACCGACCAGAGCGTCCATGGCCTTCTGTTTGCCCGCCTTGACGTCGGCGACGGCCTTAGCGTTGGACGCGATGCTTTTCCGAACCAGTTCGCGAAGCTGTTCGGTGTCGAAGGAAACATCCAGCCCGAGCCGTTTGATAATCGCATCCGCGGTGTCGCCGGTCTGGAGCATGATGCCGAAGACTTCCCGGGCACGCTGGGCGTTGATGTTGTGTTTCCTGATTCGCACGATGAGGTCGGCCAGGGCTTCCGGAGACAACGGAAACTCGCGGATCGTAATCTTGCGTTCGTTGAGGACTGCCAGGACCTGATTCGAGCACCAGTTGCTGGCCGCCTTGGCATCGCCGCAACCTCGGGCCACTGCCTCGAAATAATCGGCGAAGGCCAGCCCCTGCCCCACCAGGACGCGGGCATCGTAGGCCGACAGCCCGAGTTGGCTCTCGAATCGCTTCCGACGGGCGGCGGGCAGTTCCGGAAGCGTGGCGCGGATGCGGTCCAGCCAAGGTTGGTCCACTTCGACCGGCACGAGATCGGGTTCCGGGAAGTAGCGGTAGTCGGAGGCTTCTTCCTTGCGACGCTGGACGATGGTGACTCCCTGGACGTCGTCCCATCCGGCGGTGGCCTTGGAAACTTCGCCCATCTGCTTGCCGGTTTCCTGGAACTCCTCGAACTGCCGCTGGGCTTCGTAGGCTATGGCTCGTTCGACAGCCCGGAAACTATTGAGGTTCTTGATCTCGACGATGGGGGTGGCGACATGCTGGCGACCAGGCAGCGGCTTACGCCCCCCGGCGTGTTCCGGCGGAATGCGGATGTTGACGTTGGCATCCACCCGCAGGCTGCCTTCCTGCATCTCGCAATCGGAGACGCCAATTTCCCGCAGGAGCAGACGCAGTTCTTCGAGATACGCCTTGGCTTCCTCCGGCGAATTCATGTCCGGCTTGCTGACAATTTCCAGAAGCGGCGTCCCGGCCCGATTGAGGTCCACGAGGCTGTCCCCGCCACGGCCCGTCTCGTCGTGAAGCAGCTTGCCGGCATCTTCTTCCAGATGCACGCGGATGAGGCCAATCCACTTCGGCCCGTGCGGCGTCGTGATTTCCAGACCGCCGCCGGTGCTGAACGGCAGGTCGTATTGGCTGATCTGATAATTCTTGGGCAGATCGGGGTAGTAGTAATTCTTGCGGTCCCATTTGGTGAACGAGGCGATGTTGCATTGCAAGGCCAAGGCGGCTTTCAGGGCCAGTTCGAAGGCGGCCTGGTTCATCACCGGCAGAACGCCAGGCATGCCGATGCACACCGGGCAGGTGGCCGAGTTGGGCGGCAGCCCGAATTGCGTGCTGCATCCGCAGAACAGCTTGGTCCGCGTCAGCAGTTGGACGTGAACTTCCAGTCCGATGACGATGGTGTAAGGAGTCGGTCGGCTCATGGTTGCCTCGGCTCCGGGAAGCGACGGGCGAAAACAGCGGCCTTACAGACGAGGCCGACGCAGATGCCAGTCGGTCTGGGCCTCGTACATGCGGGCCACGCGCAAAAGTTTTTCCTCCTCGAACGGACCGGCCAGGATTTGCAGCCCCACCGGCAATCCTGCTTTGGTGAAGCCGCACGGGATGCTGATCCCGGCAATGCCCGCCAGGTTGCAACTGATCGTGTAGATGTCCGACAGATACATGGCCAAGGGGTTTTCCGCCTTTTCGCCGATGCGGAAAGCCGGCGTTGGCGAGGTCGGGCCCATGACCACGTCGCACTCGGCAAAGGCCCGGTCGAAGTCTTCCTTAATAAGTCGTCGCACCTTCAGGGCCTTGAGGTAGTACGCATCGTAGTAGCCGCTCGACAGGGCGTAGGTGCCCAGCATGATTCGCCGTTTGACTTCCTTGCCGAAGCCCAGACCGCGCGACCGCGAATACATGTGGATCATGCTGTCGAAGTCCGGGGCGCGGAACCCATAGTGCACGCCGTCGTAACGGGCGAGGTTGCTCGAGGCCTCGGCCGTGGCGACGATGTAGTACACCGGCACGGCGTAGCGGCTGTACGGAAGCGAGACATCCTTGATGGTGGCACCAAGGCTGCGATACACCTTGAGGGCTTCCTGCACGCAGGCATTGACCTCGGGATCCAGACCCTCGTCGAAAAACTCGCGGGGCAGGCCGATGGTCAGCGGTTTGACCGGCGTATGGACCGTTTTGCTGTAAGGCGGAACGGGCCGATAAACACTCGTGCTGTCTCGGCGGTCGTGACCGGCAATGACTTCCAGAAGCAACGCACAATCGGTGACGTCGTGGCTGAACGGCCCGATCTGGTCCAGGGAACTGGCGAAGGCGATCAGGCCGAAGCGAGACACCCGGCCGTAGGTCGGCTTCATGCCGACGATGCCGCACAAACTGGCCGGTTGCCGAATCGAACCGCCGGTGTCGCTGCCCAGGGACAGCGGCGCTTCGCAAGCCGCCACCGCCGCCGCCGATCCACCGCTCGATCCGCCGGGTATCCGCTCCAGGTCCCACGGATTTCGAGTGGTTTTGAAAGCACTGTTCTCCGTGGACGAGCCCATCGCGAACTCGTCCATGTTTGTTTTGCCGATGAGGACCGCATCGGCTTCCCGCAGGCGGGTGATGACGTGGGCATCGTAGGGCGGAATGAAGTTTTGCAGCATCTTGCTGCCGCAGGTGGTCACCTGTCCCTTGGTGCAAAGGACGTCCTTGATGGCCACGGGAATCCCGGCCAGCGGACCGAGCTGCCAGCCGTGCTTGCGTTTCTGGTCAATCGCCGAGGCCTGGGCCATTGCGTCGGATTCGTCCACGTGCAAAAACGCTTGGACCTTCGGTTCCCGAGCGCGGATGGCCTGAAGGTACGCTTCGGTGATCTGCACCGCGTTGACTTCCCCCTGGAGCATCAGGGAGCGAAGCTCGGCGGCGGTCTTCTCGATGAGTTCCATAGGCCGGTTTCCGATGGGGCGGCGTCAATCGAGGACGGCTGGCACGCTGTAGAAGTCGCCCTTCCGAGCCGGGGCGTTGGCCAGGGCTTCATCCACGCTCAGCGACGGGGCCGGCTCGTCGGGCCGAAAGACGTTGTGGATTGGCAAGGCATGGGCCAACGGCTCCACGCCCTCGGTTTTCACTTCCTGAAGCTGGTCGATGAAGTCCACGATGCGAGTCAATTGCCCCGTGAACAGCTGGAACTCCTCTTCCGTCAATTCCAGACGGGCCAGATGGGCAACCCAGCGGACCTGGTCTCCGGTCAACGCCATGATCTGCCTCCGTTTCCGGGCCAGAGCGACCGTGAGAATCCAGCTAAACTTTGACGGACTGGAACGGCTTGGCCTTTTGCGGCCGTTTCACGCGACCGCTGCGAATGCAGGCCACGCAGACCCGGATCCGTGTCACCTTGCCGTCAAGCTCGACTTGGATCCGCTGGAGGTTCGGCTTGAAGCGGCGCTTGCTGATGCCGGTGACCTTCCGACCGACGCCGCCAAGGTATTTCGCCTTGCCCCGGCGAGTGATCTGGTTGCCCGTCACCGGCTTCTTGCCGCAGATTCGACATTGCATGCCCATGGCTTTCGCTCCTTGGTTCTCCGACGCTGCGGAGTTGGTTTTTATAGCCCTGACGCTTCGGACAGCAAGACGGCCGCGGACCGTTGCCGGCGATTCTGCCCAGCGCCCGCCGCACAGTTCTCGAAGGCTCCTTCACCCCGTCCGATTGGCGAAATCCGACTTCATGCTCGAACGTGTCCCTTATATGATGTTCTTACCAAGGCCGGGGAATCCAATCCTTCGGCCGCTGTTGTGCATGCTCAAGCGATCCGCACAGCCCGGCGAATCCGGTCGGGCCGTGCTGAATGTTTGTTTAAGGTAAGTGATTCCGCATTCGGACAGAAGAAGACGAGGCTGGTAACGATGTCGGACGACCGCATCCCCATGACCCGGGAAGGATACGACAAGCTCAAGGCCGAGCTGGAGCACATGGAAACCGTGGAGATGGTGGAAATCACCAAGCGCGTGGCGGAAGCCCGAGCTTTGGGTGATCTGCGGGAGAACGCCGAATACCACGGTGCCCGTGAGGCCCAGGGCATTCTCCAAGCCCGCATCAACGCCTTGCGGCACAAGCTCAGCCGAGCCGTGATCGTCGACAAAAACTCCATGCCGGCCAACGAAGTCGCCTTCGGGGCCAAGGTCCGAGTCTTCGATCTCGACCTTCAGGAGGAGGAAGTATTCCACCTGGTTGGTCCCGGCGAGGAGGATTACAAGGCCAACAAGATTCTGATCACCAGCCCGTTGGCTAAGGGCTTGGTTGGCAAGAAGGTCGGCGAGATTGCCGAAGTCGAAGTGCCTATGGGAACTCTGCGACTGGAAATCCGCGAGATTAGTTACGAGTAGGTACGGGGCTTGGGAAATTGACCGGAGTTGCAGAAGGGCGTACGATTACTCCGATAATGGACGGGAGTAGGACGGGACCGGATAGAACACGTGGCACCTGATCCGTCCCGCTCTGAAACTCGGCCCCTTAGCCAAGCGGTAAGGCAGCGGATTGCAAATCCGCCATTCCCCGGTTCGAATCCGGGAGGGGCCTCTTGGCATTTCCTGCCCGAGCGATTTCACTGCCCGGCAACAGTTTCCATGCAATTCTTTGAGGCAGAAGGTTAAACAGTCAACCCGGCAACTACTTATGATAAACCTTTGTCCAGGGGCAGAGGGCGGACGTCGTCGCCGACGAGAAGGGCCTTCCATTCCGTCTGGCACTTCGGGCACTTGAACAGCACCTGCGGCCGAGCGGGGATCGTTCCGTGCGGGGTCTGCACCTTGGCGGACGGCTGAAGACTCCCAAAGTATCGGCAGCCGGCGTGCGGACACCGAACCACGTAGCTGGTCAACATGGCTCCGTCCCCTTTGCGAAAATGACCGTGGTTCTTCCCGGATGACACCTCAAGACAGGCATTGGAATCCTACCATGCCCTAGCGTCCCCGCAACAGGATTTTGGAGAATTTTCCAGAAAGGTTCCGGGAGGGCTTACCAGTCATACCAGGCTTGCGCCAGGGTCCGCTTGACATTGGCGATACAGACGTGCGGATCGGTTCCTTTCGGCGTGCGGACCTCGAAGCCAACCACGGGACGGCGGCCCGGACGCAGAAAACCGATGTCGAAAAGCGTTTTGAGAAAATCCCGGACCTGGGGCACATCGCAATCGCCGCCCTCGATTCCAAACGGCGGATGGGTGTCGCCGAAAAGCGGATGTCCTGGCCGGGAAACGCTATTGCCTAAATGTACCGCCACGAGATGTTCCCGGATCGCCGGAAAATGGCGGGAAGGCGTTTCATGACACAGGTAGATGTGGCTGAGGTCGTGCATCAGACCGAAGGAGGGAAAATCAGCGCGGACCCGCCCAGCCACCTCGGCTGCCAAGGAGCACGGACCGATCAAGGCTTTCTTGTCCACGTCGTAGTCGAAAATCTCCAGGACCACTGGCATACCCGCTTCCTCCCAGGCCGCTTGGCAGATCCGTTCTAAGGACTCGATCAGTCGCTCGATGGCAAGACGGCGTTTTTCCGGGGGAACGTTTTTGCCGCTCATGACGGCGAATCGGCTCGCTCCCAGTTCTCGCGCCTGGGGAATCAGGCGAAGGATCGCTTCCACGGCCCGTTGGCGTTCCGCGTTGTCTGCATGATTAATGTCCAGACCCTGCAACAGTTGGACAGGTTGACAGCAAAACGTCACCGTCATCCGGGTGTCACGCAGCAGGGCGGCACATTCGGCCCGCTGGTGGTTGTCGTGCATGACGCCGACGTCCACAGCCTCGAAGAAGGGATCAAGGCAGATAGTCCGCAGAGTATCCAGCAACGGCCCTTCGCCGCCCAGACATTCGGGGAACAGCATCGGATGGACGATTCCGATCTGCATGTACTTTTGCCACGGGTCTTTCATGGCTGGTTGGTCCCGGAAGGCGATGGCATCGGGGCTATTCCAGGCTGGGCTGGATCCATGTCGTTGTGGAAAAATCAGTATATCCAAGCCCTTCGCAGGCTCCCAGAAAAGCGCGTAGGCAAATAATAACGACGGGCTGGTGAAGCAGCCCGTCGTGGGGTGTGATTCCGGTCTTGGACTTAAGTCCGTATCCGAACCTAATCCGTGTTGGGCAAGGCCCAAATCTTGCTGCTGCGGAGCGAAGCCTGAGAGGTTTTGGTTGCGGGGACGCTGACTTCGTCATCATGACTCGGTGCAACGATCCCTTCCAACCGGATGGAGCTGCTGCTGTCCGTCATCGCTGTCGTGCCGATCAGGCCGACGCCGTAGCGGAAGCTGTGATCGAAGACGCCGCCGTCAAAACCAAACGCCTTGCCGCCAAATCCACCGAATCCGCCGAATCCTCCGAAGAAGCCGCCACCCAGAGCACCACCGCCGGGGAATCCACCGCCGAAACCGCCGATACCTCCAAATCCGCCGCCGCCCAGACCGCCGATGCCTCCGCCCAGTCCACCGATACCGCCGAATCCGCCGAACCCTCCTTGCCCAGCGACTCCGCCAAAACCGCCTTGACCGGCTACGGCAAAACCCTGCTGGGTTCCTTGTACATTAGTTGGAGCGGAGAAGCCGGAAATGCGATTCCGGGGGAAATCTGCCGGCCGCGACGGAAATCCCGGAGGCGGCGGAGGTGTGGGCGGCAATCCGGGTCGGAAAGCGGGGGGCGTCGGGATCACCCCGCGGTTGCCAGAGAATGCTCCGCCCTGCTGTCCGCCTACCCCTCCTCCCCCTCCAAGGCCTCCTTGAGCGGAAGCCTCTGCCACGAGCACAATCAGTCCGGCGAACACGATCAGGCTGGCAATCAGGTAGCGGAGGTTCGGCTTCGACATGGCTGCTCCCTTCAAGCTCGACGGGTTCCGGGCCGCCCTGACCGGCATCTCAATTGGACCTATGCCGGCGCTTCT
>JANWWR010000041.1 GCA_025055835.1 Gemmatales bacterium | reverse complement strand
CAACGACGACACAGCGCCTCCAGACACTTCTCGCCGCCACGCATGCCGGTCAGCCAGTCGTGGACGAGTACAATCCGAGCCTTGCCGAGGTTTCTGGCTCCCTGCGTCATGGCGAGGCCTCATGCCCGCAAACGTGTCCCACCGAGCCTAAAGGTTTCCAAGTGCGTCACTGTACTCCCAGTCTTGGTGGAGGAGAAGGTCAACCAGCTGTTGGATTGCGGATCGAAGCACCTGCCCATATTCTCCGCCTCTTCCCCGATCAATCATGAAAACAGTCTTCATGGTCCGAAACGGGAGTTTGGCTAGATGTCCTAACCCCTTTTATAGCAAAAAGATCGGGCGTCACTTTCCAGGCGTTTAAGTTTAGATGAATCCTCGTTGAGGCAGCTTTTCGCCTCCATCGTAACGGCCTACCGTGCCAGCGTAGGTCGTCGCTTCTCGTTCTTGCCTGGTCGAGTGTTTGCCTCAATGAAAGGAGGTTTGCGACATGCGTCAGGCATCCAAGGAACGCTTCGGTTTTACGTTGATTGAGTTGCTGGTAGTCATCGCAATCATCGCGATCCTCATGGCCCTGCTTCTGCCTGCGGTGCAGAAAGTGCGGTCGGCTGCGGATCGGATGTCTTGCGCCAACAACATGCGACAACTTACGTTGGCGGCTCACAACTACCACAACGACTACGGCTACTTCCCCGTCGGTTGGCAGGCCCCGACGCCGACCGGTACCTGGTCTGATCCCAACCGCGTGCTGAGCCAGTTGTCCTGCGCCCCGATTCTCCCAGGCGCGCCCCGCTTTACGAATCTCATGGTGGAACTGCTGCCCTACTACGAGCAGGACAACCTCCAGCGCCGCTGGGACTTCAACGAGGTCCGCAATAACCTGGGCCCGGACGGCTCGGTGGCCTCGCAGGTCATCAAGATGCTGATCTGCCCGGCCAGCCCGGTGGCGGAGGTGAAGAAGACCATCGTCTTGGGCAACATGTACGGTCTGACCAGCTACGGCGGCATCGCCGGCACCTACTCGTTCCGGGCCTACCTCGGCAGCGCGTATGTCATGACCAACGATGGGATCTTCTACATCAACAGCCGCATCCGCATGGCCGACCTTTACGACGGCACGAGCAACACCTTCATCTTTGGCGAACGGAATCACTGGGACCGCAATTTCGACCGGATGTACAGCAACTTTCCGATCATCGGCTGGAGCGGCTGGGCCTGGTGCGACAATCCCAACTCCGTCGGCGACTACCTGGTTGGTGCGGCCATGCCGATCAACTGGATGATCCCGGACACGGCTACCGGGCCCAACAGCTCGGCCAATCCGTGGGTGCAGTTGCGGCTTTCGACGATGGGCAGCATGCACCCCAACGGGGCCAACTGCGCCCTGGCGGACGGCTCGGTCCGCTACGCTACCAACGCGACGCCGCTGGAAACGGTCCGGGCCTTCTGCACCCGCAAGGGCGGCGAAGTCGCCAATCTGGACTGACCCCTGGCTCGACAACTCGGGAGAAAACCATCATGCGATGCTGGACTGGGTTTGCATTACTTACTGTCACGGCGGTGTTGTTTGTCGTTGGCTGCGGCAACTCGGGACCGCTGGTACCGGTTGAAGGCGTGGTGAAGATCAACGGCCAACCAGCAGGAAATCTCCAGGTCGTCTTCACCCAAGCGGAAGCGCCGCAGGGCAAACAGCGGAAGGCCGGGACGGCTGTTTCTGACTCCAGCGGCCGATTTGTCATCAAACCGCACGACGGCTCCCCGGGTCTGCCTCCGGGCAAGTATAAAGTCGCCGTCGTGGACAACAATCTGGTCGTGGATGAGGAACCCGACCCCAACAAGCCGCCCATCCCCAACCGCATCCCGCGGATGTACTCCGACGTGCTTTCGACGCCGCTGGACGTGGAAGTCGTGGAGGGCAAAACGGTTTACGAAGTCAACGTGCCGATCTTTTAGCCTTTAAAGCCAGCGATTAGATCGCCCGCAACAATCCGCTTGACTACTGAACCCACGGGCATACGATGGGATGTCCGTGGGTTTTTATTGCGCTTGCAGAAAACGGGGGACGGATATGCAAATGGCCAAACGAAACGGGCGGAGTGTGGTTGGGCTGCGCTGGGCTCAAATCAATGATATGATGTTTTATACTTCCCTGATGTTAATCTTCGTATTTCTGCTCGGTAGTGCAATCCTTTGGCTGACCGGAAATGAATGGCCGCAATGGAGCCAGCGCTGGTTCTGGCCCATCTCCTTCGCCGCGGTGGTCGGCTACATGACCAACTATATCGCCGTGCAGATGCTGTTTCTGCCCTATCGTCGAGACGACGGCCACTGGCTCAGGGTCGTCACCCTGGGATTGTGGCGGCAAGGGGTGGTTCCCGCTCGAAAGCCGGAAATCGCCGACGCCGCTGGAGATCAGTTTGCCACCCGTGTCCTGACCGCCGAACGGATCGGCAAGGAACTGGTGGTCGTGGCTGAGAAGGTCTTCGACGACCCGGACTTACGTCACCGCATCCGCATGATGTTGGGTCCCATCATTCGCAAGCAGACGCCCGCCATCGTCGAAAAACTGACGCCGGAGATCATGCACCTCATCAGCAAAGCGGCCAAGGACGGCATCAAGAAGGAGCACCTTGTCGAATTCGTCGAAGACGTGCTAGGTCCCTGGCTGGCCACCCAGGAAACCCGCGACCGTTTCGTGGACATTCTGATCAACGCCTTGCGCACCGAAGCGCCCCGGATCGTAGCAGCACTCCGGCAAGTTGTCGAACGATACAGCGCCAGCACGTTCTGGCGGCGTCTGGTTTACAACCTCGGTGAATGGACCGGACTCATAGATTGGGACGATATCCGCATAGCATTTAAGCAGTATTTAAGCAGCCACGAAGCCCGTCAAAAGTTTTATGACATGGTCGGCACTTTGATCGAAACCGTGGTTAATCACGTCCGGAACAGCGATGATCTGCAAGTCGCGTTCGGCGACCTGTCGGAGCGGGTGCGCGAGGCGTTCGGCTATCGCATCGAGCAGTTCTTGCAAACCAACCTGCCGGAGATCGGCAATCGCCTGGCCGACTCCCCGGCTTTCTGGAATTGGCTGGCTCACGAGGCCATCCCGCAAATCAAGCCGTCCGTGATCCACTGGCTGGAAAAGGATGGCGGCGGCGCTTATCTGGCCGACAAATTCGACATCTCGGGGCGGGTCCGCGACGCCATCAACGAACTAAAGACCGAGGAAGTGCATCAGATAGTCAACAAGGTCAGCGGCAATGAACTAGGTGCGATCCAGGTGCTCGGGTTTGTGCTCGGCGGGCTGGCCGGGGGCTTGATGGCCGCGGTCCTCACCTTCGGCGAGCCGGCGAGAGATCACGCGCCGGACCGCTTCCTTGACCGAGGCGCCGAGCAGATTTATGATCGGGATAGGCTTGGTAGTGAACCCTAGCGGAGGTCTGGTGATGCGGTCGGCCTATCCTCGGGTTGTCCTTCATTTGCTGGTTGCGGCACTGGCGATTGTCATCCTGCCCCTGGGGCCGGAAACCGCGTCTGCCCAATCGATCAAAGAACGGGTCGAGATACCGACCGATGACAGCGTCATGCTGGTCGGCGACTGGTATCCCTCCGGCAAGGGAAAGAACGGGCCGGTTGTCGTCCTGTGTCACGCCATCGGCCCGGGCAAGGAGGGAGCCAAGCGTCAGGACTGGGAAAAGTTGCCGGAACTGCTGCAAAAGGAAGGGTACCACGTCCTGACGTTCGACTTCCGGGGCTACGGCGACAGCACCCGGCTCATCGAGAAGCTACGCTATTGGACCACGCCGGGAAGGCTGACGCCTGCTGGATTCCGGGCCAATAATCCCCCGGCCACCATCAGTTCCCGCGACTGGCGTTCCGACGCCCATCTGCTGTGGCTGGGCAACGACCTCCTGGCCGTCAAGAAGTGGCTCAACATCAAGAACAATGCGGAAGAGTGCAACTCTGCCAATATCTGCCTGATTTGTGCCGAGCAGACCGGCGTGCTGGCGGAGCTGTTCCTCTACAACGAGTACTGCGACCCGAATCGGGACAAGGCCAACGACTGGAGCAAGCCGATGCTACCGGCCCAGCGGAACCCCTCGAAGTGGGAGGGCGAGGACTATACGCACCTCATTCTGCTGTCCATGCCCGACCGCCTGGGCACCCGAGTCTATCGCAATCTTTTGCGGGAGCGCATGATCGCTCTGACACGAAAGCGAGCCTTCGACACCCTCACCATCTATGGGGCCGACGACACCCAGATCAAAAACTTCTGGAACGACGCCATCAAGTGGATCAAGCCGGAAGCAGAACTCAAAGAACTGGAAAAAACCGGCCGCTATGAAGTCCCCAAGACCAAGCTGGCCGGGACGAACCTCGTGACCAACGAGGCCCTCGGGGTGGACAAAGTCATCGTGGACTACCTCAACAAGTTCATGTCCAAGAGCAAGCCCTGGAAGCGGACGCCGGAGAAAGAAGGAGCCATCCTGTTCAATATCCAGCTGGCCGTGCAAAGCCCGGCTCCGCCCATCCAGTGAATCGGCTACTCGAGCGACACCCTCCTTTCGGGTCCGCGGCGGTCTGGCGTTTACGAACCCCTCGACCACGCCGCGGATCTTTTCTGCCATCCGGGGCCGGTTTTCGTGGTGATCTTCGCCTCAGCCCCGGGGATGGAATCGGCGGTGAATTGCCCGCAGTCGCTTACGGTCCACGTGGGTGTAATGCTGGGTTGTCCGGATGTTAGCGTGGCCGAGGATTTCCTGAACGGTTCGCAGGTCGGCCCCTCCTTCCAAAAGGTGCGTGGCAAAACTGTGCCGCAGCGTGTGCGGACTGACCTTGCCCGTAATTCCGGCCCGACGAACGTATTTCTTGACGATCCGCCAAAGCTCAACGCGGGTCAGAGGCCGTCCCCCCCGACTGAGAAACACCCAAGGCACCGAGGGATCGCGGACGCAGAGTTGCGGTCGCACTTCGCTGAGGTACTGTCGCAAGGCCTCCTGAGCCTTGCTCCCCAGCGGCACCACCCGTTGCTTGCTCCCCTTCCCTTGACATTTGCAGAAACCCAGGTCGAGATGCAGATCCGCTAGTTTCAGCGAGACGACTTCGCTGGCTCTTGTTCCCGTGGCGTAGAGTGTTTCCAGCAAAGCGCGATCGCGGTGATAATAGCGGTCCTCCGAGGTCGGGGCGAGCAGGAGACGATCCACGACTTCAGGACTGAGCACCTGCGGCACCCGCTCCCATAGGCGGGGTGAACTCAGGAGATCGACCGCACTTTGCCGGACTCGCCCCTCCAGCTTCAGAAAGCGGTAGAACATCTTGACCGCGATCAAACAGCGGGCCACGCTCGGCGGGGCCAGACCTGCTTCCCGCACATGAGTCACGAAGCCGCTCAAATCGACCAGGCTCGGTTGCAGATAATCCCCCAGGCCGACCTGCTCCGCCCAGGCGGCGTAATGTTCCAGGTCCCGACCGTAGGCCAGCACCGTGTTGACGGAAAGGCCGCGCTCGCTGCGGAGATAGTTGCGAAAAGCCGCGATGTCCTGACGAAGTTCCTGGTTCTCGGTCCGCTGGCTCATGGCTGCTGTCCTCCCGCCTCGGTTCATCGGGCAGGCCGTCCAGCGGACTTCACGAAATCCTCAACGGGGAAGTTCGTAGGCAAGAAGCCTGGTGCGGTCCTTGGCGTAGAGCATTCCTGGAACGACGGCCAGATGCGCCCAGATCGGCTGATCGCTCACCCGAATGCGAGCTTTTTCCTGATACGCCTCCGGATCGGCGGCCACTACGGCCATTTCGCCGCCTTCGTCGCAGATCAGCAGATCGTCTTGCACACGGATGATCGAGGCATACTCCCCGAATTCGCCACCAGTCCAGCGGACGTTGCCAGTTTTTGCATCGAGACAAACGAATTTGCCGGTTTGATCCAGCCCGAAAAGATGGTCGCGGTGGAGCACCGGAGAGGACATGTACATCTTGAGCCGATCATTCCGCCACTCCTCCGCCACGTCGTAGCGAGCCCCGGAGCGTGAGATACGATACGCTGCCGTTGGCCGCATGTAGCCAGAAATGAAAATGCGATCTCCCTGCACGGTCGGCGTCAGGCAATTCTGCTCGTAGGCGGTGTGAAAACGGGTCTGCCACAGGAGGCGGCCGCGTGTCGGTTCCAGGCCGCTAAGCGTGTTTCGGGTCAGCGTCACAATCTGTCGGGTCCCCGCCAAGTCGGCAGCGATTGGCGAACCATACGCCGGACCGTCGCAGGGAGTCCGCCAGCGGATTTCCCCGCTTTTGCGATCCAGAGCGATGACGTGGCCCTGTTTGGCGTCGCCGATGACCGTGAGGACCAAGTCCCCTTCGATCAGCGGCGACGCAGCAGTACCGTACTGCGGACCCGTCGCCTGATACCGTTTGATGAATTCATGCCGCCAGAGCACCTTGCCGGACAAGAGATCATAGCAGGTGAAAACGCAGGACATGCCGTGGGTGTAAACCCGCCCGTCGTGAATCGTCGGCGTCGCCTTCGGGCCTTTGCCGTGAGCCGTCGCAGCCGGGTCCATCGTGTACGGAGCGGGATAGGAATCCTTCCAGATCTCCTCCCCCGTTCGAGCATGGAGAGCGCGGACCACTTCGTCCTCGCCGACACGGGAAAACACGACCACCCGATCCCCGGAAACCACGGGAGCGGAATGTCCCTCGCCGACCTCGACACTGAACAGGCGGCGCAACTGCTGAGGCCATTGCCGAGGTTGGGACACGGCAGCAACGCCATCGCGCTTCGGCCCCCGCCATTGCGGCCAGTCGGCTTCGGCAGAGCTGGCTGCCATCAGACAAACGGCGATGCCCACCACGAGTTGCACTTGTCGCTGCGTCACGACGCCTCCTTCACGGTCGTAGCCGTCAATGGAACCAGGGTGCCGTCGAGCATCTCCATCCGTCGGGGGAACGCGCGGGCCACATCGAAGCTATGCGTTACGGTGATCAGAATCGTGTTCTCTTGGGCAGCCAGTTCGAGGAGAATCGCCGCAACGACCTGAGCGGATCGGCGGTCGAGATTGCCAGTCGGTTCATCGGCCAGGAGCAGGAACGGTTCATTGATGAGGGCACGAGCCACGGCGACTCGCTGCCGTTCGCCGCCGGACAGTTCCGACGGGCGATGTCGAAGCCGCTGGGACAGTCCGACCCGCTCCAACAACTGTCGCGCCCGTGGTTCCCGATCCGCTCGCGGCGTCCCGACCAGAGTAGGAATCAGGACATTTTCCAAAACGGAACACTGGGGCAGCAGATAATGGTCCTGGAAGACGAAGCCGATCTTGCGGTTGCGGAAGGCGGCGAGTTCCGGCTCGCTCAGCGAAAACGGATCGGTGTCATCTAGCCGGACAGTTCCCGCCGTGGGTCGGTCGAGCGTGCCGAGGATGTGCAGAAAAGTGCTTTTGCCGGAACCGGACGGCCCCATGACCGCCAAAGCTTCGCCGCGAGACAGGTCGAGGTCGATCCCGCGCAGGATTTGCAGCGGGCCGCCACGGGTCGGGAATTCCTTGTGCAGGCCTCGAACGGTTAGCATGATACCGAATCTCGCAGCGGATCAAGAGTGATGCCTTGCGGCTTGGCTGAGCGCTCCCCGCTCCTTTTATAGACTATGGGACACGATTCGCTTCAGGGACAGTTTCATGATCGACATCGAATTGCCAGCGTGTTTTTATCTCGGCAAGGAATATCGCCTCGAGGATCGGACCTTGGGCAGGCCAATCCTTTACGAGGCCCGCGACTTGACGACGCACGGAGTCGTCGTCGGCATGACCGGCTCTGGCAAAACCGGCCTGTGCGTCACGCTTCTCGAAGAAGCGGCCATTGACGGCTTCCCCTGCGTCATCATCGACCTGAAAGGCGATCTGTCGAACCTGCTGCTGCAATTTCCGGAATTGCTGCCCGAGGACTTTCTGCCGTGGATCGACCCGGCGGAGGCCCGAAGGAAGAAGCGAACGCCTGAAGAGCATGCCCGGCACATCGCCGAAACGTGGCGGAGGGGCCTGGAAGAGTGGGGCCAGACTCCCGAGCGCATCCGCCGCTTGCAGGCTTCCTCCGATTGGCGAATTTACACACCGGGAAGCGAGGCCGGATTGCCGCTCTCCGTGCTGGCGAGTTTCGCCGCTCCGCGCGGTGAAATCACCCGAGAAGCCCTGACTGAACGGGTCGAGGCCACGGCCAGCGGCGTGCTCGGCCTGACCGCGGCCGCCAGCGATCCCGTGCAGTCTCGGGAACACATCCTCATCGCCAATCTGCTTCTGCACTCCTGGATGCAGGGCAAAGACCTGACTTTGGAGCGGATCATCCACCAGGTCCAGAGTCCGCCCTTCAGCAAGATCGGAGCTTTCGACATCGAAACCTTTTATCCGGAAAAGGACCGCATGCGGTTGGCTGTCGCCCTCAACAACATCCTGGCCTCGCCGAGCTTTGCTTCGTGGATCACCGGAGAACCGCTCGATCTAGGCAAGCTCCTGTACGCCGCCGACGGTCGGCCCCGCCAGTGCATCTTCTACCTGGCCCATCTCGACGACTCCCAGCGGATGTTTTTCCTGACCCTGTTGCTCGAAGAAATTTTGGCCTGGACCCGTGCTCAGCCGGGCACGACCAATCTGCGCGCGGTGATCTACTTCGACGAAGTCTTCGGCTATCTGCCGCCTCACCCGAACAATCCGCCGACCAAACAGCCGCTCATGACCTTGATGAAACAGGCAAGGGCGTTCGGAGTCGGGGTGCTGCTGGCGACACAGAACCCGGTGGACCTTGATTACAAGGCCCTGACCAACGCCGGCACCTGGTTCGTCGGCAAGCTCCAGACGGAGCGGGACAAGGCCCGGTTGCTCGACGGTCTGGAAAGCGTGGCGGCGGCCCAGGGCACATTGACCGACCGCAAGCACATCGACCAGGTCATTTCGTCCCTGGGAAGTCGAACCTTCTTGATGCACAACGTCCATCACGGGCCGCCAGTGGTCATGCAGAGCCGTTGGGCGTTGTCCTATCTGGCTGGTCCATTGACCCGCGACCACGTCGCCCGGCTCATGGCCCCCGTGAAAAAGACGCAGGGAACCGTGTCGGCCGACGACTCTCGGATTTCTCAAGGCTCTCACGCGCCTTCAGCTGCTCAAGTCCAGCGGATCTGTTCCCAGTGTGGCATCGCGGTCAAGGACACAGCCAAGTTCTGCCCGGAATGCGGCCACCGGCTGCTGACCCGGGCCGAGGCCGCCGAGGAGGAGCGCTTCAAACGGGAAGTGGCTGCCGAACCAGGTCGCAAGCCCGACGGACAAAGCACGTCGCCGCCAGTGTTGTCGTCCGACATACCGCAATTCTTCGTGCCCGTGGTGCCGTTGGCGAACTGGCCGGGCGGCAAGACGGAAGCTCGCTTGCACTACGAAGCCCGCATCTATGGGTCCGCGGAAATCCACTACGCCGACGCCCGCCGAGGTTTTTTCCATCAGCAGACGCTCCGGGGACTGGCCATTCCGCCGGGCGGTCCGTCCGGCCAGGGCTGGCATCAATTCGAGCCGCTCGCCGAGGATGCCCTGAACATCGCTCCCAGCCTGGAAGCGACTTACGGACCGGTCCCGTCCTCCCTGAACGACGGCAAGAAACTCCGGGCCTTGGAGCGGTCCTTCGTGGAGTTCCTGTATGCCAATGCAGTCCAGGTGATCCATCACAATCGGCATTTCGGCCTGTGCAGCGAAGCCGACGAAGATTTCGAAGCGTTCCTGGAGCGATGCCGCGCCGCCGCCCGGACGGCTATGGAGGCGGAAGTCGCCGACCTGGAACGGAAGTTTCGCAAGCGCTTGGAAGCCCTGGACGTATCTTTGCGTGCAGCCAAGACGGAGTTGGAACAATCACAGGCCATGCTTCAGCGTCGCAAAAACGAGGAACTGCTGAAAAGCGGTTCTTCGATCCTGCGGACACTGCTGGGCTGGGGCCGCAGCACGCCGAAGCTGCCCCAATCCGACTACGCCGGAGAGCGACGGGTCCAGCGGGCTTCCTCCGAAGTGGAAAAGCGTCGGCTGGAGCGGGAACGCTTCGTGGCAGAGTATCACCAGAGCATCGCCGCCATCCGGGACAAGTGGCAGCAGAAAGCCGAGGATGTCCGCGAGCTGCGCATCTCCCCCCGCAAGAGCGACATCCGCATCCTTGCCTTCGGTCTGGCCTGGACGCCGCATTGGGTGCTGGAAGCGGAAGGCACGACCATAACTCTCCCCGCCTATGCCTCTCGGCGCACCCACGCCAACGCCGACCGCTGACGGTTTGCGCCGTCCGAGCTGGGTTCGGGCAGTCAAACGAGGCTTTCGAGCAGGTACTTGAGCTTGCGGACCTCGGTTTCCATGTGGAAGGGCAGTTCGGGAATGTCGAGAAGATGGACCGTCAGCAGGCGGTCGTAGTCGTACCGGTTCAGCAGCGTGATGATGCGACTGTATTCGATTTCGCCCTGGCCTATCTTGACCTGGAGTTTGTCCGGGGTTCGGCCGGTATCCCGCAGATGGACGTGCCGGACGTAGGGGAAGACTTCGTCGTAAGGCTTGCCTTGATGGGGACCGCAGACATAGTGGCTGGGATCGAGCGTCAGCCCAAGGCCATCAACCATTTCGCACAATGCCACGGCGTGTTCGGGCAGCTCCGTCACGGTGCCGATGCGGGTCGGAATGCACAGGACGACGCCAAACACCGAGGCCACACGGACCAAGTGGCCGAGACGCTGGGCTTCGACCTCCAGCGGGGTGCCAACCGACGCAGCCGGCAGGGTCACGGTGGTGACCGCACAATGCCCGGCGAGCTTGCACACCCCTTCAAATTGCCGTTCAAAGACCGCGGGATCGGAGGCATCAATGCGAACGTCAAACGCCGCCGGGGTCAGGCCTGGCCCAACCCGGATTCGCTGAGCCGCCAACTCCATGTCTGCTGTCACTTCCGCCGGGGTCAGGTGCGGCCCGGAAGTCTGAATAGCAATCTCGACCTTACTGAACTCCAGGTCCGCGATCATCCGCAGCGCGCGCTCCAGCGGATAGCGGGCGAAACAGAGAGTCGAACAGGCAACGAACATGGCTCCCCCTCCATGCGGCCGAATCGGCTCGACGGCCAGTGTCGAAGGTCTGTGGCTATAGCGTCGGGCGGGAACCGGACAAGAGGAAATTCACGAATCGGCTTGCTGGTTGAATGTCGGGAAGTAGTGCGAGGGGTTCAGGAGTCGTCTTCGCCTTCGAGATCAGGCTTGACGATGCCAGTATCAGACAACCCATATTGCCCAAGTTTCTTGCGAACCGTGGCCCGATTCAATCCCAGCCAACGGGCCGCTTCCCAGCGGTTGCCGTGGACTCGCTGAAGCACGTCTTCCAGCAGAATCTTCTCGACGGCCGCGGTCAGTTCGGCATGGAGGTTCGTCGGCGGTTTGCCCTCACCGGCGCGGAGTCGTTCCGCCAGCCAACGGCGCACGGCCTGAGGAAGCGGATCATTAACGAGGGACGTACCTGCACCGAGGGTCACGGGAAAGTGCAGGGGCAGCAGCGGCGGCCGTCGCGCCATGATGATGGCATGTTCAAGGGCGTTGCGCAGTTCCCGCACGTTACCGAACCACGGCAGGGACCGCAGAAACGTCAGCGTCTCGTCAGCAAGCGGCAAAAACTGGGGGGCCAGCCGTCGCAGAAAGTGTTCCGCCAGGGGCCCAATGTCCTCAGGACGCTCCCGCAACGGCGGCAGGTGGATGTGAAAGACGCTGAGCCGATAAAGCAGATCCTCGCGGAAGCGACCCTCGGCGACGGCCTGGCGAAGGTCCTGGTGCGTCGCGGCCAGGATGCGGATGTCGAACCGCTGCGGCTGGCTGCTGCCGACCGCCAGGGCCTCGCCATGTTCAAGGACGCGAAGCAGTTTCACCTGCACCTGGAGCGAAATGTCAGCCAGTTCGTCAAGGAAAACCGTGCCACCGTCGGCCAGCGTGAACAGTCCCGGCCGTGCCGCCGTGGCTCCGGTGAAAGCTCCGCGAACGTGGCCGAATAACTCGCTTTCCACGAGGTTCGGATTCAAGGCCGCAATATGTACTGGCAAAAAAGGCCGATCCCGCCGCAAACTGTAGCGGTGAATCGCCCGGGCCACGATCTCCTTGCCGGTCCCGCTCTCCCCCGTAATAAGCACGCAGACATTGCTCGGGGCCACGAGGGCGATCCGCTTGAAGACTTCCTGCATGGCAGGACTGCGGCCGACGATGTCCGTCTCTTCCGCCATGCCACCAAGCTCGTCCTTGGGCAAGCGACTTTGTTGGCGGCGTTCCCGAACGGCTCGGCTGACGGTTTCGATGGCCCGATCCAGCTCAAAGGGCTTGGCGAGATAATCGAACGCTCCGCCGCCGAGGGCCTGAACGGCGACTTCGAGATTGCCGTGGGCAGTCGCCACGATAATCGGAGCGTCCTGGGTGACTTCCCGGAGCTGAGCCAACGCCTCCAAGCCGCTCATGCCGGGCAGACGCACATCCAGAAGCACCGCGTCTGGCCGTTTCTTCGCCGCTGCCTGAAGCCCCTCCTCCGCGGAAGCCGCAACGCTTACCGACCAGCCTTCCCGACGAAAAGCCCGCTCCAAGGCCCAGCAGACCGCGTGTTCATCATCGATCAACAGAATGTGGCCGGTCACCTGCGATTTCGCTTCTCGGTTCGCCGTGGCTGCACTAGGAACTGAAAGGTTCATGGTTTCTTGATTCGACTCAAGGCCGCCGCTACCTCGCCAGCCAAGGCGGCGTTGGCTTCGATCAATCGGCGGTTGACTTCCAGACTGCGGCCTGCGGTGTGGTGGGCGATCCGCTGCAAGAGGAACGGCGTCAGGTTCTTGCCCACAATTCCCCGCGATTCCTTCTCCGCCAGATTCAGCACCGCGACCCATTCCGCTTCACCCAGGGCCGGCTCGGGCGGCGGTTGGGCCAGCACGACGCCCTGCCCTCCCAATTCCCAGTGTACCCGAAGAAAGCGGGCCACGTCGTCCACGGACTCGACCCGGCTTGTCACTGGGAAGGCGCTTTCCCGAACCAAGAATGCAGGAAACCGATCCGTCCGGTATCCCACTACCGGCACCCCGTAGGTTTCCAGCTTTTCGAGCGTCAAGCCGATGTCGAGAATCGCCTTGGCTCCGGAACAGACGACGCACACCGGCAAATGGGCCAGAGCGATCAGATCGTTGGAGACGTCAAAACTCTCTGCTCCCCCGCGATGGACGCCGCCGATGCCGCCGGTGGCCATGATCGGAATGCCGACGCGTTGAGCGATGTGCAGCGTGGCGGACACCGTGGTTCCGGCCCAGTTTCGAAGCACAACGGCCGCAGCGAGGTCGCGAGTGCCAGCCTTGATCGCATTGCTCCGGGAAGCCAACGCACGAACCTGGTCCGGTCCCAGGCCAACGTAAATCTGACCGTCGAGAACGCCGATAGTGGCCGGGATGCTGCCCGAGCGTCGAACGGCCTCCTCGGCAGCGGCTGCGGTTTCGACATTGACCGGCCAGGGCAACCCGTGGGTGATCAGGGCGGACTCCAGGGCCACGACGGGCCGGGCGTTTTTCAGCGCCTCGGCCACGTCGGGTCTGACCTGGACATAAGATTCGAGAAGGGACATCTGGGGTTACAGGAACTTCGTCACGCCGGGAATGGCGACCGGCGGAATGTCCATTTTCGCCTTGAGATCGTAAACCGGCGGCGTGAGGTCTTCCTTGGAATTCATGGCCATTTCCCAGGTGATGACCTGACCGGTATAGGTTGCCATCCGCCCCATGATCGCCATGAGCGTGCTCTTGCACATGTAGTCGCCGTTGTTGATCGGGTTGCCGGCACGGATGCTGCCGAACAAGGCATCCTGCTCGTTCTGGTACATGTCGCCGCGCCGTCGGCGGTTGCGGGGAAACTCCCAGTTGTTCTTGCCCTTGATGCGGTATTCCATCGTGCTACAGGTTCCGAGAGTGCCGAAGACATAGTCGGACACGTCGGGAGTGGTGCCGGGCTGCTGTCGGCACATGCTGAAGCAGCGGACGCCGTTGGCATACTCGTACACGACGGCGTGATGATCGTAGATGTGGCCGAAGTCGGGTGCGGTCCGGGCCTGCCGACCGCCCACCCCATAGCAACGCACCGGATATTCGTCCTTCATGGCCCAGGCCATCTTGTCCAAGCTGTGGACGTGCTGCTCGACATTGTGATCGCCAGACAACCAGGTGAAGTAGAGCCAGTTGCGGATCTGCCATTCCATGTCGCCCCAGCCCTTCTGCTCCTTTTCCTTGAGGGAGCGATGCCATAAACCGCCGACGTTGTAAGTGCATTGCAAGGCGACGATGTCTCCGATCAGGCCTTCGTGCACCCGGGCCATGGTCTCTTTCATGCCGTCGTCGTACCGCCAGCACAGGCCGGAGACGATGGACAGCTTCTTTTCCTTGGCCTTTTCGCAGGTCGCCAGGACGGAGCGGACACCGGGAGCATCAACGGCCACGGGTTTTTCGACGAAGGCGTGTTTGCCCTTTTCCACGGCGTAGGCCAGATGGGCCGGGCGGAAATGGGGAGGCGTTGCCAGCAGAACCACGTCCACGCCGCTGTCGATCAGTTGCTTGTAGCCATCAAAACCCGTGAAACAGTGCTCGTCTTTGACCTGGAACTTCTCGCCCAAGGCATCCTTGAGATAGGCCCGTTTCTCCCGAAGCCGATCGGGAAAGAGATCGGCCAAGGCGGTCAGCCGCACTTCTTCACCGGCGTTGCAGGCCTGTTCGGCGGCTCCGGTGCCGCGTCCACCGCAGCCGATCAAGCCGACCTTGATCTCGCCACTGCCTCCGGCATGCACTGCTGGCACGCTGCTGAGCAGAGTCGCCCCGGCCGTGGCCGCCGAAACCTTCAAAAACTGCCGTCGAGATGTTGTCTTTTTCGTGGTCAAGGCTGGACCCTTTCGTGAAGCACAAACCCGGGCGGGATTTCGATCACCTGGCAGGAATCATCAACCGATATGATACCGGCCCTCTTTGTGCGTTACTAGAGGATGCACGATGGCCGGTCTCTTCCAATCATCACCTTGACTCCGGCACATCGCGATACCGCGAATGACATCGCTTGCACCCATCCTGGACCCGAAGATACGCAGCCTCGACGGCCTGCGGCTGAATCGGCATCCCTTCGAGCAATTCCATGAGTCGCTTGGCGTTTTGCACTTCGTCGCTGAGCCAGTCGCGAATCTCCGCAGGTCGCTCCTTCAACCCCGGCAGGCGCAGGGCTTCTTGATAGGCTTCCATCAACTGAAGGGCCTCGTGACGCGGCACCACGTCGGGATGTTCCGGCGGCGTCTTCCAACCGGCCTTGCGGCAGGCTTGCAGATGGTGCCAGTGAGTGTCCACCTTGACCATCGCTTCGACGAAGGCGGGTACCGGCGTGGTTTCGGGAAACTCCGGCGGCTTGGCGTTAAGCACCTCGTCGGACAACGGAGCGGCTTGTTCCACGGCGGCGTACAAACCGGCGTAGCGAGGATCGGTTCCGGCTTTTTTCAGGAGGCTCAGAGCCTGTTCCGCCTTGCAGGAACGATCCAGCGAGCGCCAGACCACGGCGGCCGCGGACGGCCCCCGGTGCCGACCGTGATGGCAATGCAAATAGATCGGGCCTGGAAGATGATGCACGGCCAAGGCAATCTTTCGACCTTGTTCGGCCGGTATGCCATCGTAGCCGACGGGCAAATGAACATAACGCAGGCCATACTTCCGGGCCATCTCCACATTCGGCCTGGCACCATCCACGCTGATGATCGTCCGGATGCCCAGTTGCTTTAGGCTTTGGAAGGCTTCCTCGGTCTCTGGGCCGCTGCCGCTCCAGAGCTTATCCGTGACGCGGATGACGTTGTGCAATCCCGGAAGCTCGCGGGGCTTCGTGTCATCCAAAGGTTTCGATTTTGCCGATTCGGCGGACTCTTGCG
>JANWWR010000170.1 GCA_025055835.1 Gemmatales bacterium | reverse complement strand
GTCGATGCCCATCAGGTCGCCATCGCTGGCATTTTCCCGGATGACGACGCGATGGATGGGGGCCTTGCTTATGCGGCCAATGAAAACGGGCCCGCCGGAGGTAGAGGGTAGCGGAATCGTTTCCAGTAGTTGGCCCTGATCGCCGTAGAACTCAATGGTTTCCGCCGCCGTGGTGTTGGGATTATTCACTACCCAGAAGCCGACCGCCGAAACCATATTCGGGAAGGTCAGTGTCACGCTGCTGTCATCGGTGGTGGTGTCCGCGGTGGTAACAATGTTGGTTGGGGAGATGGCCGAGCCCCCGAGGTTGAGCGTCTTGAGCGGGAACAGCCCGCCGACCTGGCTGGCTGTGAAATTCACGCCGAAATCCCGCCATTCGTCACCGCGGAGATTGCCGGGGGCGACTGGCGTCACACCCGGGACGGAAACGCCGCGGGCTGTCGTCTCGAAGTTGATGAAGCGGAAGAACAGTCCGTTATCGCCGGGGAAAGAAGTGAATGGACCTTCGAAAATGTTCTGGCCCTCGAGTTGAGCCAGGAAGTTGTTGAAAGCCGCGTTGCCCAGGCCTGTGCCCTGGAAACGGCGGAGGTAGTCCCGAGCGTCACCAGTGGACGGATTGGTGATGTCCACATAGGGAATGGCTTCCCGACGGCTCTGAATCTGCCGCACCTCGCCGGCACCCACGGTGATATCGCCGATGACGTGGGTAATGTCCGTGTCGTCCAGGTAGCCTGTGCCGCCGATCGTGGTCGTGAACACGCCGTTGATCGCGTTCCGCTCTAACCGATTACGGCGGTAGTGGATGCCGTAGCCGCCTAAGGGGTGGTAGATCGTGCCGTAGGTGGTGCTGTCACCGCGGATGGCCGCGCCTTGGTTGGTATGAATCCAGTTGTCAATGACTGTGATCAGACCGTCGCCGGAGATGTCCACCGTCGGCAGAGAGCCGATGGGATTGTTGATGCCGCGGTTGCGGGTGATCTCCGTGTTGGACAAGCGGAAAGTCTGAAGAGGCCCAAACGGCCTCAGGTCGAAGGACGAAATCACCAAAGCGGGCTGGGCGCGGAAGAAGCCGGTGTCGTCGGGCACCTCGCCTCCGCCGTAGCGGATGATGCCGTAGTCGATGTTGCCGTTGTGGACGGTGATGCCACCCCAGTCGCCGGGTTGCGGCGTGCCTGGGCCGTCGTTGTTCGTGTCCGCGGAGCCGTTGTTGTAGTAGGGGGCCAGGATGCCCATGTCGTCATCGGTCAAGGAGGTAAACAGGACCGGCTTTTCAGGCGTACCATTGGCCCGGAATTGATTGTTTACCCCTTCGTCCTCGATAGCGTTGTTCTGAACCTTGATGACCATGCCGGCATCAATGGTCAGGTTGGCATTGAGCTTGAGCCGCTGAGTGAGGACGTATGGCGTGCCGATGTCATCCCATTGGCTGTTGACATCGTAGTTTGGAATCACTGGGACGAAGGGGATGTTGACGAACAGTCCGTTGATGGAGTTGTTGATAAACGTAAGCGGATGAGCGGCCCCCTGGCCCGGTCCTGCTCCGCCGCCGGCTCCGATGTCCGGCCCGGTTCCCGCCAGGGCCTTGAAGTGCACGTCCAGGGCCTTGCCGCCGTGGCGGAAGGTGGTGTCCCAAACACGGACGACGGCCGCGTTGGCACCGTCGTATTCCATGCGAATGCTGGCGAACTCGATGTTTTGACCGGAGACGGAGTCGAAAAGCGTGGCTCCGGTGTAGCGGATGTCGGCAAAGCCGATGAAAGACCCGACGGTCTGGTTAACGCCTTGATCCACCGCCCCGCCGCGGAAGCGGATGCCGCCCCAATCCAGCCGCTGCGGTTGGCTGATCGTACCGTCGCCGTTCGTGTCGCCGCCGGCGCTGTCGTCCTGGAAGGACGTAAAGATCACCGAGGCTGTCGCCGAACCTTCTACCCGTAGAGTGGCGTTGTTGCTGACGTCAATGAAGTTGTTGGCCAGCTTGACGATCACCGGAGCTGGAGCGCCGACCGGAGCTTGGAGCAGCGTCTGGGCCCGGAAAATCAGCCGGTCGTTTTCAGGAATGACCAAATTGCCATCCTGAACGCCGTCCCCGTTCCGGTCCCCGTCCCGGGTCCAGACGTAAACGTGCTGCGGATTCCCCGAGGAGTTGCCGTAAACAATGATGTCATCGGCCCCCGTACTGAGTTGGGCTGCGCGGATGGCGTCCTGAAGGTGCTTGAATGGATCCGCCAGCGTTCCGGTGCCGACGTTGGGATTGGTCACGTCCACGAAAATCGTGGCGGGGACGACGCGGTCTTCCAAGGGTTCGACACTGGGTCGGCGACGGGACTTTCGCGCCAAGCGGGATGCGTGAGCTTTTCGCTCCGACGATCGGGAAGCGTAGGCCTCACCGCCGTTGGCAGACTTGCTCTTCTTCTTGCCGCGAAGAAATTCGGGAAGAATGGACCAGGGTAGGAACATGTACGAACTCCTTGGAGCTTTAGTGCCGTCGTGTTGCAGAGGCCATCGTACTGGAGGTCGTCCTGACGCAACAAGGTAGCACTATTCCCGTGAACCTTGCGGATGAGGTTAGCCTCGCTGAAAAAGCGGGTTCTAACGAGAATGGCACCACCACCTTCGCGCGGGCACGATCCGGTTGCCGTCCCCTCCGTGGCAAATTGACCGCCGGCTTGGTGGCGGATTGGAATTCGCGGACGGCGATCCGCGAGTTTGGGACTGAGGCTAGCACGCCACCGGTTCCGAACGGCGCGTGTGCTCTTAGGACGATAAACCCCGCAGGCTGGTTCCGGTTCCTCCTAAGATAGCGAAGAGGGAGGGCGGGGCGCTGCCCAGCTGTCCAAGCCAAAACCAGCGGGCAACGCCCACGGCCCATCACAGGCTTCTCCTCTTCCACACTCCAGCCGATGCACACAGGTGCTTCACCCAGACAATTCTTACTTGCTTTCCTGTTTTTCCAGGGCTTTTACAAGCCTCTCCAACTCCTCGTTGAGGCTTTCTACTTCCGTGGGGACCAGGTATTCGCGGGCTAGCGATT
Organism: Gemmatales bacterium; assembly: GCA_025055835.1. GTDB lineage: Bacteria > Planctomycetota > Planctomycetia > Gemmatales > HRBIN36 > JANWWR01. Next base: position 4,930 of record JANWWR010000170.1, on the reverse strand, counting down.
CCGGGTCATGTAACGACTGGGCGTATTTTGACCGAATCGCCGACGGTTCCAGGTTCCGCAGGCCGCGGTGGACTAGCAGGAAGGCCACGGCTCCGCCAGCAGCGTTCGGTTCGCGCTGCGGATCAACGACCTCTGGCCCACCCTTGGCCCGGGAGGCCAAGTCGAGCTGCATCCGCTTCAGACGCTGCCAGGCGACTCGCGGGTAGTGTTCCCGGCAAAACTCGTGGGCCAGGATCTCCGCCAGGGCACTGCGGACGCTCAAGCCGACCGGCGAGGGCGAACTCAAGGCGTCCGGCGTCAAGGACGCCAGGGCCCAACGATGTAGCACCAACCACTGGGCGGTTTCCGATGGCTCTCCAGCCGTGCCTTCCCTCGCCGACTCGATGCTCGATGCAGAGACCATCAGTTGAAAACCGCCGGACGACATGGGCGCTGCCTGGCCCGTTTCCAGGAGAACGAGCCGACAGGGACGACGCAGTTCCAAGCCAGCGAAGTCCCGCGCCAGCCGCACCATCGCTTCGAGATCGCCCAGGGCTTGCTGACCCGCTTGAAATCGTGCAGAGCCGTGAACCACCTCCAGATCGCCACGCTGATGGCTCAACATCGGCACCGCCGAGGTCGGTTGGCCCTCGGCGAGTGGCGGGGGACTCATGAAGCGAAACGCTTCTCCGTTGGCACCGACGATCTGAAAGCGTGCTTGGATTTGCGGGGAAAGGGCCAAGCGCAGATGGTCCAGCATTTCGCGCCGGACAGGAAACTGCATGACTCCGTCGGCGTCGGCCCGTACGGTTTCCTCGCCGTTCTGCCAGCGGAACAGTCCGACCGCATGACCGGCGGGTTGGCCGTCGGCCTTCGTCAACGTGGCTCGAATCCAAATCGGTCCGCCGAGGCCCTTTTCCAGGGCTTCCGCCAGACCGGGGACGAAACCGCCTGGCCCAGCCACTTGGGCCAGGACATCGACTTCCACTAATTGCTCAGACCTCTTGCTCTCGATGGAAGAGCGGGCGGCATCAGCCTCCCGGTACGGCAAGCGGGAAGCATGAGCTTCTCGGTCCGGCGAGCGGGAAGCGTAAGCTTCCTGGCTTTCCGTGTTGACCGCCTTACCCGTCCCCAACCCGAGAACGACAGCTAGACCGGCCAATCCCGCCAAGCTTGTCGAGGCGGCAGCGATCAGCGGGGTTTTCAGTTGGTCCCAGAACAGACCTCGCAAGGCGTGTTGAGCCAATGCCGCGGTTGAAGCGGAAACGCCGGCTACCGCTCCGTGGCTCTTGGCGAAGAGCACGCCTGCTCTCACAGTGGCTTCGAGCAGCGCTGGGGGAACGGAGGCCGTGGCCGATTCGCTCAGCGTAGCGGTCAGCGACACCGCCGAAATCGCTGCCAACCCGCGCCGGGCCAGGCGATTGCGAAGCATGTCCCGGCCTCGGAACAAGCGACCGCGAACCATGCCTTGGGTCCAACCCAGTTCCCGGGCGGCTTCCTCGTTGGTTTTGCCTTCCAAATAACAAAGCACCAGAGGGGCACGGTATTTCTCCGGGAGTCTTCGGAGTTCCTGATCGAGGACCTCCTCCAGTTCCGTCTGCTCCCGCGGCAGTTCCCGTTCTGGTTGGCGCATAGCCATCACTTGCCTTTCCAGCGCACTTCGCCGGTAGGCACTGGTCCGAGCCTTCCCCGCGACGCGGAGAGCGACCCCGTGCAACCAGCTGGCCACCGACTCCTGCTTGCGAATCGAGCCGGCCTTGCGAGCCAGCACCAGGAACGTGGCTTGGAAGGCGTCCTCCGCCTGATGTGCATCCCGCAGTATCCGACGGCAGACACCCAGTACCATGGGGCCGTGACGACGTACTAAAGCTGCAAACGCCGACTCCTCCTGCTTGGCCGAGAACCGTTGCAGCAGTTGATGATCCGGCAGATCCTCCACGGCAGGCGCACCGACCGCCTGGCGAATGTGCTGCAATACGGTGTCCAGCTGCTTCTCGGCCATCCGCGCGTTCCCTACCTCGCGCCGCGGCACCCTACAGGCTTAGTGCCTCTAAGGCCCTTAGCGCGCACGAATTTCGCACATTCCGTGGAGGGCTTTTCCCCTTACCCCTTGGCCCTCGCTGACGAGTCGGGTTTTAGTCCTTCTCATGGGTCGGGTTTCTGATAGATGGAGCGACCCTCGGCGTCGAACAGGGCAAAGTTCGCTCCGTTGTCGTCCACGATCATTCGCAGACGCGGTTCCCCGATCTCGTCTAACAGTCCGATCAGCGGCGCGTTCCGCTGCACGACGACCTTTAACCGCTGTTGATTGTTGTCATCCCAGACGGCGAAGCCCGACGCCTCCCGGTCCACGGACATCGAGGCCCGAGGCTTCCCCGACTCGTCGGCGAAGGTCAGGCCCGGCCCGCTACGGTCCAGGACGAACTCAGCCCGCAAGCGACCTTGGGCATCTCGGAACAGCAGCGCGGGTTCACCCTTATTGACCTGGAGTTGGGCCCGTTGGTTCCCGTCGGCGTCTGCGAGGTACAGTCCCGCTTCGTTGCCAACCGACCCCATGCGGACTCGGGACCGGTTCTGGCTGTCTCGCACGGTTAGTTCAGCCAAGTCTCCTTCCATTTGGACTGCCAACCGCGTCTTACCGCTCTCGTCATGGAGTGTCAGACGAGGCCCCTGAGAAACGACTTCCCAGGCCAAGCGCGTCTTGCCGTGGCCGTCCAGCGCGGCGATGCCGATGTGATCCTTGGTGACTGTCACTGACAGACGTGGTTGTTCCTGGCCGTCCATCATGCGAATCGAAGGGACATCCTCCTCGGTGATTCGCATCTCCAGTCGTCGTTTGCCCCGCTGGTCGAAAAGCGTCAGCCCATCAGCGTCAAGACTGCCTCGGACTCGGCCATTGGCGTCGCGAATCTGGAGCGTTTCCAGGGTCATTTTGCTTGGCAATTCCAAAGTTGGGGGCGGCGAATTGGCGCAGCCATGCAGCAGCAAGGCGGGCAGTAGCAATCCTCCGAGAATAACTGCCCAGCGCAAACGGCGATTGGCTTGTTCTAGTGCGATGAGTCGCTGTGAAAGGCTATCCAGGCTGTGGTCTTCGTGAGACATGGTTTAAGTCTCCTTCCTGTCCTTCGAGGACAAGCGTCTGTTCAGGCGAGCGGCGAGCACCTCTTCAGGCGAGCGGCCAGCGTGAGCTGGCCGGTCGCTTGCCCATAATCGGAGGGCTGACGCCCCCCGCTCGCCGCCGCCCTGCAGCAGACGCCCTCCGCTCGTCGTCGCCTTGCAGCTACAGATTCTCGCGCGCCGTTTCTATACCTTCTGCCGCAGGATACGACTTGCCCGCAACGAACGTCTCGACGATGTGCGGCAGCCCCTGCTCATCGAACCGAAACAGGATCAGGTCCGCCGTCGCCCCGACTTCCAGCCATGAGATAGACAGTCCCAGCAATTGTCGCGGTCGGATCGCGGCCATGTCCACGGCTTCCTTCAGGGTCGCTCCGCCGAGTTGCATGGCCAAGCGAACGCAATGGTCGGTGAAGACCCATGACCCAGCCAGGTAAGGGGTCCCTGCCACCACGATCTTGCCTTCCGGCACGATTTCCAATTCCTGCTCCCAAACGCGGTATCGACCTGGCGGCAGACCGGCCAGGACGCTGGCATCACAAGTCAACAGGGTTCGCAACGGCGTTTTACACCGCAACAGGCATCGCAGCACCGCGGGGGGAAGGTGATGTCCGTCGGCGATGAGACTGGCCCAGAGACGATCCTCGGCTAGTTGTTCCCAAATCGGATTCTCATGACGAGGCAACATCGCCGCGCAGCCGTTCCCCAGGTGCGTGCTTAGCCTGGCCCCGGCAGCCACCGCATCCCGAATCTGCATGCCGGAAGCGGCTGTGTGCCCCAACGCCACGACGACACCAGACGCCGTCAGTCGTTCAATCAAGCGAATCGCTCCTTCCAACTCCGGAGCCAGGGTCACGAGCCAAATTCGTCCGTCCGCGGCATCCTGAAGGCGTTGGAATTCCTCCCAATCGGGACGGCGAACGTGCATTCGGGGATGCGCTCCACGCGGCCCATCCAACGGCGAAATGTACGGTCCTTCGAGATGGATGCCCGGCAAAGCTGCTTCCAGACCTCGATCTTCGGCGATGGCTCGACTCAAGCGACGGAGGGCCGCTTTCAGATTCGCCTCACTGTCGGTGATCAACGTCGGACACAGGCGGGTGATACCGTGCCGTCGGCACTCGGCGACAATCTCGGCAATGTCCTCGAAAGTAACATTCGGCGAGCCAAATGCCTTGCCCAGGGCACCGTTGATCTGCACATCGAAAAACGCCGGACCTATCCATAATTCAGCAAGCGGACGCCGCGAGGCGTCCGGTATGGTCTCAACAGACCTGATGCATCCGTCGGCAATCGTGACGACGACCGGCTCGCCGGTGTCGTAACGCAACGCCTTCACCGTGACGGAATTGTTGTTCACCCCGCCCGACTCCCCAGCAAAAGCACGATCAGCCACACAAGAAAAACGACAAACAGCACCGTGAACGCGCCACCTAGCGCTCCGGCCACGACGAGGAACAGGTCCCGCGTCATCGGCAAGCCGAACGGAGCCGGGGGCGGAGGCGGAATCAACGTCGTGGGATCGACGAGTTCGACATTGACGACCGGAATCGCCTTGGGTGGGTCGGACGCCGCTGCTGGGGCCGACGGCTTTCGCGCTCCCAGTCCCGTTCGGCCTGTTTTCTTCCGCTTGACCACGGCAGCCACGGAAGGAGGCGGTTTGGCAGAACGCACCTCTGTGGCGGGTGGAACAGGAAACTGGCTTGTGCCGGGAGTTGCCGTTGCACTGGCCGATTGGCTCGGCTGTCCGCGGCGAAGCGACTCCAGATATCCGGCCATTTCCCTGGATTCAGGCCGACTTCGCATCGCCTCCACCTCCGCCCCCAGCAGTTGC
>JANWWR010000086.1 GCA_025055835.1 Gemmatales bacterium | reverse complement strand
ACCTGTGGACGTGGCGGCTGCCTGACTCCCAAGATCGAGCCGCCCTTCGATCTGCCGCCCGGCAAGACCGAAATCGAGTGCGAACTGCGGGTCGGACCGCCGGGACCGATCGACGCGAAGGCATTTCTCTTTGTTAACGATTTCGGCCTGCAAACCCACATACTGCGGGTCCACGGCCAAATCATCGGCCCACCCGACTCGGAGAAGAAGTCGGACGAGACACCACGATAAGAGACACAGTGAAAAACCTGCATTAGCAGGACTGCCATCCAATCCCAGGGAAGCCATCAAGATCAAACCCTGATGGATTACGAGTGATCGGTTTGACGAGGGGACACCGAAGACAACGCTGTCTTCAAGCCCCCCGTTGGTTAGCAGCCGCAAGTGACTGACTGCTAGGGGGTGCGGGTGAGTACTGACATGAACTTGTCACTCGGGAAGGGGTTTGCCCTTGGTTTCGGGGGCGAGCCAGATGACGAGCAGGCCGACGGCGTAGACGAGGCTGATGGTGGCACCGGCTTGGCCGTAGTCGCCGTGAAAAGCGTACTTCATCAAGTAGCCCATGCTCAAGGCCCCGACCGCGGCGACGATGCGACCGGCATTGAAGCCGAACCCCTGCCCCGTGGCGCGAATCCGGGTCGGAAACAACTCGGGCAGGTAAAGCGGCAGCCAGCCGTAAAAAGAGGCCGTGAGGAAGCCGGTCATGAAGATGATGCCCATGAACCGCCAATCGACGTAGCCGAGCCATTCCATAAGGGATCCTGCTCCCTGAATCGGATAGTCCCCAAAATCAGCGGGATAGCGAAACAACAGGGCGCAGATTCCCAGTGAGCCGAGACACAGACAAAAGTAAGCGTACCGCCTGGTCAACTTGTCGCCGATCACTGCTCCGCAGAACGAGCCGAAGACCGCTCCCAGACCAGAGCATATCTGGGCCAGGCTGGCCATCTGCGGCCCGGCCATTTTGCTGACCCAGGGCGGCACCCATTGCACGGATCCCCAAGTGCCCAGCAGAGCAATGCCGGCCAGCGTCGCTCCCAGAAGGGTTCGGAACCTCACTTCTGGCGTGAAAATCTCCACGAGGCTTGGTCGGGGACCGGTCTGAACGGCTTCCTGCCATTTTTCCGACTCCGGCACGAACATGCGAATGAAGAATGTCAGCAGCGCGGGAAAGGCGCAAAAGCCCAGCAGCCACCGCCAGCCGCCGTCTTCCGCCTTCAGGCCGAGAGCCGAGGTGGCCAGGACGAGCAAGGCGGCAAGCATGAAGCCCACGTTGGCCGCCGCTCCGATCAGCCCTGCTAGCACAACCCGCGACCGGGCAGGCCAACTTTCCATGACCAAGGCCACGCCCAAGGCCCATTCTCCGCCCATCCCCAACGCTGCGATGAAACGCAACGCCGCCAGATGCCAGGCACTCATGGCCAACCCGCACAGACCCGTGAAGATGGCATAGGTGAGCACGCTTCCGATCATGGCACGGACCCGGCCAATGCGGTCACCCAGCCAGCCAAACAGCCAGCCGCCACACGCCGCCCCCACAAGGAACGCCGCGTAGATGTACCCGTTCCACTCGCCGACCAACCGTTCAAGCTCTTGCTTCGCCGAGCGGCTTTCTCCCTCGCTTAGCGATTGGGCCGGAGGAGACGTTGACGTGGGAGCCAGAAGCGCGACCAAAGCGGTGCGGCTGAGCGGCGGAAAGATGCCCATCTCGAAGCCGTCGAACATCCAGCCCAGCAAGGCCGCCGCCAGAGCCATCCATTGGCCGCGGGTCGCATTCTGATACCACCGTTCACTCATGACGGGTCTCGTTGTGCAGAATCCGGGGAAGGTTGCTCCGATTGTAGCCCAGGCTCCGCTGATCGCAACACCTTCCCCTTTGCGAGGAGATCGCCGCCGGGTATGGTGATTTGAGAACTGGTAACTTTTCGGACTGCACCGACATGCCCGCTCCTCCACTGATCCAGGTCGCCGTCGTCCTGCATCCACGCGACAACATCGCCGTCGCCGCCCGACCCCTGTCCGAGGGACAGGAGTACGCCTGGAACGGGCATCTTTTGCGGATTGCCGACCCGATTCGGCTTGGCCACAAGGTTGCCTTGACCAGGATTGCCAAGGGAGAGCCGATCCGGAAGTACGGCCAGATCATCGGTTTCGCCAGTCGGGACATCGCGCCTGGCAGCCATGTGCATGTACACAACGTCTCGGCAGAGGCCTTCGCCCGGGACTATGCGTTTTGCCAGGAGTGTCCACCGCCTTTGCCCCGTCCTGCCGTTCCCGCGACCTGGATGGGTTTCGACCGCGGGGACGGTCGCTACGGCACTCGGAACTACGTCGCCGTCATCAGCACGGTCAATTGCTCCGCCAGCACCAGCCGCTACATCTGCGACGAAGTGCGCCAACGCAACCTGCTGCATCGTTATCCGAATGTGGACGGGGTCTTCGCCATCACGCACAAGGGCGGCTGTGCGATGGCATTCGGCGGACCCGACCATCGGCAGCTGGAACGCACCCTAGCGGGCTTCGCTCGTCATGCCAACGTCGCCGCCTATATCCTGATCGGCTTAGGCTGCGAGACGGGGCAGGCGGTGCATTTGATCGAATCCGAAGGCCTTCTCACGCTTTCACCCCGTGGCAACGGTTCCAGTCCAAGCCGCCGACCGCCGCTCGTCCTGACGATTCAGGAATGCGGGGGCATCCGCCAGACCGTCGAAGCCGGGGTGAAGGCCGTGGCGGAATTACTGCCCGTAGCTGACGATGTCCGCCGCGTGAAGCTGACGGCTGACAAGCTCATCCTCGGCACGCAGTGCGGCGGCTCCGATGGGAACAGCGGCGTGACCGCCAATCCCGCTCTCGGCTGGGCGGCGGATCGGCTTGTCGCCGAGGGTGGCACAGCAGTTTTGGCGGAAACCCCGGAAATCTACGGTGCTGAGCACCTGCTTACCCGACGGGCCATCAATCGAGAAGTGGCGGAGAAATTGCTGGAACGCCTCCGCTGGTGGGAATGGTACACCGGCATCTTTGGAGCGGAGATTAACAACAATCCCTCCTGGGGCAACAAAGAAGGCGGCCTGACCACGATCTACGAAAAGTCGCTGGGGGCCATTGCCAAGGGCGGCAGCACGGCCCTCATGGATGTGATTCAATATGCGGAGCCGATTCGGCAAAAAGGCTTTATTGTCATGGACACGCCGGGCTATGATCCCGTGTCCATGACCGGACTGGTCGCCGGGGGAGCGAATGTCCTCGTGTTTACTACGGGACGGGGCTCGGTGTTCGGCTGCAAGCCGGTGCCGTCGATCAAAGTAGCGACCAATACGCCGCTGTTTGAACGGATGCCGGACGACATGGACATCAACGCAGGAGTCATCCTCGAAGGCACCACAGTGGCCGAAGTTGGCCAACGCATCTTCGAGGAGATTCTGGAGGTCGCCAGCGGTAAAAAGACAAAAAGCGAATTGCACGGCGTCGGAGAAGAGGAGTTTGCCCCCTGGAGCATCGGCCCAACTTTATAAAGCCGCACTCGAGTCTGTTAAAGCGTTCTCGGATTAAAAACGCAATCGCGGCCACCTGAAGGAGCATGCCATGTCCAAGAATCCGCCCGCACAGGGAACCGGCAATCTGAACATCGCGGTTTCCGCCAAATCGCCCAATGAGCCGGTGACGGCCCGCATGGCGGCCGGGCTATACGACATGCAACTGCCCGTCTCGCCCTCCGCGGTGCCACTCAACAAAGCTCTCCAAAACATGGCCAAGGCCATTAACATCGCCTTTGAACACGGATTCCTGGAAAATGAACTGGAGTCCGTGTATAAAGCCGCCCGTGTCAGAAAAGGAACCGTACAGATCCTCCACGCCGACTACATCGGCCTGGGCGATGGGGTCTTTGCCAAGATCGGTCGGATCGCGAAGTCCATCCAATTGACGTTTCGCGGACCAGACCCTGCCTCTCCACAGGGAAAGAAGCTTTATGGCGAAAAGGGCAGGCGGCCCCTGAGCGGACTATTAAATTTTATTGGGCGCAAATTGGATCTGATTCAGGAGTTTGAAGATCAGGTTCCTGTGTATGTCGAGCAACTCCTGGACCGGCTCGAAGCCACCAGGATCATCACGGGCTGGGACCGCTCCGAATGGAACATCACCACGTCCGACATCGGTCTTGACGTTACGATCGCTCCTGTTGTTAACACTACCGAAAAGAAATAGCCTTTGGTACGGGGCCTTGTTTCCATGAAACCCCTGCATGGCATTATCCCTCCTGTCGCTACGCCGATGCATTCCGATGAGGAGTTGGACCTGCCGCGACTTCGCTGGTACATCGACCGTCTGTTAAGCGAGGGAGTTCACGCTGTTTTCGTGCTCGGTACCAACAGCGAGTTTTACGCCTTGGACGATCGTGAGAAGCAAGCCGTCATCGCCACGGCTGTGGAGCACGTCGCCGGGCGCGCGCCCGTGTATGCAGGCACCGGAGCGGAATCCACGCGCGAAGTCATCCGACTGACCCGCATGGCTGAGCGGGAAGGCGTCGATGCTGTTTCGATTATTACGCCCTATTTCATCAGCCCCAGTCAAAAGGAAATCCTTGACCACTATCGCCGCATCGCTGACAGCACCAGTTTGCCCATCATCCTGTACAGCAACCCTGTCACCTGCGGCGGACTGAAAATTGAGGTCGAGACGGTGGCGCGCCTGGCGGAGGACCGACGCTTCATCGGCATCAAGGATTCCAGCGGAGATTTGACGACGACCCTGGAATATATCCGCGTCACCCCGCCTGGCTTCGCCGTGCTGCAAGGCCGGGATACATTAATCTATTCCAGTTTGCAATTTGGCGCTAAGGGGGCGATCCCCGCATCCGGAAACGTAGCACCGGCCCTCTGTGTCGAGATTTATGACGCCTTTCAGCGGGGCGATCATGACGCGGCCCGGGAAGCCCAATGGCGTCTGAATCCGATCCGGCTCAGCCTCGGTCTCGGCACACCACCCAGCGGGGTGAAGGCTGCTCTGGACCTCATGGGTCTCTCTATCGGCCCCTGCCGCGCACCGGTGGGACCACTACCGCCAGACAAATTACACAGGATGCGCGAGATTCTTAAGCAAGCTGGTCTGATCAACGAGCGAAGCCCTGGATAAGACCTTGGACCTGGGCAGAGCTTCGAGCCGATTGCGGTGTCCTTTCGGCATGGTTTTTCGCCGAGATGGGATTTGCCTTCGCTTGTTTTAACCCTTTCCTTGCCTTACTTGCCTCTCCGCGAACCACCGTCTTTTTGCTGGGGGTTGCCTGCGTTCAGGATCATCCTGAAGAATCGAAAAAATCGACTTGACAGGGATGATCGCTAGGCCTATAGGGCCGCCCTCTGCAAGAACCTCTGCGCTGGAGTCGTGCGACGGGGATTGTCCGCGCCGCCGACGACGCCGGAACAGACGAAAGCCAGACGCCGCCTGACCGGGGGAACGGAGACGCGGCGGCAACGGGGGAGTATCCGCATGGCAAGACGCGGAAAGGAGGCTGCGGTGGTTAGGGTGATGATGTTGGCCTGGGTCGGCGCATTTGCCCTGCTCGCCGGACCGCTGGGTTCGCTGCACGGCCAGCAGTCGCCGGCGGGGGCTGTACCTCCGACCGCAGCTGAGAATCGGCCCATCAAGCCGCGAACTGCCCTCCAGCAGGGCGTGGATCTGTACATGAAGGGAGAATACGAGGCCGCCGAGCCGATGTTGCGGATCGCGGAGGCGGCTCGCTCCCAGCTCAACGCCTCGGAGCAGGCTCGCCTTGACGAATACCTGCGGAAAAACGGTGAGGCGCTCAAGGCCCGCTTCCAGGCCCTCGAACAGCTGAGCAAAGCCGATGAGGCCATTCAGACCGGCCGCTATCAAGAGGCCGAGCCGCTGCTGAAGGCCCTCAAATCGAACAAATACCTCAATGCTCGGGAGCGTCAGGTTGTCAACAACCTGTCGGAAACCTACCGGCAGAAGGTGCCGTCACGGTCGTGGTTCTCTGGCGGATTCATGACTCGGCGTCCGCCTTCGGGCAACGCCGGACCGGCCAAGCCCGATCCCGACGCCCTGCTCGCTGAGGCTCGCAAGGCGCTGGAACGGCATGACTACGATGCCGCCGAAGCCTTGGCTCGCGAGTCTGAGAATGCCGGATTCCATGCCATCTTCCCCTGGAGCGACACTCCGGCCAAGGTTCTCCGAGACGTACAGGCCGCTCGTAGCAAGAATCCGATGAGCGGTCCCACGCTGCCTGCCATCGCGGAAGGAAAAGGCGAATCGTTGCCGATGCCGCAAGTCGTCAATGGCACTAAGAACGGATCGGAGCGTCCGGTTGTCGGCCCGTCTTCGCCCAGCCTGCCGACGATGGCGGACACCAAACCTGCTCAGCCGAGTTCTCCGGAGAAGCCTGGCAAGAAATCGGGGAGCGCACGCGATCTGCTGCGTCAGGCCCATGATGCCGTTCAGGCCGGCGACCTGGATCGGGCCCGCCAGTTGGTCCGCGAAGCCGAGGCCACCGGCACCCACATTCCGTGGTGGGAAGAACATACGCCGGACAAGCTGAAGGCGGCCATTGCTCGGGCCGAACAGAGCGGCTCCAAGAAAGCCTCAGCCGCTTCTTCGGCAAGTACGCCGATGTCGGCCACGGAAGCCAAGGCGATGGTCCGGAATGCCCGCAAGGCGCTGGATGAGAACAATCTCGATCTGGCCGAGGATTTGGCCAAGCAGGCTCGGCTTGCCCAAGGCGTCAAGTGGGGTTTGTTCGAGGACACGCCGGACAAGGTGCTTGCCGATGTTGCCAAGGCTCGAGAAGGCACTAACTCGGAACGGGCCGCCGCCATGCTCGCCGAGGCTCGTAAACTGCTGGAAAAAGGCCAACTCGACGAGGCCGAACGTTTGACCTATCAGGCCGAGGCCCTCCGGTCCAACTACCCCCTGTGGTATCGTGGTGAACGTCCGGACCGCCTGCGGGCAGAGATCGCCAGCAAGCGAAAGACCCTGGCCAAGCCGAATTTGCCTCCGCTTCTCGATCCGGTGGTCAAGAAGGATGAACCGCGCAAGCCGCAGACTTCGGCTGTGGCTCGCAGCGATTCGCCACTGTATGGGCCTCCGTCCGGCGGTTCCGAAGCTGATCCGCGTCGCAAGCAAGCTGTCGAAATGATGGCCCAGGCACGGGCTTACCTCAACAGCGGCGATCTGGTCAGTGCATTGAACCTGGCCGCTCAGGTCAAGAGCATGAACGTGACCTTCCAGCCTGGCGAAGAAAGCCCGGAGACGATTGTCGCCGCCGTCCGGGCCATTCAAAGTGGTCAAGCTGCCCGGCAGAATCCCGAAGTGGCCGAAGCGGCTCGCCGGAAAGCCCTTCAGCACCTCGCCGAGGCTCGCTTGATGATGAAGGAAGACCGACTGATCGATGCCTTGAACGCAGTGCGTCAGGCTCAGCAGTGCCAGGCCGTCTTCCAACCGCAGGACGACCTGCCGGAAAACGTCCTGGCCGACCTGCGCAAGGCAGCTCGCGATCAGGTCGAGAAGTACTCAGCCGCTGCTCAGACACTGGCCGATCACCGCCGGTACCAGGACGCCGAGCGCTATTGGGACTATGTACGGCAGGTGGCGAGCGCTTACGGAATGGAGACGAGCGGCATCGAGGCCAAGCTTGCTGAGACGCGGACTCTGGCTGCCGGTGGTTCGCCGTCTGGTTCCGGCGTCGTCCCGGCCACGGGTGTCAGCGACGAGGAACGCAAAGGTCGGGAAATCCTCGCTCAGGCACGGGAGCAGTTGCTCCGCGGTGAGTTGATCGAGGCTCGGAAGCTGGCTGAATCGCTCTACACGGGTCCCTTCGCCCTCAAAGACGAGGCTCGCAAACTCCTCGCCCAGATTGACGACGCCGAGTACAAGCAGGCCGTCAAACGAAGCGAGCTCCTCTACGAACAGGCGGTTCGGGCCTTCATGCGGAAGGATTACGAAGTTGCTGCCACCTACCTGCACTCTCTTGATGTCAAACTGCTCGATGAGCGCAAGCGTGCTCACGCCCAGGAAATGCTGGCCAGCCGCGAGTTACGTCCGCAAAGCGTCGTCGCTGCCGGTCATCGGGAGCCGACAGCCCAGCCTTCGCCTCCGGAACAGATGCCGGGAAGCGAGACGAGCGGCAATCTGCTCAGCGAAGTCCGCAAGCGTCAGGAAATCCTGATTCAGAAGCTCCGGGATGAGCAACTCCAGAGCGAACGGGAAGCCGCCAGGCTCGCCAATCAGGGGGACTACGCCGGAGCCATCAAACGGCTGGATGCTGCCCTGACCGCGATCAAGGAATCGGAGCTGGATCCGGAGACCACCGCTCCCATGCAGCGGCGTCTGGAGCAGCGGAAGAAGCAGTACAGCACCATGAACGAGCAGGTGGCCTTTGCGGAACTTCAGAAGGAGAAGATGAGTGCGGCTTCGGACGTCGCCAAGCGTCGCTACTTGTTCGAGGAGCAGAAGCGGGAACAGGTGAACGAGTATCTGCGGCAGTACAACGCCCTGTACAAGGAAGGCAAGTACAAGGACGCTGCCGTGGTGGCCATGAAGGCCAAGGAACTCGATCCGGACAACCCGGCCACTGAGATCGCCTTGTTCAAGGCCGACGTCATGCGGAGTTTGTCCAGCGAAGAGCAAATCCGGCTGGCGAAGAGCAACGGCTTCAGCGACGCGATGGTGGACGTGGCCCGTGCCGCAGCCCCGCCGTCGGGAAGCGACCTGCCGATGAGCTACGGCGACAAGGAGCAATGGTTCGTCAACAGCGAGAAGCGCAAAGGCAAAGTCTCTTTGCACGTCAAACCGCTTTCGCCGGAAGACAAGGAAGTCGCCAACAAGCTCAACACCGTCATCAGCGTGGACTTCAAGAACAAGCCCCTCATCGAGGTCCTGGACGAACTGCGGGAAATGACGGGCATCAACATCGTGCCCGACCGGCAGTACATCGAGATGGACGGCATTCAGTTGGAACAGCCGGTGACGTTGCCGCTGGACCGTGTTCCGGTGAAGACCGCGCTTCGGCTCATTCTGCACAACGCCCGGCTCACCTACGTGATCCAGGACGGCGTGGTGCTCGTGACCACCCCGGCCGGCGAGAAAGGCAAGATGACGCGGAAGGTCTATGCGGTGGCCGATCTGATCGTGCCCTTGGACCTAGACAGCACATCCAACGTGTTCGGCCCGGGCGCGGGACCCAACCCGGCAAATAATGCCTCGGCCAATGGCTTCCAGGTCCAGATCTACAACAGTCCTGGCGATGCCTTCTCCAACTCGTGGGCCAATGGAGCACCGCCGAGCAATCCAAGCAAGGGCCGCTCCGCTGCCACCCGGTCGATGGTGGACACGCTCATCCAGCTCATTCAGAACACCATTGAACCGGCCAGTTGGGACACGATGGGCGGTTCGGGGCACATCGAGTACTATCCGATCGGCATGAGCCTGGTCGTGAGCCAGACGCCGGACATCCAGGAGCAGGTGCAATTGCTCCTGGACCGTTTACGGGATCTCCAGCAGGTTCAGGTCACTGTCGAAGTGCGGTTCATCACCCTGTCGGAGAACTTCTTCGAACGGATCGGCATCGACTTCGACTTCCAGATCAACGACAACCAGACCAGGTTCTCGAAGCAGGTGGCCGCCAATGCCTTTGCCCCGGGAAACGTTCCCAACGAGCCGAGCCACCTGGACAACGTCATCGTCGGCCTGACGCCCACCGGGGTGTTCACGAACGACTTGGACATTCCAATCAACGTCAGCAGCTTCGAGCGAACGGCGTTGCCAGCGGGATTCGCCGGATTCCCGGGGCAAGTCGGCAACAACGGCGGCATTGATATGGGTATTGCCTTCCTGAGCAGTATCGAGGCCTTCCTGTTCATCGAGGCTGTTCAGGGAGACACGCGAAGTAATGTCCTGACGGCTCCGAAGCTCACGTTGTACAACGGAGCCACTGCATCCATCACGTCGCAGTTGTTTACTACCCTCGTAACGAATGTCGTGCCGGTACGTGACTTCTTCACCGGCCTTGTGACCTTCACCCCGGTTACAACCCAGTTCCCCACGGGAACGTCGCTCATTCTCTCTGTGGTTGTCTCTGCCGATCGGCGCTATGTCACGCTGATCCTTACCCCCAGTATCACGCGACTGGTCACGACAAGAACCTTTAGTCCGATCGCAGGTATCACCTTGCAACAGCCGGACATTGAAATCCTAAATGTTAGCACAGCAGTAACCGTTCCCGACGGAGGAACCATTCTGCTGGGCGGACTCAAGAACATGAACGAGCAACGGCTCGAGTTCGG
>JANWWR010000084.1 GCA_025055835.1 Gemmatales bacterium | reverse complement strand
CGTGGATCTCGGCCATCGTTCGGCTGACGCCCCACCAGGAACTCATGTCGCCCCAGAGGTCCACGAAGCGGCGTTCGACCTCAGCGAGGCGTTTTTCCAGGTCCCCGTCAGGCTTTTTCACGGACTTCGCAGCTTTTGCAGGCTTCAGCATGATGTGAAATTATAGGCACGTGCCTGGTCCTTTGCCACTACACCGCAACGCGGCGAAGCAGGAGCAGCGTGATGTCGTCGCCCTGTCCGGAGCCGCGGGTGTGGTCTGCCACTTCTCGACGGATGCGGTCGCACCACTGTTCCAGCGTTTGATGGGCAGGTAGGGAGCCGAAATACTGAGCAAGGCGTTCAATGCCGAAACGCTCCTGGGTGACGGGATGCGGGGCCTCGATCGCGCCGTCGGTGAAGAGCAGCAGGGTATCGCCGGGTTCAAGGCGGATGCGGACGTTTTCCGATTGCACCGGCATGGGAAAGGCCCCGATCGGTCGGCCAGGCCGGGCCACGACGTGTTCGACGACGCCGTTCCGCCGTCGCAGCAGTGGCGTCGGATGTCCTGCCGATGCCAACACCACTTCGCCGCTGGGTGCGTCAATCACGCCGTGCAGGACCGTGGCGAACATCATCGTTTGATTGTCTTCGTAGAGCACGGCGTTGAGCTGGTCGAACAGGACGGCAGGGCTTGGGGCCGTGGTCGCCAAGTGACGGCATAGAGTCCGCGTGGCCGTCATGTACAGCGCGGCCGGGATGCCTTTGCCCACTACGTCAGCGACGGTGACTGCCAGGCGTGTCGGCGACAGTTGCTGAAAATCGTAGAAATCGCCGCTGACTTCCGTGGCGGGGCAGACCCGAGCATACAGTTCCAACCCTGCCGGCACCTGATCGAAGTCGCTGGGCAGGAAGCCGTCCTGGATTTTGCGGGCCAGCATCAGCTCGTGCTGGACCCGTTCCTGCCGGAGCAGTTCGGCATGCAGCCGGGCGTTTTCGATAACAGCCCCCGCATGCAGGGCCAATGCGGTCGCCAAGTGCAAGTCGTCTTTGGTAAACGGCTGCCCGAGGCGGAACGTGTCCAGCTGCACGACACCCAGCGGTCTGCCTTCGGAGGTCTTCAGCGGGACACACAGAAAAGATCGGACGTTGAGCCGGTTGACGCTCTGCATCATGTCGAAGCGGGAATCGCCGGCCACGTCCTCCGCCACCAGTCCGACGCCCTCCTCGAGCACGCGACGAACCACCGAACGGCTGTAAGCCGGGCCGTCCCGAGCCTCGTCCCGGCTGACCGACGCCCGGGCCATCAGTTGGCCATTTTCCCAAAGGAGGATCAGCCCGCGATCCGCCTGCATGAACAACCGCATGAGCGCGTCCAGCAGCCGAGGAAGGATGGCGTCCAGGTCCAGCGAGCCGGATAACTGGTGCGAGATTTCCAGCACCGCTTTCAACTTGCGTTCGGCATCCAGGCGAAACAGATCGACGTTGGACGAATGGACCGTGACCTCGGCCCGGATGAGTGGCTGGCTTTCTCCAGCCTCCGATTCCTCGAAGCGCAGGACGAACGGTCCGATGCGGATTTGATCTTGCTCGCGCAACTCGATCCGCTGCTGAACCCGCATTCCGTTTACGAAGGTGCCGTTGCTGCTGCCGAGGTCTTCGAGAAAGAAGCGATTGTTGACGCGACTGATGCGGGCATGAAGGCGGCTGACTTCGCGGGATTCCAGGCGAAGATCGACGCTGGACATCCGGCCCAGCACGATCTCATCGCGGTCCAGAGGAAATTGCTGGGGACTATCTCCGATGCCACGCACCGTCACAAGCCGGGCCATGATCCGTCACCTTGCCGAAGAGGACCCCACGCCCCCCAGACGAACACTCTACCACCTCGCACCGGGGTTCCGCCAGTACCGCTGTCATTCCGGCACCGTTCGCCGATGGCGTCCGGGTTCGCTATGAAAATCTCCAACTATGACGGGCTGGTAGCTGGGAGGTGCCTCATGCGTCGCGGAGCCATCTTGCTGTTTGTTCTGTTCTACTTGCCTGTGGCCGCAGCCGAGGAAAAGCCGATTTCCGTCGAAGAAGCCGGCAAGAAAGTCGGTCAGGAAGTCACCGTGGAAATGCAGGTGAAGTCCGTCGGTGAAACCCGGAGTGGAAACAAACTTTTCTTCCTGAATTCCGAGGAGAATTTCCGCAGCGACAAGAACTTCACCATCGTCATTGATGGGAAATTGCAGGAAAAATTCGCCAAGGCCGGCGTGGCCGATCCCAAGACGTTTTATCATCGCAAAACCATTCGTGTGACCGGCAAGGTGACGCTCTACCAGAACAAGCCGCAGATTCGGGTCGAAGGCCCCGAGCAGATTGAAGTGGTCAAGAAGCCCGGCGAGTAGTCCGGCTGCTTCCCGCGTCCGCATTCCGGAGGAACGCCATCGTGACGCTTTTGTTGCTCGTGCTGTCGGGATGGATCCAGGGACCAGCCGAGGCCCCGCGACCGGAGCCGGCACTCGTGCCGTCGGCTCCCCCAGCGGAAAAAGGCAAGGACTTCAGGGCGGCTACGATCCTGCTCGAAGACCGTCTGGCTGTGGCTCATCGCGGTCGGGAAGAAGCCCAGAAACGCTACTCCCAGGGGCTTTGCTCCACAGCGGAACTGCTGCGCTGGGATCGCCGACTTGTCGCCGCCTACCTCGACACCTGCCAACGCAACGAAGACCGCGGCAAGGGCTGGGAATATCTCATGGAGCGGGCTACCGCCGTGCGGGACTTCGAAAAACGCCGGAAGGAGGCGAAGCCTGAGCTTGGCGGTAGCGAACTGTTCGAAGCGGACTACTGCATCGCTCTGGCCAAACTGCAACTCTTCGAACTCCAGAAGGCCGACCCAAGCCGCGTCGGCGAAGCCCGCAAAACGCTGATTGCGGTCTGCCGGGATGGCTACACTGACCGGCTCACAGCTTTTCGGAAGGGCGAGTGCCTGATTTCGGAACCGCTGCTGTGGTCGAAGCGCTGGTTCCACGCGGAGTGGGATCCCTCGGCCTCCGTCGTGTCGCATCGCCGAGCGGCTAAATCGCACCTGGACCGGATCAACGAAGTGGAAACGGCCTGGAAGAGGCTGCCTGCACCCGACAAGAAACCAGCCATTGATCCAGCGGACGAGTTGGCTTGCCGTCGGGCCGAGATTGCTGCATATCTGGCCAACGATCCGCAGCAGATTCCCGGGCTTTTCGCGGACTACGCCGAACGGATGCGGCGGATGCGGGACGTGGTGCTGACGGCATCCCGAGAGGATCGCTTGGCCATCGAACCGGCCCTGGATTGGCTCGACCGCTGGTTCGATGCGGAGATGCTGACGCTCAAACCGGATGCGGAACCGGATCGGCTTTTCACTCACGCCGTGCTGGTCCACCGGGAACTGGAACTGGACGCCCGCCGCCGTCTCGACGAGGGCAGCCGGTTTGTCGGGGAAGCCGACCTGCTGGCCGTGGCCTATGCTCGCCTCGGCGTGGAGATTCGCCTCAGCCAACTGCGGGCCCGGCAGACCGCCGACCGCGGAAAGAAGTA